>JAULUM010000017.1:0-7009 GCA_032111565.1 Rhodoluna sp. | reverse complement strand
TCAGGTGGTCCTGTATCAGCACTTCTAAAGTTTTATGATCTAAAGCCAGAGAACCTAATTGTTATTCACGATGAATTAGACATCGATGCAGGAACTCTAAAGATCAAGTTCTCCGGTGGCCATGGTGGTCACAATGGACTGAGAGATATCATCAGTGCCATAGGCAATGATTACATCAGGCTAAGAGTTGGTATTGGTCGACCACCAGGACGCATGGACACAGCAGACTTCGTCCTCCAAAACTTCAACTCAACTGAGAAACAAGAACTACCAACAACACTTGAAATAGCAGCAGACATGGTTGAGGCAATAGTCACCCTTGGCTTAGCTGAAGCTCAGCAGAAATACCATTCCCCGAATTAGTTGACTGGAATGCTTGAAGCTGCTTCAAGTAGATACTTCTTGTTTTGATCTAGGCAACCTTCGTTCCAGTAATCCACAACAATTCCATTAACGTATAGAGCTGCAGTCATAACTTCAGGATCACCTTCGTTAGGTACGTAGCAGTCATAGAGCAATGGATAACCCTCTAGAGAAGTTTCAAGGTATTCATAAGGGCCACCACTCTTACGCTGTTCGATGGAGGAGAGCCAGGCCTGGTCCTTATCGATCTCTGGGGTGTAATAGTTGACGTCTGAGTAGTGAACTTGTGGACCAATACCAATAAAGGTTTCACCCATCCAATTGCCCACTGAATCTCCAGTGCAGTAAAAAGTACTTGGGTCTATGCCATCTTCAGAAGGAGCTCCACCTTCAGCCAATGAACCATAGTCAGTTTGAAGTTGAGGAAGTTCACAACTTGTAGGCAAGGTAGCCTCTGGATAACTAGTCATCTGGTAGGCAAAGAATCCAGCAACCACGAATAGCGCAGAAGCAATAACTATGAGGATTGCTCTAAAACGCCTAGGGGAGTCTGCCTTGGGGCTTGCATGATTATCTTGTGGCTCCATTGACTCACCTTTACTTGTGGCGGTAGAAACACTTTGAGTTTACCTTCGCATGCCTAGACATAGACTTGATGCCATGGACGCGATAAAAGTTTCTGAGGGGTGCTCGCGCCTTGTCGCACGCGTTTCAGATGCATATCCATTCGTTCAGGTCAGTAAAGGGCTCTCCAATAAGCGTTTAGAGGTAGTTGCACCTACTGGAGCACAACCTTGGATCCTGAGTGCTATTGCTGATTTGCGTAAGGCTAAGAAGCTATCGCAGCAAGCTCTTGTTGTTGTTAGTTCAGGTAGAGAAGCCGAAGATCTAGTTGAGTTCCTATCTGCTACCAACCCAGAAGCTGAGATTCTAGAATTCGCATCTTGGGAAACCTTGCCCCACGAGAGGCTCTCTCCTTCTGCTGAAACTGTTGGAAAGAGACTCAAGACCTTACACAGACTCAATGAACTAAACAAAGAAAAGAGCAACAAGCAGGTCTTTGTTATTGCCTCGATTAGAGCAGCTTTACAGCCTGTTGTCTTAGGTCTTGCTGACTATCCACCACTAGAACTAAAAGTTGGGGGAGAGTACTTACTTCCTGAACTCACTCTGAAACTAGTTGAGATCGCCTATCAAAGAGTTGACATGGTTACTAAGCGCGGAGAGTTTGCCGTTCGAGGTGGAATTCTAGATATCTTCCCAACTACTTCTTCGCATGCAATCAGGCTTGAGTTCTTTGGTGATGAACTAGAACAAATGAGGGAGTTCAGCGTAGCTGACCAAAGATCTCTTGATGGCAGACCAAATGAAATAACAATTTATCCAGCCAGAGAGATCATCATCACACCAGATGTTGCTCTTAGGGCAAGAGAAATGGAACATGAGTTTCCAAACCTCTCAACGATGCTTGCCAAGATTGGCCAGGGTATTCCTGTTGATGGCATGGAGTCTTTAGCACCAGCACTAGTCACTTCCCTTGGTCAGGTTTCTGATTACCTAGCCAAAGATGCTTATGTTGTTTTGCTTTCACCTGAGAAAGCAATGGCGAGAGCTGCCAACCTCATTGAAACCAATGAAGAGTTCCTTCATGCTGCCTGGGACGCTGCATTAGAAGGAGCCAAGGCTCCTATTGATCTAAGTGCTGGCGGATTCAAGTCTCTGCATGATTTCACTGTCGCTCTTGATGACAGGCAACTAATCAGCATCTCCTCTTTCCTAGCTGATGAAACTCAACAGATTGCTTTGAATCTTCTAGAGATACCTAACTTCAAGGGTCTAGATGTTGAACCTGTTGATTACATCGCTGACCAGTTAGCTAATGGCCAACAAGTAGTCATTGCATCCCCTGGCCATGGAACAGCAGAACGTATTGCTGAATTACTTCATGCAGCCAAGGTTCCAGCCAGCGTCTTAGAAGAGCTTCCTGAATCAATAACCAGCATTGATCAGAAGGTAACAGAAGTTCTATTGATTCAAGCTCCAATCAGAAAGGGCTTTGCATCAGCCGATGCCAAGTTAATTCTGCTGACCGATAGCGACTTCTTTGGTCGAGGTGCTGGTTATAACCAGGTGAAGAGACCAAGGCTTGCTGCTAAACGTGGACAGGCTGTTGACCCACTTGCTCTAAAGGCTGGTGACTATGTTGTTCATGAGATCCACGGCATTGGTCGATTTGTTGAGATGGTGCAAAGACAAATGGGTGTTGGGGCATCTAAACACACCCGAGAGTATCTGACTATTGAATACGCTCCGTCAAAGCGAGGACTAGCTGGAGATGTTCTTTATGTTCCAACCGATCAGTTAGATTTCCTAACTAGATATGTTGGTGGTGAAGCACCTGTGCTATCCAAGATGGGCGGCTCTGACTGGTCCAAGGTTAAAGGCAACGCTAGAAAAGCTGTTCGCAAGATTGCTATTGACCTTGTGAAACTCTATTCAGCAAGAATGAATGCCAAAGGTCATGCTTTCTTACCTGACACCGCTTGGCAAAGAGAAATGGAAGATAGCTTCCCATTTGTTGAAACACCTGATCAACTAAACACAGTTGAAGAGATCAAACGAGACATGGAAAAACCAATTCCAATGGACCGATTGGTTGCCGGTGATGTTGGCTACGGTAAGACAGAGATAGCAATTAGAGCAGCCTTCAAGGCTGTTCAAGATGGCAAGCAGGTTGCAGTTCTAGTTCCAACTACCCTCTTAGTTCGTCAACACGTGGAAACCTTCATTGAAAGATTTGCTGGTTTCCCAGTCAACGTTCGAGCACTCTCTAGATTCCAATCAGCTAAAGAATCTAAAGAGACCATTGCTGCTCTAGCAACAGGAGAAGTTGATGTTGTGATTGGGACACACAGACTGCTATCAAGTGGCGTGAAGTTTAGAGATTTAGGACTCATCATTATTGATGAAGAGCAACGCTTTGGTGTTGAGCACAAAGAGAAGCTAAAAGACATAAAGACCAACGTTGACGTTCTCTCTATGTCAGCTACCCCTATCCCTAGAACTCTAGAGATGGCAATCACAGGTATTAGAGAGATGTCTACACTGGCCACTCCTCCTGAGGAGCGCCACCCAATCCTTACCTACATTGGCCCATACAACGACAAGCAGGTAGCAGCTGCTATCCATCGAGAACTCATCAGAGAAGGCCAGGTCTTCTTTGTGCATAACCGAGTTGAGTCCATAGATAAGGTTGCATCTCAGCTAGCCGAACTAGTACCTGAAGCCAGGATTGCAGTTGCCCACGGTCAGATGAATGAAGGCCAACTAGAGCAGGTTGTCATTGACTTCTGGGAAAGAAGATACGACGTCTTGGTGGCAACAACCATCATTGAAGCAGGCATAGACATTCCTAATGCCAATACATTGATAGTTGATAGATCAGAGAACTTTGGGTTATCCCAGTTACACCAAATCAGAGGACGAGTTGGTAGATCTAGAGAACGTGCTTATGCATACTTCCTATACTCACCAGATAAGCCACTATCTCCTTTTGCCTTAGACAGACTCTCCACCATTGCAGCTAACAATGAACTTGGCTCTGGAATGCAGGTAGCACTCAAGGACCTAGAAATACGAGGAGCAGGTAATTTACTTGGGGGAGAGCAATCAGGTCACATTGCTGGAGTTGGATTTGATCTATACCTACGCATGATTGGTGAAGCAGTTGATGAGTTCAAGGGTATTAAGCATGAATCTCCAGCAGAACTAAAACTAGAGATTCCAATAGATGCTCACATCCCAATTGAATACGTTGATTCAGAGCGACTAAGACTTGAGGCTTATCACAAGTTATCGGCAGCAAGTGGTGAACTAGGAACCAGAGCTCAACTAGATGCAATCTTCCAAGAGCTAGAAGATAGATATGGAAAAGCCCCTCAGTCAGTTATCAATCTGATTGATGTCACAGAGTTGAGACAGCAGTGCAACAAGCTGAATCTAAAAGATGTGATGATGATCGGGAACCAGTTCAAGCTAACTCCTGTTGAACTGACAGAAGCTCACCAGATTCAGTTGAGCCACATGTATCCAGGACTTAGATATTTAGCCTCTGCAAAACAAATATCTGTGCCAGCACCTAAAGACTCTCAAGGAGAGATTCTTGAAGACAGGGCTCTGATTGATTGGGCTTGGGTGTTCTTAGCTCAGGTCTTTACTTCGAAAGAATCTGCATAGTCAAACCAAGGCTAGACAAGAGCTTCACTTGGGTGGAGAGCGTAGGGTTTGATTTAGCTTGTTCGATGTGGCAAATGTCGCGTGTGCTCACTCCCACCAGTTTTGCTAAAGCACGCTGGGACATCTTTAGAGATGTCCTTCTTGATTTAACTGCTACTGCAAGAGCAGTTCTTTGGTTTCTCTCCTCAAACGCAAGAGTCAAGACTCGATTAAACTCGTGATCTTCAGGTCTCCAGTGAGCCATCAACAACTGGTCGTGCTGTTCTTGGGTAAGAATTTCCACTGAATCTGATGTTTTCATATATGAAATCATTTACTTATCTCTCCTATATGTCAAGAGCAACGCACGTGCTTTATTAATGGCTAAATTCTGGGCTCTGCCGCCACCAGAACGCAGTTTGTTGTAACAACCCAGAAGAAGGATTCCGTCCTGCTCGAAAGAGCAAAACACTCGAATGAGAATTTTCCTATTCGTCACAGCTGAAGAAAGCTCGACACCTTCTGACTTCAACACACCCTTCATGTTTCTGCCAATTCGGAACTCCCACAAACCAGCACCCAAGGGCTTTAGCCAGTGACTGCTAGCAAGACCCATTCCTTTCCCTCCAAGAATCTCAAGGACTAAAAGTCGAACAATACTCTGATCTTCTGGGCTTAAGTTCTTTAGCTGCCTGAGATACTCTTCGCTATAGAGCAAATCGTAGTGGGGTGACATCACACTAGGGTAGAGGGCAAAACTCTAGCCTGCTGTAGCTATCCCCAGCCTTTGGACTTACATCACTGCACTTCTAAAAGAAAGGCTTTCCTTCAGAATCTCGGTTTGTGCCTCTCTGGGTGATTCCCATCTCCATGTCGAGCATGTAAAAAACTATCGATAACGTGGCGATGGTTGGATTACCTTTAGCTTGCTCTAAATGAGAAACATCACGCTGGCTTATTCCCAGGTACTTGGCAAAATCTCTTTGATTCATTTCTAAAGCTTCGCGCTTTTCCTTGATTAGCTTGGCCGCATCATTCCTGAATTTAGAGGCGGCAACAATGGCTTTCAGGGGCTTGATCTGTCGAATATCTTCCGCAGTGTATGTCGCTTCGACGCGACTCCAGAATTCCTCATGGGTGATAGTTTTAGGCGAATTCTGTGATTTCATATATGTAATCATCTATCTCCCCGTTTGAAAAGTCAACAACTGTTTTCTCGCATTTTGTATTGAATTCGATTGTCTCTTCCCAGACCCGTAGCGCTGTTTATCGAATAATCCAATAAGTAAGACTTTTCGATTTGTAAAAGTGCAATACACCCGAATCAAGACTTTTTTATTTGGAATAGGCATTGGCGATCTGACAGCTGCTTTCGAGAACACTGCCTTGATAGAGGGACCGATTCTAAACTCCCAAAGCCCACCTCCTAGACTCTTGAGCCAAGGACCAGCAGCTAAATCCATTCCTTCAACCAGAAGAATGGATTCGAGTGCAACTTTTAATACGTAGCGTGAATCTGCAGGCAAGTCGCTCACATCTCGAAAGAAACGTGCCTCATCGAGATAAGTAAGAGACCAAACCGATGCTGTTTCCGACATGGTGGTAAGTAAAGCAGGCTTGCCATTTCACTACCTGAGTTATCCCCAGCCTCTGGCAAACTAGCAACATGAGCGAACTAGACAAACTAATCCAAACAGCAAACACTCTTAGATCTCCAGGCGGGTGTCCTTGGGATGCTGAACAAACCCATGAGTCTCTAGTTCAATACCTTTTGGAAGAAACCTATGAGCTTATCGATGCCATTGAGTCAGGCACCAGAGAAGATGTCCTAGAAGAACTAGGCGATGTTTTATACCAAGTGGTCTTCCACTCAGATCTAGCTCAAGCAGGTTCTCTAGGAGATCCATTTAACATCGAAGATGTTGCTAAGTTCACCAGAGAAAAGATGGAGGGTAGACACCCCCACGTCTTTGGAACCCCTGAAGAACTAGAGAAATACAAAGCCAACACCGGTGATGATGTAATGCTCAACTGGGATAACCACAAACAAAAAGAGAAACCAGAGCGAGCCTCAGTACTAGACGGCATACCTCAAGCACTACCTGCTCTAGCCCTAGCCAGCAAAGTAATAGGTAAAGCTCAGAAGATAAACCTCCTAGACAAAGACACCCAGTCACCCATCCAACTGGACACAGAAGAACAACTAGGAGCATTACTTCTAGCCATAGTCCAAGCAGCTAAAGCCCAAGACCTAGACCCTGAAAGAGCTCTAAGAAGTGCCGTAAGAGATCTCTCGGACGACATCAGGAAAGCAGAAGTATTAGCCGCTAGTGATGCTGGGGTCATTGGGGTTGAGGACTAATTTTCCTGAAATCTGATCGACACGGTGCGGTGATCCCCAAAAAGTCAGTGGGATCATATACGTTCCTTT
>JAULUM010000016.1:0-15618 GCA_032111565.1 Rhodoluna sp. | reverse complement strand
CATCGAAGGTTTGGTCAGATTTAGATTCTGACGCTTTTAGAATTCGACCTCGGCTGCGGCCTAGGTCACGACAGATGGCCCACAGGGTGTGTCCCACAGGCTTAGAGGCTAAAAATTGGCTAAGAAAAAAGAAGAACCGGTAAAGCCGGCAGCAATTCAACTAATCTTCCAGGCACCTGATCTTCCTACTCCAACAGTGAGTACCAGAAGAGGCAAAGCATCAATTGTTGATGATGCTCCAACCGATGAGTCTCACCGCCGAGTTAGATCTAGAAGAAGATCTGGCGAGGCTGTTGAAGGTGAACTTCCACCAAATGTTGTAGTGAAAGTTAGAACTCCTCGCGAACCTAAAGCTCCTAGCAATGAGCCAACAAGAGTTAAAGGTTCAACTCGTCTTGAAGCCAAGAAGCAGAGAAGACGTGATGGTAGAGACTCTGGTCGCCGAGCAGGAAGAATTACTGAATCAGAATTCCTAGCTCGTCGTGAAGCTGTTGACCGCGTAATGGTGGTTAGAAGTAAAGACGACAAGATTCAGATTGGTGTTCTCGAAGACAACATCTTGGTTGAGCACTATGTTGCTAAGGCCCAAGACACTTCTTTGATTGGAAACGTCTACCTAGGTAAAGTCCAGAACGTTCTTCCTTCAATGGAAGCAGCTTTCGTTGACATCGGTCGCGGTCGTAATGCTGTTTTGTATTCAGGTGAAGTTGACTGGGAGTTAGCAGAAGTTGGTAACCAGCCGAGAAAGATTGAGCTAGCACTCAAGTCTGGTGACAAGGTATTAGTGCAGGTCACTAAAGACCCAGTGGGGCAAAAGGGTGCTCGTCTAACCTCACAGGTATCACTTCCTGGTCGTTACCTTGTTTATGTTCCTAATGGCAACATGAACGGGATTAGCCGCAAGCTTCCTGAAAGCGAGCGCGTGAGACTAAAGAAGATCTTGAAAGAGATCTTGCCGCCAGATGCTGGAGTAATCATTAGAACCGCTGCTGAAGGAGCGACCGAAGAGCAGCTAACCGAAGATGTTCAAAGACTTCAGATTCAGTGGGAAGAGATTAGTCGTAATGCTGAGATTTCAACACCACCTTCGCTTCTTTCTTCTGAACCAGATCTTCTAATCAAGATTGTTAGAGATGTCTTCAATGAAGACTTCCAGAAGATGATCATTGATGGCGATGTACCTTTCGCAACCATTGAAGGATACCTAAAGGATGTAGCCCCAGATCTTCTAGAGCGTGTTGAGCGTTTCTCTGGTGAAGGCGATGCTTTTGATCATTTCAGAATCAACGAACAGATCATTAAGGCACTAGACCGTAAGGTTTACCTGCCTTCAGGTGGTTCATTGGTGATCGATAGAACCGAAGCTATGACCGTCGTTGATGTGAACACCGGTAAGTTCATCGGTTCAGGTGGAAACCTTGAAGAGACTGTGACTAAGAACAACTTGGAAGCAGCTGAAGAAATTGTTCGCCAGCTTCGGCTTCGTGACATCGGTGGAATCATCGTTGTGGACTTTATCGATATGGTTCTTGAATCTAACCGTGACTTAGTTCTCAGAAGAGTCATGGAATGTCTATCCAGAGATAGAACGAAGCATCAGGTTGCTGAAGTTACCTCTCTAGGTCTAGTTCAGATGACCCGTAAGAAGATCGGAATTGGACTTCTTGAGGCATTCACTGAGCCTTGTGAGACCTGTGCTGGGAGAGGCCTAATCGTTCACCATGAGCCTGTTCTTAAGAACAAGCACATTGAAGACGATGACCGTCCTCAGCGTCAGAACAGCCGTGAAAACAACAACCGTGAGAATAACAAGGGTAAGAACAAGGGCAAAAACAAGCAAAACAACGCCCCTAAGGCCGAAGCAGAGCCAAACAAGCCAAGAATTGAGCCTGCCAAGGTAGTAACTCCTGAAAAGGCTGAAGAGGCTAAGAACCTGATGTCTAAGATCGCTGCTTCGACCATGGGAACGGCTGAACCAGCCCAAAAGACCCTTGAAGCTGTCCTAGATGCTTTGCCACCTTCACCGGATGTTCCTGCCAAGCGCAAGTCCAGAAGGGTCTCAAGTGGGGGAGAAATCACCCCTGGCGAGGACAATTAGGGCCAAAATTTAGGGCCGTTAGGTTTGCCAAGGCGGGTACAGCCCGCTAAGATTGAACCTTGTTGCCTGACTAACTTGCAACACTTCCAAATTCAAGATTTTTCGAACAAAGGGTATATCTGTGGTTTACGCAGTAGTCCGCGCGGGTGGCCGCCAAGAAAAGGTGTCAGTAGGCACCATCGTCACGCTAGATCGTCTAAAGGCGCAAGCAGGTGGCACCATTCAGATGGAGCCATTGTTGCTAGTTGATGGCGATAAGGTAACTCACGAAGCTGAGGCTCTAGCCAAGGTGAAGGTGACTGCAACAGTTTTGGGTAACCTACGTGGTCCAAAGATTGTTATTCAGAAGTACAAGAACAAGACCGGTTACAAAAAGCGCATGGGTTTCCGTGCCGACCTGACTCGTGTTCAGGTTACTGAGATCAAGTAAGTAAAGGATCTAAAAAATGGCATCCAAAAAAGGTGTATCCTCAACCCGTAACGGCCGCGACTCAAACGCTCAGCGTCTAGGAGTCAAGAGATACGCAGGTCAGGAAGTTAACGCAGGTGAAATCCTTGTCCGTCAGCGTGGAACACACTTCCACCCAGGTCGTAACGTAGGCCGCGGTAAAGACGACACCCTGTTTGCTTTGTCTGCAGGTTCAGTTGAGTTCGGTCAAAAGGGCGGACGTCGCGTAGTCAACATTGTTGTTGCGGCTTAGGTTCTATTCGAACTAAAAGTTTTCTAATCAGCAGGCGAGCCAATGTGCTCGCCTTCTGTGTTTTTGAGGGTAATGAAAGGAGTAACTAAATGGTGACATTCGTCGATCAGGTTACTCTTCACCTGCGCGCTGGAGATGGTGGGGATGGCTGTATCTCTGTTAAGCGTGAAAAGTTCAAGCCACTAGCTGGTCCTGATGGTGCTGATGGTGGTAACGGTGGAAGCATTTCACTTATCGCTGATTCAAACACCACCACTCTTTTGGAATATCATTTCAGCCCTCACCGTGCAGGTGGAGATGGTGGCGATGGAGCTGGAGATTTCCGTAACGGTGCAACTGGTAAAGACGTTGTCCTAAAAGTTCCAGTTGGAACAGTTGTTAGATCTGCTGATGGCAAACTAATCACCGACCTCGATGAACCAGGCATGGAGCTAGTAGTTGCTGAAGGCGGTAACGGTGGTTTGGGTAACGCTGCACTTTCATCTTCAAAGAGAAGAGCACCAGGTTTTGCATTACTTGGAGTTCCTGGTTGGCGTGGGGACATCATTCTTGAACTCAAGTCAGTTGCCGATGTAGCTCTAGTTGGTTATCCATCAGCTGGTAAGTCCTCTTTGATTGCTGCAATTTCTTCAGCCAAGCCAAAGATTGCTGATTACCCATTTACAACCCTGCATCCAAACCTAGGTGTTGTTCAAGCGGGAGAAACTAGATTCACTGTCGCTGACGTGCCTGGACTTATAGAAGGTGCTAGCGAAGGAAAAGGTCTAGGACTGAAGTTCCTGAGACACGTTGAACGTTGTGCGGCCTTGCTTCATGTTCTGGACTGCGCAACCTTAGAGCCAAACAGAGACCCTATTTCTGATCTCGACCTAATCTTGAACGAACTTGCTTTGTATGAAGTTCCTGAAGGTGAGTTACCTTTAGTTGAAAGACCTCAACTAATTGCTTTGAACAAGATTGATGTTCCTGATGGACGCGAGATGGCAGAGTTTGTTAAGCCAACTCTTGAAGCACGTGGATACAAAGTATTCCTAATCTCAGCAGTTGCTCGTGAAGGCCTTAGAGAACTGAACTTTGCTCTAGCTGAACTTGTGAAATCTCACCGAGAAGCAAAGGCTGCTATTCCTGCAAGACCTCGTATTCACTTGATGAACACCAAGCGTGATGAGAATAAGTTCACTGTGAAGAAAGAGTCTTACGCAGGCGAAGAGATCTTCCGAGTCATTGGCGCTAAGCCTGAGCGCTGGGTGGCTCAAACAATGTTTGGTAATGAAGAAGCCGTTGGTTACCTAGGAGACCGTCTTGCCAAGCTAGGGCTTGAAGATGAACTTCTAAAGGCAGGTGCTGTAGCCGGTTCAACAGTCGTCATCGGTGCTGGTAAAGACGGAGTCATCTTCGACTGGGAGCCAACAATAGCCTCTGCTGGTGAACTCATTGCTGCTCCTCGTGGAACAGATCCAAGACTTGATCAGCGTGAACGTAGAACCAACATTGATAGACGTCGTGAATACCAAGAGATGATGGACGCGAGAGCTGCAATGCGTGAAGAGATGGCAAAAGAAGGTAACCCAATCATCTCTTACGAGATTGGGTCAGAAGAAGATCCAGATAAAGAAATCACCAGCGAACAAGCAGGTGTAGAGGAGCAGAAGTGAAGCTCTCAGATCACAGGGATATCCCAAAGGCTAAAAGAATCGTAGTCAAAGTAGGCTCTTCTTCAATCACAGGCACTAATGAGAAGAACCTCGACCTACTAGTTGCTGCTATTTCTAATTCGTCCAAGAAGAATCAGGAAATAATTCTGGTTACTTCAGGAGCGATTGCAACTGGGTTACCTTTACTAAACCTCACTGAGAAGCCAACTGACCTCGCTACTAAGCAAGCATTGGCGTCGGTTGGTCAAAGTAAGCTCATGGGTCGCTACGAAACTAGCCTTCGCCGTTTCAACATCATTGCAGGTCAAGTTCTTCTAACCGCAGGGGACTTTGAACAAGCGGAAACTAGTCAGAACGCGAGTAAAGCCATCGACAGACTGTTGGAGCTCAAAGTAATCCCTATCGTAAATGAAAACGACACTGTTGCCACCCAAGAAATTGCTTTTGGTGACAACGACAAGCTTGCCTCTCTAGTTGCGGTTCTAGTTCGAGCAGATGCACTAATTCTCTTGTCCGATGTTGATGCTCTGTATGACAGACCACCAACAGAACCAGGTTCACAAAAGATTGAATGGGTTGAACCTGAAGATGATCTGACAACTATAAAAATTGGCGGTAGTGCTTCAACCGTTGGCACAGGTGGTGCTGAAACCAAGATTGAAGCTGCTAAGTATGCACGAGCGCACGGTATTACAGTATTGCTTACCTCTATTGATAATGCTGCTGCAGTTCTTGCAGGAGATCGAGTGGGAACCTGGTTTCAAGCAAAGGAGTTAAAGTGAGCGCAATCGACTTAATCAAGCAAGCTAAGGCTGCGTCTGTGTCTCTAGGCCTGCTTTCGACTGAGCAAAAGAATGAGATTCTAAAGACTGTATCTGTTCTCCTAACTTCTAGATCTGAAGAGATACTGGTCGCCAATCATCTTGACCTAAAGCTAGCTCAGGATTCAGGGGTATCACAATCACTTCAAGATAGGCTTGCTCTTAATCTCGAGCGAATTGATTCGTTGAAGTTTTCCCTAGCTGAGCTAATCGAGTTGAACGATCCAATCGGTGAATTGGTTAGAGACATCACACGGCCTAATGGTCTAAGCATCAAAGAGGTTAGAGTGCCCTTTGGTCTAATCGGCGCTATCTATGAAGCTCGCCCTAATGTGACGATTGACATTGCAGGTATGGCAGTTAAGACAGGTAATGCGATCATCTTGCGCGGTGGTTCAATGGCGGAAAACACCAATAAGGTACTGGTCTCGATACTCAAAGAGGCACTCCAAACCAACGGTCATAATCCAAACGCTATTGCCAGTGTTGATGAGTATGGTCGTGAAGGTGCCGAGGTGATGATGAAGGCAACCGGATTAATTGATGTTCTGATTCCTAGAGGATCTGCGAATCTAATTAAGACTGTTGTTGAAGAATCTAAGGTGCCTGTTATCCAAACCGGTGATGGCATTGTCCACATTTTCTTGGATGCCTCAGCAAGACTTGATTTCGCCCTAGATATTGTTACTAACTCTAAAGTCCAAAGACCTTCAGTTTGCAACGCCCTGGAGACGTTGCTAGTTCACAAAGATGCCGTAGAGAAACTTTTGGTTCCAGTTCTTGAAAAACTAGCTGCTAACGGAGTAATTATCCACGGAGATCAGCGAGTAAGAAAGGTTTTCCCAAGTGCTCTTGAGGCAACCGAGGAGGATTGGGCTACCGAGTATCACTCTTTAGAGATATCCGTCAAAGTAGTTGACAGCTTTGAAGAGGCAATTGAACACATAGCTCAGTACTCGACTTCACACACCGAAAGCATCATCACTGAGGATGTCAAGAATGCTGAAGAGTTCCTAGCCAGGGTAGATTCTGCTGTTGTGATGGTCAATGCCTCAACTAGATTCACTGATGGTGGGGAGTTCGGTTTTGGTGCCGAAGTCGGGGTTTCTACCCAGAAACTTCATGCCAGAGGTCCGATGGGCCTTCCAGAACTAACCAGTACTAAGTGGTTAGTTCGTGGATCAGGGCAGTCAAGGTCTTAGAGCCCCCATTTTTAGCGACTCTAGGGTAGATTTGAACTAATCGTTATAGGAGATAAATTGAAGTTTTTACAGCTATTCGCTCAAGAAGCCGAAGGTCACGTAGCACACATAGAGTACCCGTTCCCATCAATCGTCTTTGGAATAATCGCCATGAGTCTTTTCCTCGTACTCGCTGCAGTTACCTGGTCTTACCGTGATGTAGCTAACCGTCATGAACACAAGGGTAAAAACAACAACCAAGGCTCTCACTAGGGTTTAGCTTTGACCGTTAGAAGAAGAATTGGAGTCATGGGTGGAACCTTTGACCCTATTCACAACGGTCACCTTGTCGCAGCCAGCGAGGTTGCCTCAGCCTTCAAACTTGATGAAGTTATCTTCGTTCCTACCGGATCTCCTTATCTCAAGCTGAACGTAACCTCAGCTGAACACCGTTACCTGATGACTGTTATTGCAACAGCGTCTAACCCTAGGTTTAAGGTAAGCCGCATTGATATTGATCGGGGTGGCGATACCTACACAGTGGACACCCTTACTGAAATGAAAGATCTTCATCCTGATGCAGATTTGGTCTTCATCTCTGGTGCTGACGCTATTGCTCAGATCTTGAGCTGGAAAGACGCTCACAAGCTGTGGTCTCTAGCTAAGTTCGTGGCTGTAAGTAGGCCAGGTCATAAGCTCGCCATTCCTGAAGCTCCTGAAGGATCTATTACTTCACTAGAGATTCCTGCTCTTGCTATCTCCTCAACAGATGTTAGAAGAAGAGTGGATAGTGGCTATCCAGTTTGGTATCTAGTTCCAGATGGTGTTGTGCAGTACATCGCCAAGCACGAATTGTATGGTCAGCATGAGTGATTCAAGCTTTCAGCCACTAACTAGAGCAGCCATTGAAGCTCAAGCTGCAGCGATAGCCGCTCGCCAAGCCGCAGAGGCGGGCATTACTCTACCTCCAGTTCAGGAATCAACACCAGTTGCCGAACCGGTTCAAGAAGTTCCTCTAACTCCAGCTCCTCTAGAGGTAGCGCCACCGGTCGTGACCCCACCAATTATTGTTCCAATAGTTAAGACTGATCCAGTCGAAGAAGCTGTAGCTGAGCCAGTGGTTGAAGAAGCAGTAGAGCCAGTTGTCGAACCAGCACCATCCCTTATAGAGGTTGAAAAAGACTTAGCGAATGTTGAATTAGATGAAGAGGGTAATCCTCAGTTCAAGGTTTCTAATGCTCTAACCGGTGAGTTTACTGGAGCTAACATCATTGTTGAACTTCCACCAGACATTACAGCTGGCGGTGCACTTGTCACTGACACCGGTGAACTTGTTATCACTGGAAGCATCGATGTTAGCGCTTTGATAACACCTACCGGTGAGATTGACATCAGTGCATTTACTGATGCTTCGGATAATGACCTTGATAAAGATGCTCAACAGAACTTCATTCCAGGTATTCCACCGATTCGTATCTCAGGTGTTATCTCTAAGACTTTGAATCAACCAGGTATTCCCGGTGGTGCACACCGTGGAATTAACCCATACTGGTATGTAGCGATGATTGCCACGGCTGCAATGCTCATTGCCGGTGGTATTGCACTTTCCTTCTATTCCGGTTTCTTCAACTAATACAGAAAGCTACTCATTGACTGCAACCACACGCGCCATCGAAATGACCAAAATCGCTGCTAGAGGAGCTTTGGGCAAGGTGGCAGAGAACCTAGTCGGTCTTGATGTCAGCATTCCTTTCGTACTTGCAGATACCTTCTTGATTGTCTCTGGACGCAACGAGCGTCAGGTGGCTGCTATCGCTGATGGTGTTGAAGAGGCGATGCTTCTAGAAGGTCACAAGTTACTGCGTAGAGAAGGTAAGACAACAGGTCGCTGGATCTTGTTGGACTTTGGTGATGTGATCTGCCATGTCATGCATGAAGAAGACAGAATCTTCTACGACATTGAGAGATTATGGAAAGATTGTCCGATTATCTCTCTTGCTGATGTTGAAGCACCAGCAGAGATCTAGAACTTACTTTCCTTTAGTAAATCCATAGCGCTCGAGAACATAGTCTTCGAGCAGGGCCACAAGGTTATACAAAACAATTGACACAACCGTGATCACAACAACATAGGCCCAGACTTCATTGGCTTTAGCTCTACCAACTGCTGAAACAATTCCATAACCAATACCTGAACCAGTAGCTAGCCACTCAACCAAAAGCGCACCAGTAATGGCTCCAGGAACCGAAATCTTCACTGCAGCAAAGAACGCAGGAAGGGAAGAAGGGAATGCAACAGTTCTTAGTTGCTTGAACTTGTTTGCTCCATAAACCTCAACAAGATCACCCATGGAAGGTGAAACAGAGCGAAGGCCAAACACTATGTTCACAAGCGCCGGAAATAGCACAACTATAGCTCCCATAACTGCGACGGTTACCTCACCTCTGCCAAAGATCAAGATGATGATAGGCGTCATAGCAATCAGCGGAACTGATCGAAGAAGCATTGCTATCGGCATCAGAGCCTGCTCTATGCCTTTAGAAAGAGCAAACAAAACTGCTACCAAAGTCGCAATCGTAATTCCAGCGGTGAAGCCAATGCTTGAGTCATAAAGAGTCTGACCAAGAGCAGTTAGAACCAACTGCTGGTTCTCTACCGCCTTTTCAACTGTGAATAAGAAGTTGTAAACATCAAGAGGGTTCTTGCCAATATACGGAGACACATCAAATACCCAAAGGGCTAACACCCAGAGAACCGTGACAACAACTAGCGAGAAGACAGTGTTTAGAACTGATTTACCTAGTTTCTTGGAGAAGGTTTTCAATGTCCTGCCTTCCCATTACTTGCTGACCATGGAGTTACTTTCTTAGCCAGAAGACCAAACAGGTAGTAACCAAGACCAGCGATAGCACCAGATACTAATGCCAATCCCCAAACTCTTGCTACCTCTAAACTCTGCTGAGCATTAACTAGAGCAGGTCCAAAACCAATGTCAGGTCCACCAACATACTCACCAAGGATTGCTCCGAGGAAAGATGCGGGAGCTGCAATCTTTAGAGCTGCGAACACTGATGGTAAAGCAGAGAGTAACTGAACCTTGATCAGTCTGTGCCAAGAAGTACCACCATAGACAGTGACAACATCAAGGCTTGCCTGATCAGTTGATTTCACACCGGTTAGAACACCAATCATGGTTGTGAAGAAAACACTTAGAGCAGCAAGTGAGATTGCCGCTCCTGCTGGTTCACCCTCACCAGGAGCACCAAGAACAAGTCGAATAATCGGACCAATGGCAACAATAGGAATGCAGTATGTAATTACCGCTATCTGTGTTGCTAGGTTCTCAAATTTAGGCAGTGCAAGAGCAACTGCTGCTAAAGCAATAGCTCCTAGGTTGCCAATTAGAAAGCCGATGGCTGCTTCAGTCAAAGTGATCGATGCGTTCTTGAAGTAAAACTCAAAACCGTCAACACCAAACTGTTGAATGACCTCAATAGGAGTTGGGATAGCGCCAGTTACTGTCTGACCTTCAGAATTAGTTCTTGAGAACAAGGTCACAGCAGAAATCCACCATAAAGCAACAATTGCTAAAGACCCTATGGTGCCACCGAGATACCTAGGGCGGCTACTGGTCATCTGCAGCTAACTCGCCGTGAGCACCAAATAGTAACTCTGACGCTTGGTCAACAAGGGTATGGAACTCAGGAGTTCTCATCATTTCAATATTTCTAGGTCTAGGTAAATCAACTTCAATGATCTCTTGAATGCGACCTGGTCTTGCACTCATCACAGCAACCTGGTCACTTAGGAAGATAGCTTCAGAGATTCCGTGAGTAACCATAAGAGTCGTAGCTGGCTTCTCTGTCCAGATCCTGAGTAACTCAAGATTCAAACGCTGACGCGTCATGTCATCTAGCGCACCAAAAGGCTCATCAAGAAGCAAAACCGAAGGCTGAACGATAAGCGCTCTAGCAATAGAGACACGTTGACGCATACCACCGGAGAGCTGTGAAGGCTTAGCCTTCTCAAAGCCTTGTAGGCCAACAAGTTTGATGATGTCAGCTAGAACCTTAGGGTCTAGTTCTTCCCCTGAGATTTCGAGGGGGAGAGTGATGTTTGACTCAACTGATCGCCAAGGCAAAAGAGCTGAGTCTTGGAAGGCAATACCTAGCTCATGGTTCTTACGAAGATCCTGAGGATCTTTACCATCGACTGTTGCAAAGCCTGAGGTTGGAGTTTCAAGTCCAGCCAAAATTCTAAGAATGGTTGACTTACCGCAACCAGAAGGACCGAGAAGAGAAAGGAAGCTTCCGCGGTCGCTATGCAGAGAAGCATTGTCGATAGCGTCAATCTTCTCTTTGCCTATTTTGAAGGTCTTACTTAAATTGGAAATGGTGATGCCACTGCCCAGAGAATTACTCTGAGCAGTGGCATCGGAAGTGCTAGACATTTTGAGAATTAGCCCTTTAGGTCTGGGTTCTCTGCGTACACCTCAGCTAGAAGAGTTAGATCGAATAACTGTTCTGCTGTGATTGTGTAACCAGCAGCCTTTAGGGTTGCAAGGTTCTGAGCAATCATGGCATCGCTGATAGTGAATAGACCGTTTGCTGCTGTCTCGTCAGTCTGAACCAAGATTTCATTCTGGGTCTTTGACTGGTAGTACTCCTTCTTAGCGTTTAGACCTAGGTCCTTACCGAAGTTGTTGATAGCAAGATCTGCTCCACCGTCTGGGTCAGCAATTGCATCCTTCCAACCAAGAATGGTTGCCTTTAGGAATGCCTTTAGAGCTGCACGGTTGTTATCGATGGAGTCCTGAGTAACAACAAAGCTTTCGGTAACAAACGGAAGACCGTTGTCAGCAAATAGCAGGTTAGTTACTTCATAGCCCTGGTCAGCAACAACGAAAGATTCGTTTGTTACATAAGCCAAGAAGCCATCAACTTCACCGTTTACTAGGGGAGCTGGGTCATACTGAACTGGAACCTTGGTAACTTCGCTTGCATCGATACCGTTTGCCTTTAGCAATGCATCAAACAAAGTTTCGTTAGGGCCAGCCTGAACGCCAATTCTCTTACCAATTAAATCCTGGATGGTTTCGATGTTTGCACCGTCCTTTAGAGAAAGGATGGTGAATGGGTTCTTCTGGTAGGTAGTTCCGATGATCTTTAGCGGAGCGCCTTCATTCAAGATAACTGGAGCAGTTGAGATTGGGTTAGCAATACCAACTAGTGCGTTACCTGAAAGAACTTCTGCTTCAGTCGCTGCAGGACCTGCAACTAGGTTTACTGAAGAGAAGCCTGCGTCGGTGTAGTAACCGTTCTCGACTGCAAAGAACTGTCCGGCGAATTCAGAGTTCTTGATCCAAGAAAGCTGAATGCTTAGATCTCCAAAGTCTGCTTTTTCTGCTGCAGGAGCGCAACCGGTTAGAGCGAGTGCTGCTACTGCAAGTGATGCTGATAGTGCTGTGATACGGCCTTTAAGGCCCAATTTGGATGTAGTCAATTGACTAACCTTTCGATGGGTTATTAGATGAGGTAATGCGTTGATAACCCGTCATACAACTGTGGGCTTTGAGTCCCGTTATCCAGTTCTGACGTACCTATACTTTGGCATACAAATAGCAGGCGACACGCCTAAACCTCAAAAGTTTCCCTAAATAATCTGAAATTTCCCTAAAAGCCGACCTGTTTTTTACACGCAAGAATCTAGACCTAGGAATGTAGTAATCTAGGGGTTGTTACACGGGCCTATGGCGCAGCTGGTAGCGCACCTGCATGGCATGCAGGGGGTCAGGGGTTCAAATCCCCTTAGGTCCACAAAGATAAAGTCCCGAAGCCTTTAAGGTTTCGGGACTTCCCTTTCATTTAGCCCTGAAAAGGCCAAGAGCGTAAACAAGGGGAACAAGGGAAGCGCCTAGAAGCAGCGATCCCAATTCGGCTTGGCTGTCTCGAATAATCAGACCTGATACTAAGGTTGTCGCGAAAATGATAGTCGCACTTACCCTTCTAACGCTTGAATCCAGAACACGAATTCGCTTCTCTGTTTCGGGGGCTCGGGAGATGAGTTCGCCTCGGTCGAGTTTGTAAGCGAGGCTGTCTAGTCTTTGTGGGAGTCTGACCAAGGTGGCGAGAATGTCCAAGGCCTGAGAGCCGAAAGTTCTAAGTAAACCGCCACCCTGGGAAAGCAAGGTTCTGGCAAAAGGGTCTACCGCATCCCATAGGTTGAAATTTCTATTCAAAGAACTGGTCACACCAGAAATTAGGGAGAGAGATCTAAAGAGAAGCAGGTAATTCTCCGGTAGCTGAAAAGGTAAGGTTCTCACCAGTTGCCCGTACTGCAGAGCCAAATCCCTAATCTCTTTAGGGTCGGTTTGAATAAGGTCAGCAACTCCTAAACCTCCAAAGCGCTCAAATAGAGTCTCAAGTGCTCGTTCTAGTTCATAGGTGTCAACACTAGGAAGTAAGAAGTTCAATCGTTGGGTTGCTTCCAGAGTGGCTCTTGGGTCTCGTGACGCTAAAGCAAACAAAAGCTTCTGAAGATCTAGACGTTGCTGGTTGGTGATTTCACCCATCATCCCGAAGTCAATAAAGGTGAGGCTGAAATCGATCTCAGAGTTTGCAGGTTTTGGAGTGACGAAGATGTTTCCAGGATGTGGGTCAGCGTGAAAGAACCCGGTAACAAAGAACTGTTCAAAGGTCACTCTGGCTAATTCAGCTGCAACAGCGTTCGGGTCAATTCCTGCATGCTTAAGCGATTCAACATCTGTGATCTTGATGGCAGTAACATCGCTTAGAGCCATGACTCTTCTTGAAGTTCTCTCCCAGATAACTTCAGGAACACTCACTCTTTCATCATTAGCAAAGTTGGCTTTGAACTTCTCAAGGTTCTTGGCTTCATTCAGGTAGTTAATCTCCTGCATGCTTGTTTGAGCAAACTCTTCAACTAATGCTGGAGCATCAGCTCTTCTGGAAACCAGTTTCACCTTGGCGAGAATCACACCAACTTTGCGAAGTGCTTTGATGTCAACTTCAACAATTTCTTCGATGTTAGGTCGAAGAACTTTTACAACCACATCCTTGAATCCAAGTTCCAGAGCTAGTGCGGGGGAGAGAGTTGCTCTGTGAGCCTGACCGAGTGAAGCTGCAGCCAGGGGAGTCTCTTCAAAGTATTCAAAAGCTGCATCTGCTGGAAGCCCAAGTTCTCTCTCAATTTGCTCCAGTATCTCTGAGAATTTCTCAGGATTCACTTCATCTTGCAAACCTTCTAGTTGGCTAGTTATCTCAACTGGTAGAACATCAAGTCTTGATGAAAGAAATTGTCCGAGCTTGATCATTAGTCCACCAAGATCAGCTGCTAGATCATGGAATCTTCTGGCTAACTTGGTGAGTCGTCTAATTCGAGCTCTGGCCGCAAACTTTCCAAGTCCAAGTTGGGGTAAGAACAGCTCGAACCACCAGCTCTGCACCAGAGCGCGCGTAGCAAAACGCATGATGCGACGGTAGCGAGATTTTAGAGCTTTAGTGTTTCTAGCTTTAGAACCAAGATTTGATTCTTCACTCATGAATTAGTCCTCAGCAAGGATTGCGTGAACCTTACGACGAGTTTCATTCACTAGTTCGGTAGCTCGCTTCTGCTGGTCAGGAGTTCCGTATTGGGCTACTTGAGCAAGGGCTTGGGCAAGCTTGACACTTGCCTTAACACCTTCCGAGTTGATCTCAACCCAGTTGGTCTTCGAACCAGTTGGTTTGTCCTTCTCTTCTATCTTGCTAAGAGCATTTGCTAGGAAGGCTTTACCTTTCTTGGTAAGGCTGTAAACGCGTAGTTCCTTCTCAATCTTGATTGAAACAAGACCTTCATCGGTTAGCTCCTCTAGAAGAGGGTAAATCTCACTCTTCTTAGGTGTCCATGCTCCACCGCTTGCTAGAGAGATAGCTTGAATAACTTCTTTGCCATTCTTGTCATCACCTTTGAGCACACTCATCACCGCTACACGAACATCCATTGCAGATGGGGAATTCGAGCCCATCTTGCTAGCACCGTTCATAGCCGAGGAAACCATTCCTTTGATGCCATCAAGTACTTCACTGACGTCGAATTTCATTGATGAATTTGCCATTTTTACCTTTCAAGGTGCTTTAGTTGTTCAAGTCTACGACCTGGATTTGATTCAGAATATTTGCTAGTACTTGGTCAGTAACTCTTGCAGTAGTTCGATTTCGGCGCTTTGAGTTCCAATGATTTCGTTTGCAAAATCAACAAGCTCCTTATCATCAAGCGCGACTGCATCGGCCGCCATTACAAGAGCACCCTCGTGGTGCATGATCATGTACTCAAGGTATAGCTTGTCGAAAGCCGATCCCTGTGAGGTTTCAAGTTCGGTCAGTTGAGTTTTAGTCAGCATCCCGTCCATCACCATCTCAGTGTCGACCTTTTTGCCATCTAACCAAGGGGTCATTGTTTCAATTTCAAGGGCTTGCTCAGCAATAATCTGTTCAGCAATAGCAAGAACTTCGGGATCTGTTGAATTGGATAAAGCATATTCAGACATCACTACTGCCTGTTGGTGGTGAGGAATCATAGCCTCAGCGAAGCTCTGCTTGTCTGTTATTTCCATCGAGTGCGATGCACCGTGATTATCGGACGAATGTAAATCATCTGCGGAGTTATCGGCATTCGAATCTGCGCTTGAACAGCCCGTAAGGCTCAGACTCAGGACCAAGAAAGCGCTTATAAGTCCAGTCGTTTTCAATGTTCTACCCATGCCTAAATGGTAACCCTCAAGGCTGAGCAATTACTGGCAAAGATTCCGTTATTGGCGAACAGTTCAGGGATGCTGGAGGTTTTGGTCTGTGGGATAATTGAGGAAACGAAAGGGAAGTAAATGTCCAAAACTATCAATCTAAAAGTTGAAGGTATGACCTGTGGTCACTGTGAGATGTCGCTAACCAAAGAACTTCAGAAGCTTCCAGGTGCTAGTGAGATCAAGGTATCTTCAGCCAACGGAACAGCGTCACTATCTGTAGATGAAAGTGTTGCTGATTCAGAGGTAGCTGCAGCAGTTGAAGAGGCTGGCTACAAATTAAGTTAGAACTTGATATTCAGGGGATGACCTGCACAGCTTGTGCACGTCGTGTTGAAAAGACCCTGAATAAGGTTCCTGG
>JAULUM010000015.1:0-3880 GCA_032111565.1 Rhodoluna sp. | reverse complement strand
AGCCGAGCAAGCAGCAGGGTGTTTAACAAAGCTGTGTGGTCGAGCAAACTTGACCATGCTGCGACCAACAACACGCTGTGAATGGGTCCCTACAGGATGCACGAAACAGGGGGGTTGCTGGTTGAAATGCACGAGCTTCATCAAGAATTACAGCGTCAAGGGTTCTCATCCAAGGACTCTAACGAAATTATTGGTCACATCTTGTACGATCAGATGATGGACCGTCCGCTTGTGTCGGACGTAGATACCGAGTACACTGAAGACCTAGAAGATTTAGACGACGACAACGACGAAGGAGATTTACTAGATGACGACGACCCCAACGGAGAACGGCCTCTCTAACGTCAAGCTTCACTTGGTAGACACTGTCGAAAAGGCAGAACAGTTTCTCTCGTGGCTTGGCGAGCGTCGACCAATGAACGCTATTGCCATTGATATTGAAACGGGCGAGAAGCCAGGTGGTCGTCGCACCGATACAGTCTCCCCGTGGCACGGAAACATTCGCCTTGTTCAGGTGGGCGACGCACAGCAAGGCTGGGCAATCCCGTGGGAAGAGTGGTCTGGAGTTTTCTATCAAGGTTTAGAAAACTACGATGGTCAAATTGTTTGCCACAACATTGCATTTGAAGCACGATGGTTTGACATTCAGTCTCGTTGGAAAATGCCTTGGCATAAAGCCCACGATACTATGATTATGGCGCACCTCATTGACCCTCTGGGTTCTGGTGCTTTGAAGTCTCTTACTGCTCGCTATATTGACCCTCAGGCTGCTGGACTCCAGCGTGTACTTGATGAGGGTATGGCTACGAATGGTTGGACTTGGGGAACTGTCCCTGTGAACTTTGAACCTTACTGGGCTTATGGTGCTTTAGATACTGTCCTCACTATGCGTTTGTTTGATAAGTTTTATCAGCAGTGTGGTGTTGGCAAGGAGTACAGCATTCCTTATGAACTAGAGATGGCTACCCGTAAAATTGTTACTCGTATGGAGTTGAATGGTGCCCGTGTTGATCTGGAGTACTCTCAGCGTAAGTATGATGAACTTGTTACTTATACAGAGCAAGTCAAGGGTTGGTGTAAATCTACCTACAATGGAACTTCAATTACTAGCAACATTCAGTTAGTTCGTTTGTTTGAACATCTTGGTGCTGACATCACTGCAACTACTCCTTCTGGTCAAAAGTCTATGACTAAAGACCAGTTGAAGATGCTTGTTCGTGATGGTTCTCCTGAGATTCAGAACCTTGCTGAGACTGTATTGAAGCAGCTTAAGGCTGACAAGTTGGCTAGTAGTTACTTCTCTAACTTCTTAGATAAAAACATTGATGGAATTGTCCACCCTTCTGTAAGAACTTTGGGTGCTCGTACTGGTCGTATGTCAATTACTGATCCTGCACTTCAAACTCTTCCTTCTGGTGATGCAACTGTCCGCAAGGCTTTTATCCCTAAGGAAGAAGATTGGGTTCTTATTTCAAGTGACCTTGACCAAGTTGAGTTCCGTCTCACAGCGAACATGAGTGAAGACCCTGCTCTTATTAATTTGTTCCATCGCTCAGACATTGAGAAGGGCGATGTGTTTACTGAAATTATGCGTGAGGTTTATCAAGATCCTACTTTGCAGAAATCTGATAATCGACGTAAGTTGATTAAGGGTGTTGTGTATGGAAAACTTTATGGTGCTGGTACTGCAACTATGGCTTTAACTGCTGGCGTGCAAGAAGATCAGATGAAAACTGTGGTTGATGCTTTTGACCGTAGTTATCCTGGAGTTAAGTTGCTTCAAAAGAAAATTGAAGATGCTGGTATGCGTCGTCTGCGCTCTGAGGGTCAAGGATATGTTTTGACTCGTACTGGTCGCCGTCTTCCTTGTGATGATGACCGTGTGTACTCTTTGACTAATTATTTAGTCCAAGCAAGTGCTGCTGAAATCTTTAAAATGAACTTGGTCAAACTTGACCAAGCAGACCTGACCGAATATATGGTTGTTCCTGTACACGACGAAATTGTGCTGAACTGCCCTGAGCCAGAGGCACAAGAAATTATGCAAACTGTAAAGCAATGTATGACCACCACTGAGGGTTGGAATGTCCCCCTCACTGCTGGTGTTGAAGGTCCATTTAAGACTTGGGGTGAAAAGTATGACGCCTAGTAAATTTATTATTTCTATCGATCCTGGTAAGGCAACAGGGGTGGCTTATTTCTCACACACTGTCGGTCAAGACCCAGTGATGATTGATTCTTCTGAGGTGCAGCCCCATGAGTTTGCTCCTTGGGTGCGTAGTACTTTAGATGATTTCTCTGCCAGAACTGCAATGTCCGAGGTTCCTCTTTTTGTTGTTTGTGAACGGTTTGTGATTAATGCTCAGACTGCAAGGAACTCTCAGGCTCCGTATTCTCTTGAGCAGATTGGGGTGCTCAAACAGTGCCTTAGGGACGTTAATATTGATGAGGAGAGCATCCTCTGGCAGTCTCCAGCGGACGCTAAGGCTATGTTCCCTAACCCTGCGATAAAGAAGGTGGGGTACTGGCATAAGGGCGGTGAGGGGCACGCTCTGGACGCTATACGGCATGGTCTTCTGTGCCTAGTTAAGCGTGGCTGGGTGCCTTCTGCACTGCTATCATAGAGATACTACCGCTGAAATTGCATTAGAAAATATCTGTGGTAGTATGTGCTTATACGGAATGACAGAAAACGACAACTAAGGAGTAAAAGTGACTGTAACAGTCGAAATTGATATTGATAAGAACCCTGACTACATTCTTATTAACGCCGAATGGCGCTATAAAGAACTATGTAAAAGTCTTCCAGGATCCAAATGGGATAACGACAAGCAGCAGTGGCGAGTACCTTTAAGTTGGACTAGTTGCCTAGCACTTCGTTCAACATTTAAAGAAGAACTTGTCATTGGTAAATGGCTTGAAGCGTGGGCTGGCGATGAGTTAGAGAAACGAATTGGACCATCTAATGCACTTCGCGATCTTGAAGATGCAGAAGGTGATGAAGTCCTGTTTCCCCATCAGCGTGCTGGTGTGAAGTTTTTGGCTACCGCTAAACGCGCTCTCCTAGCCGATGAGCCAGGACTGGGTAAGACTGCTCAGGCTATCCGTGCTCTTAAAGAAATTGAAGACAATGGTGAGGAATCATTTCCTGCTCTTATTGTCTGCCCTAACACTTTGAAGAAGAACTGGGCACGAGAATTTGCTACATGGTACCCAGAAAAAACTATTCAGATTATTAAAGGAACTGCAGTACAACGCAAGAAGCAGTTTGATACCCCAGCGGATGTCTACATTATTAACTGGGAGTCGCTACGCTCACACTCTCGACTCGCTCCATACGGCTCTGTTGCGCTTGCACGCTGCCCTACCTGTGGTGGTCACAGTAGTGGTGTCTCTTTGTCTAAGTGTGAAGTTCATAAGCGTGAACTGAATGAGATTGATTTTAAATCTGTAATCGCAGATGAGATTCACCGCTCTAAAGATCCAAAGTCAAAGCAGACTCGCGCACTATGGGCTGCTACTGGAGATGCAAAGATTCGTTTTGCATTGACTGGTACACCGATTGCTAAAGATGTAGTTGACCTGTGGTCAATCTTGCACTGGCTCTCACCTCAGGATTGGCCTTCAAAGACAAAGTGGATTGACCGCATGGTTGATACCATGATGAACGCTTTTGGCGGAATGATGGTCATTGGTGTTAAGCCACATATGCAGGATGAGTTTTATAAAACAGTAAACCCTCACATGCGTCGAATGCTTAAGTCTGTTGTTCTTCCTTGGCTCCCGCCAGTTATGTCTGAGCGTCGTGACATTGAAATGTCTACGAAGCAAAAGAAGGCTTACACTCAAATGCGTGACACAATGATCGCTGAGATTGAAG
>JAULUM010000014.1:14414-19048 GCA_032111565.1 Rhodoluna sp. | reverse complement strand
AAGATCTGCTCCACCATCTAGTAAATGTGTTGCTGCCGTGTGTCTCAAAGTGTGTGGGCCAGCAACTCCAGTTGATGTGCCAGCTAGAAGAGTTGCTACCAGCTGATAAACAGATCTAACTCCGAGCCTTTTGCCTCTGGTGTTTAGAAGTAAAGCTTGTTCACCAGGAGCTGGGTTCAATGCAGCTCTAACATCTAGCCATCTATCCAAAGCATCTCTAGCTGGTAAACCAAATGGAACTACACGTTCCTTTGAACCTTTACCAATTACGCGTAAAACGTTTCTTCCTAAATCAACTGAAACTAAATCGAGCCCACACAGCTCACTTACACGAGCGCCAGTTGCATATAAAAGTTCAAACACCAATAGGTCTCTGATTGCAGAAGGGTCACCTTCACTGGCTAAAGCCTTCAATTGACCAAAGACATCATCTAGAGAATCTTTGGTAACAACCTTAGGAAGATGTCTGTCGGCTTTAGGTGATTTTAGTCTTTGGCCTGGATCTGCAACAACTAAATCTTCTGCTGCGAGCCAAGCTGTGAAAGCTCGAATGGCTGCACTCTTTCTAGCTAAGGTGCTCTTAGCTGACTGACGTTGGCTTACTTCCCATAACCAGTCACGAAGAAACTCAAGATCAATCTCTTTGACGTCGGTAACCTTCTTCGACTCAAGATAGCCAGCAAGATCTAGAACATCACTGAGATAACTCTTCACAGTGTTAGGCGAATAGCCGCGAGCAGCAGAAAGATTGTCAGCGAAGCGCTGACCCTGAACTGCTATTTCACTTGCCATACCTCAAATCGTATTTGAAGTTTTCATCCAGCCACTGGAGGTTCGAACAACTAGCCCGATTCTCTCAAGCGAGTCCAAGGCAAAATTGGCTTCACTCATGGTCATACCTGAGATAGCAGCAACCCTTTCAGTGCCTTGCTCGAAGTAACCAAAGCTATCTAGAGCCCTAGTTTGATTACCAGTTAGACCGAAGGATGTTGAAGTATACAAAGTATCTTGGCCTAAGAGTTCAAAAAGTTCACCGGGCGTACTGATGAGTTCCGCTCTTCGCTCTTTGATAAGACGATGGCACCCGGCTGACCTTGTTGAGTTGATTGGACCCGGTATTGCTCCAACCGGTCTATCTAGTTCATTAGCGTGACCTGCCGTGTTGATGGAACCAGATTTGTAACCAGCTTCAACTACTACCGTTGCCTGACCGATAGCGGCTATCAACCTGTTGCGTTGTAAGAATCTCCAACGTGCAGGTGAAGTGCCGGGTGGCATCTCAGAAATTACTAGTCCTGAGTTCTTGATCTCTTCAAAGAGGTCTAGGTTTCTCGGTGGATACAACCGATCTAATCCACCAGCCATGATTGCTATCGTTTCACCTCTTGCATCCAGAGCACTTCGATGGGCTTTCGCATCAATTCCCAATGCTCCTCCGGATATAACGACATAGTCTTTGGATACAGCTGACTGAACTAAATCTCTAGTTACCTCAAGCCCATAAGGACTTGCTATCCTCGCTCCAACAACTGAGAGTGACTTTTGATTCTTGAGGACACTCCGTTTTCCAATCGCCCATATCGCAGCAGGCGCAGAGTCCCCTAGATCAAGTAGACCTTTAGGCCAGTCAGGTGAATCTGAATCAATTAGGAACCCCGAAAGAGCATCGAGGCTTTCGATTGCTCTATTCACATTGGCGTTAGCCAGCCTTCTCTTCCAGCATTCCAAGGAGTCTTCGAGTGTTGAGATAAATGCAGGGGCTCTGAAGAAATCTTCAGGTAAAAGTGACGCTATTTCTTTGGCAGTCTTTGCTCTTCGTATTTCAAATAGAGCTTCTTCTGTTCCAAGTATTCTTCGAAGCATTCCTGCCATCGAATCCCCTGGCTCACAAAGCAGGCTCCAGGTTGCAGATGCCAATAGTTTTGAATCGTTCACTACACGAGTGTGAAGGAAAAACTAGATGTTTGTATCTTGACTGTTGAATATGTGGAAAAGCGTTAGCTATTCGCCAACTGTGAGTTCTTTAGGAAGGTCAAATGCCTTGCCGGTTAGTTCTTCAATGTTTACATCTTTGAAGGTTAGGACTCTTACACTCTTTACGAAGCGGTCGGTTCGGTAAATATCCCAAACCCAGACATCGCTCATTACTAGTTCAAAGTAAAAGTCGGTTGCAGTATCAATACGCTTGAAGTCAACCTCATTGGCAAGGTAGAGTCTGCGTTCTGTTTCAATAACAAATCTAAAAGTGTCTGCAACAGTTCTATACTCGCGGAACAGAGCTAACTCTGCCTCGCGGTCATAATCGTCAAAATCGTTCTCGTCCATGTGGCTAAAAGTCTATCTCGCAAGAATCTTGGTTAGCCAACTTAGGCGATGAACTGGGGATGGGCCATGTTCCCGAAGTGCTGAGATGTGGGCCTCCGAAGCATAGCCCTTGTTAGAGTCCAAGCCGAAGTGTGGGTGCTGCTCGTGGATTTCAAGCATTAGCCGATCTCTAGTGACCTTGGCAAGGACCGACGCACAGGCAACCGACACACAGTCGCGGTCAGCCTTAGTCTTCACTGTTACTGGCATCCCCAAAGACTTATTGCCCAGCCAGTTGTGTGAACCATCAAGGATCATCATCACTCCCTCCTGAGCGATTGCCTCTCTAAGAGCTGGGTCTCTGACTAGTTGTTCTAAAGCTCTGTAACCAGCAAGGCTTAGCGATTCAACTATTCCTTTGGTTTCAATTTCTTCGACGGTAGCCATACCAACTGCCCAGCCACTTACCCAAGAGGCAACCTGGGGATAGATTTCTTCGCGAGTTTTTTCAGAGATTAGTTTGCTGTCTCTGAGTTTTTCTGGCCAGCTTTGCAGATCTCTCTTGTTGTCTAAGAGGGCAACACCAACTGCAACTGGACCAGCGATAGACCCTCTGCCAACTTCATCAATGCCGATTATGAATCGAGTTCCCGTTTCAAAGAACGAGTTCTCGAAACTAAGGCTTGGGTGCTGGGACGTCTTTGAAGACATTCGGGTAATTATCTAACCAAGTGAAGTTTGTGAAAGGCCAAGAAATAACAAAAGCTCTACCAACTACATAGCTCTTAGAAACAAAACCACGACCTGGAGCATCAGGATGATATCTAGAGTCTTCACTGTTACCTCTGTTATCTCCCATTACCCAGAATGAGTCTTTAGGAACAATGACATCAAACTCTGTGTTTGAAGGATTAGAGCCTTTAGCAATATATGGCTCAATGATTGCTTTACCGTTGATTGTGATCCTGTTATCAAGATCACAGCAAACAACTCTGTCGCCACCTTTACCAACGACACGCTTGACAAGGTGCTGATTGTTGTCAGGAGCTGTAAGTCCTACGACCGAAGAAATGAATCCACCTATTTGTGAAAGAACATCACCGGCAGGTTCTTCTGGAGTGCTCCCTAGCCAACCACCTGGATCTCTGAACACAACCACGTCACCGCGTTCTAGCGGAACGATGTTAGGAACTAGTTGGTTAACGATGATTCGATCATTGATCTGCAGAGTGTCAAACATTGACCCTGAAGGAATGTAAAAGGATCTAATCAAGAATGACTTGATGACAAAAGATATAATCAGTGCAGAAACAATGATTACGACTGTGTCGATCAAAAAAGCAAGCAGGAAGTTCTTGGACTTAATCTTTCGCAACTTCTCTCTAGAAGTTTTGAAAGGCCCCTTGATTGGCTTCTCTTGCTTTTCTTTTTTAGCCATGATGGAAGGTTAGTACCCTTGCCTGTGAACTATCTAAAAGCTAGTTAGCAGAAGTTGTGTTGTCGCGCTTTTCGCGGATCTTCGCCTTCTTACCACGTAGGTCACGTAGGTAGTAAAGCTTCGCACGACGAACTGCACCCTTAGATACAAGTTCAATCTTGTCGATGACTGGGGAGTGAATTGGGAAAGTTCTTTCAACACCAACCTGGAAAGTTACCTTACGAACGGTGAATGTCTCGCGGACACCTGCACCTGAACGACGGATTACAACACCCTGGAAAACCTGCACACGGCTGCGGTTACCTTCGATGATGTTTACGTGGACCTTTACGTTGTCTCCTACGCGGAATGCTGGGACATCGGTCTTTAGGTTTGGTAGATCTACTGAATCTAGAATTTGCATTTTTCTGCCTTCTGTTCTTGCCTGCAGGTCAATAACGGGTATTTGTTAGTTTCTTGAGATTGCTTGTTCCCTAATCTCCCCTGCGGCAGAGCTTTATTTAGGCAACCTGTACATCTTGCCACAAAAACTAGGCTCAAGCAACGCCTAGTCCTCGAGAAGGTCCGGTCTAACTGCTTTAGTTCTTTCTAGGGACTGCTCTTTACGCCATTTGGCTATCTCAGCGTGGTTACCACCTCTAAGGACCTCAGGGACATCCAGCCCTCGCCAAGAAGCAGGCTTGGTATAGCTTGGATACTCCAAAAGCCCATCAGAATGAGACTCTTCGGCAAGGCTTTCGGCATTACCGATAACCCCAGGAATCAGTCTGGCAATAGCCTCAACCATGGCAAGGGCTGCTACTTCCCCACCGTTTAGGACATAGTCACCAAGGCTAACTAGTCTTACCTCAGCCTTGTCCTTAGCCCAGTCAAAGACTCTTTGATCAATGCC
>JAULUM010000014.1:0-14388 GCA_032111565.1 Rhodoluna sp. | reverse complement strand
GTGTTTCTTAACGGCTAGTTCTTGAGCAGTTGCCTGCTTGAATAGCTCACCTGCAGGAGATGGAACTATCAACACAGTTGAGCCATCAGGATTTAGTAGTTCATCTAAAGCCTCGCCCCAGGGCTCTGGCTTCATGAGCATTCCAGCTCCACCGCCATAAGGGCTGTCATCAACAGTCTTGTGTTTGTCGTGGGTGTATTTACGAAGGTCAATAGCTTCGAACTCAATAACTTTGTTTTCTTGAGCTTTACCCAAAAGCGAGATATCTAAGGCTTCGAAATACTCAGGGAAGATTGTTACTGCTTGAATCTTCATTACTCACCGTCTATTTCTTCAAATAGCCCATTAGGTGGGGTAACAGTCACAGTCTGAGCTTTGATGTCAACAGAAGGAACAATTGCCTTCACAAAAGGAACCATTACTTCTCGTTCATCCTTGGTAAGAACAATAAGCATGTCTTGAGCTGGGAAGTGTTCTACTCGAACAACGGAACCTACTTCAACCCCATCACGAATAACACTTAGTCCAACTAGTTGCTGGTCATACCAAGCATCTGGTTCAACAGGGAGTTCTTCAAGGTTCTGATCAACTAACAGGATTGCTTTGATTAGAGTTTCAGCCACTTCCCTAGTTTCTACTCCTTCTAGAAATAGCACTGGGTGGGAGTTATACATTTTCATCTCTTTGACGGTTATGGATTTACCAAACCATTCAGAGGTTTCTGGAACTTGAAGTTTGAAAGTAGCACCTGGAACAAAACGTTCATTAGGGGTATCGGTGTATAGCTCTAGCTTGATAGCACCTTTTAGGCCGTGGGCCTTTAATAACCGACCGACCCGAAGGGTGGTCTGCTTAGAAATTGTTATCTACTACGTCTACGCGCACCTTCTTGCCATCGGCAAGAGCGTTAATGATGGTGCGCAGTGCTTTGGCGGTGCGTCCGTTGCGCCCGATCACTCTTCCAAGGTCGTCAGGGTGAACGTGAATCTCTAACAAATCTCCGCGATTAGTTGAGCGTTCGGTGACGGTGACATCCTCAGGATGGTCAACAATACCTTTGACTAAGTGTTCGAGCGCAGCGGCTAGCACTTTTTAAGCCTCTTTGGTTTCTTCAGCTTCAGCTGGAGTTGCTTCTTCAGCAACTGCTTCTGCTGCAGCTTCTTCTACAACTTCTGCAACTGCTTCTTCAGCAACTACTTCAGCCGCAGCTTCTACGATGTCTTCTAGGTTGCCTTCAGCAACTGCTGCATCAACAACTGCATCGACTACGTCTTCTGCAACTTTGTCAGCCTGCTTCTTAACAACGATTTCGTCACGAGGCTTTAGAACTGGCTTCTTCTTTGTGTCAGCTTCGAAGACTGCCTTAGGAATCTGAGGTAGGACGGTGTTCTTTGCAGATGCGTCACCCTTCGACTTCTGGTAGTCACCGGTTAGCTTAAGAAGAGCCATTACCTGCTCGGTTGGCTGTGCGCCAACACCTAGCCAGTAAAGTGCTCGCTCTGAGTTAACTTCAATGATTGATGGGTGGTTAGTTGGTACGTAACGACCGATCTCTTCAATAACGCGACCATCACGTGCTTTACGTGAATCGGCTACGACGATACGGTAGTGAGGCGTCTTTAGTTTTCCTAGACGCTTTAGGCGGATTTTTACAGCCACAATGCTCCTGTTTATGAATTGGGGCGAACAATCAACCGTGAGCGTGGGGGCACACTCGGTATAAAAGCTCTGATGGGTTGCCCATTCAGCTTGGTTAGAGGGTCAAGCTGCAGGCAACCTCTCTATTCTGCCAGAAATAACTGGCAGGAGCAACCAACTATCCCCCTAAACCGAAGGATGACCCTGAATTTCCTTGCTTTGGAGGTTGAATGCCTGAAATCTCGGCGGCACGCTTAGCTGGGTTACCGGACTTAGCCTTCTTCTTGCCCTTGTCTTTCTTGACCTGAGGTCTAGGCATAGCTCCCATCCCTTGAGGCATGCCAGGTAGCCCTGGGTTTCCGCCCTTTGCCATAACCTTCATCATCTTGGCTGCCTGCTCAAATCTGTTGACCAGAGAGTTCACATCGGTAACGGTCATTCCTGAACCCTTAGCAATACGAAGTCTTCTTGAGCCATTCAGGATCTTCGGATCACGACGTTCTTTAGGAGTCATCGCTCTGATGATTGCTTCGGTGCGGTCGATCTCTTTTTCATCGATGTTATCGAGTTGGCCTTTGAGCTTTCCTGCTCCTGGCATCATCGAAAGCATGCTCTTGAGTGAGCCCATCTTTCTGAGCTGCTGCATCTGGTCTAAGAAGTCTTCAAGTGTGAAAGCATCCTTGGCCATCTTCTCAGCCATGACAAGAGCTTCTTGCTCATCGAAAGACTTCTGAGCTTGCTCAATCAGGCTGAGAATATCTCCCATGTCCAGAATTCTTGAAGCCATGCGATCTGGATAGAAAGGTTCAAAGGCATCCATGCCTTCACCCGTTGAACTAAAGAGAATTGGTTTACCGGTTACTTGAGCAACAGATAAAGCAGCTCCACCTCGAGCATCACCATCAAGCTTGGTTAGAACAACACCTGTGATACCAACACCATCTTCAAATGCTTTGGCGACGTTGGCTGCATCTTGCCCAATCATTGAGTCAATAACAAACAGAACTTCATCAGGATCAGTAGCTTTCCTGATGTCGTTGGCCTGCTTCATTAGCTCTTCATCAATACCAAGACGCCCTGCGGTGTCAACGATGACAACAGAGAACTGCTTCTGCTTCGCATGCTTGATTGAATCTTTAGCAACGCTTACCGGGTTACCTTTGCCGTTACCTTCCTCTGGGGCAAAGACAGGAACACCAACGCGTTCACCAATAACCTGAAGTTGGTTAACCGCATTAGGTCTTTGCAGATCACAGGCAACAAGCATAGGAGTCTGGCCTTGCTCTTTGAGCCATTTAGCTAACTTTCCAGCAAGGGTTGTCTTACCAGAACCTTGCAAACCTGCCAGCATGATTACTGTTGGTGGGTTCTTAGCAAACTGAATTCTTCTGGCTTCCCCACCCAGGATTACAATCAGTTCTTCTTGAACAATCTGAACAACCTGTTGAGCAGGGTTGAGAGCCTTTGATACTTCATCACCCAGCGCTCTTTCACGAACAGCGGCGATAAAGGTTTTTACAACTTCAAGAGCGACGTCTGCTTCTAGCAGAGCTTTTCTTATTTCTCTTAGCGTTGCATCAATGTCAGCAGCAGAGAGTTTGCCCTTGGCACGAAGACCCTTAAACGTTTCGACTAAACGATCCGAAAGATTTCCAAACACTAGTTCTCACCTACTAACCCAGTTGCAAACTCTTTGGCATCAAAGAAACCAAAGTCGTTGATACCTTCACCAACACCTACAAGTTTGACAGGAATATTCAACTGATCTTGGATGGCATAAACAATGCCTCCTTTTGCACTGCCGTCTAACTTAGTTAGAGCAATGCCGGTAACTGAAGCCACTTCAGTAAATGCCTTGGCCTGGGTCATGGCGTTTTGACCGGTGGTTGAATCAAGCACTAAAAGAACTTCAGATATAGGTAAGTTCTTTTCAATTACTCTTCTGATCTTGCCTAGCTCATCCATTAGACCTTGCTTGTTCTGCAGACGCCCAGCGGTGTCAATAATCAAAACATCACTACCGTTAGCCACGGCCTTTTCAACTGCCTCAAAAGCAACAGCTGCAGGGTCCTGGCCTTCGGTGACCGGCTTCACAATGTCAGAGTTACTTCTCTGGGCCCAAGTCTCAAGTTGTTCTACTGCAGCAGCTCTGAAAGTATCGGCGGCACCGAGAGTAACCTTTGCCCCACCTTCAACTAAGTAGTTAGCTAACTTACCGATAGTTGTGGTCTTACCAGCGCCGTTTACTCCAACTACCAAGATCACATAAGGCTGCTTACCTGAATCAAGGTTGAGTGAAGAATCAGCTCTTGTCATTTTCTCGGTTAGGAGTTCAGTCAGAATCGTCTTGAGTTCTGCTTCGCTTCTGGCACCAGATTTCTTTGCTCTGGTCTTCACTTCAGCAACGATTTGCTCAGCTGCTCCTACCCCGAAGTCAGCTTGAATAAGAACATCTTCTAGTTCTTCTAAGTTCTCAACATCAAACTTAATTCTTGAGAAGACTGACTTGAAACCTTTAGATAGATTTCGTTTAGGAAGCTCAACGGCAACTAGATCTTGGGTAACGGCAACAGGTTCGATAGCTGGAGTCTCAACGACCGTGTCGATTACTTCTGACTCTTGGACAATTACTTCTTCAACAACCTGTTCGGCTGCCTTGTCCTTTTTGCGCCAGAACATTAGCCCTGCCAAGGTTAGTCTTCGCTAACTTCTAGGCGCTGACTCACAACAGCACTGATACCGTCTTGACGCATTGAAACACCGTAGAGAGCATCAGCGATTTCCATCGTTCGCTTCTGGTGAGTAATGATCACAAGCTGAGATGACTTCTTTAGGTCTAGGAATATATCCAATAGACGACCTAGGTTGGCATCATCCAATGCAGCCTCCACCTCATCAAGAACATAGAACGGTGAAGGGCGAGCCTTGAAGATAGCAACTAGAAGGGCAAGGGCTGCAAGTGATCGCTCACCACCTGATAGCAAGCTCAATCTTTCAATGCGCTTACCTGCTGGTTTGACGTTAACCTCAAGACCTGTAGTGAGCATATTGTCGTGGTCGGTTAGATAAATAGAACCGGTACCACCAGGGAATAGCACTGGGAATACCTGCTCGAATGCTTTCTTAGTATCTTCGAAAGCTTCTTCGAAGATGGACTGCATCTTGCTGTCTAGTTCCTTGATGATATCCATCAAGTCAGCACGAGTCTTGGTTAGATCAGCAAGCTGCTCAGTTAGGAACTTGTGTCTTTGCTCCAAAGCGGCAAACTCTTCAAGAGCTAGTGGGTTTACTCGTCCCAGACGCTCAAGTAATCTCTCTGCTTCATGCAGTCTCTTCTGCTGTTCTGCTTTGACGAAAGGCTTAGGTGTTTCAGGATTCTCTGGATCTGGAATCAGTTGATGGGGTCCATACTCGTTGACTAGCACCTGCTGCTCTAGTCCTAGCTCTTCATTAGCCTTAGCAACTAGGTTCGCTAGGTTCAGTCTCTTCTCATGGTTAGAAAGTTCAATGTCGTGAACTGTTTGAGTAAGGGCTGAAAGTCTGTTCTGAATAGTTGAGGTTTCACCACGAAGACGAACTAGTTCTTCGTTCTGGTTTCTTCTCTTGCTCTCAAGATCATGCAGAGCTAGTTTGGCAACCTGTGCTGATTTCTCAATTGCTGAAATCGCAACCGGAAGAAGTTCTAGAACGCTCTGAGCGCTGGCAAGTTGTCTTGCCTGTAACTGGGCTGCAGCCTTTGATCTTTCAATAGCATCTAGAGCGTCACCTATCTGAGCACGAAGAGCGGCTGCTCTATCAGTTTCAACTCTGAGTCGATCAGTTGCAGAACCTAGTTCCACTCGAACATCAAGTTCTGCTTGTCTCGCGTTATCTAGGGCCAGAGCAAGTTCAACTCGAGCAGAAGTATCTAGGTTTGGTCGCTCACGCTTTGAGAACTCAAGGTGATTACCGACAGCGACTTCAACAGCACTCTTGGCAACAGTGATACCTTCACGAGCAGTGCCCGCAACTCTTTCCAAACGAGCACGTTCACCATCAAGGGCTTCGACCTGAACACGAAGACGACCAAGCTTTTCTGCATGGGAGGCTAATTCAGCATCGTTCTTCTTTAGTTCAGCGAGGGCTCTTGCAGTCTTTTCTTTAGCTGATGTCTCTTGAGCACGAGCAGTGTTGAGATCTGCCTTTAGTCTTTCAATGCTCTCGGTAACAGAAGAAAGCTTTGACTCAGCGCTATCGCGCTCTGCTACTAGTTCAACTTTTGAAGGCTGCTGACCTGAACCACCGCGAATAACAGACTCGGTTAGAACATCACCTTCTTTGGTGATTACAACTAGTTTGGCAACACTCGGCTGAGCTGTGTAAAGGTTTCTAGCGGCAGCAATGTCATCAACAATTACAACGTTGACAAGGTTTGCAAGAATTCCAGTTGGTGCATCAACAACATCAACAGCGTTTCTGGTGCCTGGAATCTGTGGCAGGTTAGTTGGCTTTACTTTGCTTTCAACATCGGCAACAACAAGTTCAACGCGACCACCGTTGTTGCTCTTCAGGTGCTCAATAGCACTTAGAGCATCTGATCTGTTGTCAGCAACAATCGCATCGGCAAGGGTTCCTAGCGCTGCTGAGATAGCAGCTTCAAAGCCAGCATCGATTCTCATGTGTGAGGCAACTAGTCCTCTAATACCTTGAAGACCTGCAGAGTTAAGTTCTGTGGTTCCATCTTTTTGCTCAAGAGTTAGATTCAGTGCACTGCGCTTAGCAAGAAGAGCGTCTCTTTCACGCTCTGCTGTGTGTAGTTCATCTCTAAGAGATTCAATCTTGGCTGCGACTGCTGTAACTTCATTCTGAGCTTCTTCATAGGCCTGCTCGTAAGAACTGTCCTGAGGAGAGGCAAAGCTCAACTCTGATTCCAAAGACTCGTAGCTCAATACTGCTGCCTGGTGTCTTGAGTTAGCTTCCTGCAGAGCTTCTTCGTGACGAGAGAGTTCTTCCTGGGCAGAAGCCAGCTTTGCTTTGGTTAGGTTGGCTTCGCTATCTAGTCTTGCTAGTTCAACATCGAATGCTGCAATCTCAGCGCTGCGTTCAGCCGCTTGGTTATCAAAGCTTTCAAGGATTGCTCTGGCTTCATCTCTGTGTAGTTCTGCATCACGCAGTGCTCCTCTAAGAGTTTCAACAGCAACTGTTAGTTCAACAACGGCTGAGTCTGCAGCCTTAGCATCAGCTTCAATAGCAGCAGGGTCAACCTGAGATGCAGTCAAAGTCTTTTGTGAGGTAAGAAGAGCAACTCTCTGGTTAGCGATAGCCAACATGGTTCTGAACTTCTCAGTAACAGTGTCAAAGGCAAAGGCAAGAGATCTTGCTTCTTCAACTTCACTAGACATCTGCTGATTCTCAAGTTCAGTAAGTCTTGAGTTATTTTCATCTAGCTGGTGCTGAAGTATGTTGCGCTCAGCTTTTCTATCTGCTTCTGATTGAGAAGTTTGATCTAGACCCTGAAGCAAACCAACAACTTCGTAAGCCATCAGCCTTGCTTTAGCATCACGAACAACAGAAGCAATACCTTGAGCCTGACGAGCAGTTTCAGCTTGCTGACTTAGTGGCTTTAGTTGTCTTCTAACTTCACCTGCTAGGTCATTTAGCCGAGTTAGATTTCCCTGCATCGCTTCTAGCTTGCGCTCAGTCTTTTCTTTTCTTCTACGGTGCTTCAAGATACCGGCAGCTTCTTCGATGTACCCGCGACGCTCTTCTGGGGTTGCTCTTAGAACACCATCTAGCATTCCTTGACCCACGATGACGTGCATCTCACGACCGAGACCGGTATCGCTTAGCAGTTCTTGAACATCAAGTAGTCGACAAGGTTCACCGTTGATTGCATACTCAGATCCACCATTTCTAAACAGTGTTCTTGAGATAGTAACTTCGCTGTAATCAATTGGTAGAGCACCATCGGTGTTATCAATTGTTAGAGAAACTTCTGCTCGACCTAGAGGGCCCTTAGTTGCGGTACCAGCGAAGATGACATCTTCCATCTTTCCACCGCGAAGAGTCTTAGCTCCTTGCTCACCCATAACCCAGGCAAGAGCGTCAACAACGTTAGATTTACCTGAACCGTTAGGTCCGACGACCGCGGTTACACCTTTTTCAAGGATGAAAGTCGTTGGATTCGCGAACGACTTAAAGCCCTTGAGGGTCAGGCTTTTCAGATGCAAAACAGTTCGCTTTCGTTGGAGGGCGTGAGGGCTAAAAGCCCAAACGTAGGGGTCTTTATAAAAATTACCTTATCCGAAGCCCTCACTTTGCTCTAAAGCCAGAATTGGGGGCTCGAGGGGCTATTTATCGCCTAAGTCTTTGGCACGATGGGCAGAAATGGGACCCTCGGTTCATCCAATTCTCCCTTTTTATGGCCTTGCCGCACCTCTTACAAGGCAATCCCGTTAGACCATAGGCATTGAGGCTAATGCTGAAATACCCAGACTCCCCATTGATGTTCTTGTATTGCTCATCAAAGCTGGTTCCCCCAGCCTCACAGGCGTTAGCTAGAACCACTCGAACATGCTCCAGTAGTTCCTTGGCCTTGGGCTTGGATAAAGATGATGCTGGTTGGTCATAGTGAATCTTGGCCAGCCATAGTGACTCATCAGCATAGATATTGCCAATGCCACTAAGAACACCCTGATCTAAAAGAACCCTCTTGATACCTGAGTTCTTCTTTTTGAACTTCGATAAAACATCATCAACACTAAATACCGGATCTAAGGGATCTCTTGAGATGTGAGCAACCTGGTTAGGAATCATATTGACCCAAGGCTCATCTGAAGTTTCCAGCCCGCTATACCCTCCTTGAAAACCATCCTCGGTTGGCTGCATTACATCAATTGCTAAAGAACCAAAGATTCTTTGATCAACAAATCTAAGTTCATACTTGTGCCCATCTTGAGCCTTCAAATAAACGGTCACTCGAGTTAGAGCATCTTCTGTAAAGCCAGGAGTTCTGAGAAGCATCTGACCACTCATCCCTAGGTGACCAATGAGTGCTAGTTGAGGTTCATTTCTTTTTCTGTTAAGTGGAAGCCATAGGAACTTACCTCTTCTAACTGCAGCCTGAATAGTTCTACCAGTTAGGGTTTCAACAAAATCACCAGAAGATGCAGGGTGACGCTTCAGACTTCTCGCATCATGGATTTTGACCTTGGTTACTTTTGCACCAGCAACAACTTCAGCAAGACCTGCTCTAACGGTTTCAACCTCAGGTAACTCTGGCACGACTAACCTCTAAGAGTTTTGAGGGATGCGATAGCAGCTTGAGCTTCAGCAGCCTTACGAGTTCTTCCAGAACCAGAAGCAACAGCTTCACCATCAACGATTACCTTGGCGAAGAAAGTTCTGTCGTGATCAGGACCTTCATGAGTAACTTCAAAGGTTGCATCTGACTTACCAAGGGATTTCAGAAGTTCACTTAGAACAGTTCTAGGCTCAGAAGTTTCTAGGTGTTCATCTTCCGAACTTAGAAGAGGAAGAACAAGAGAATCAATAATGTGTTTAGCCGGGGCTAAGCCACCGGAAAGATACGCTGCCCCGATGATTGCTTCAAAGGTGTCAGCAAGAATATTAGTTTTAGTTTGACCACCGGTAGCAAGTTCACCTTTGCCAAGACGAACGAATTCACCTAAGCCAATTTGTTCAGCTGCAATAGCTAGAGTCTTCGCAGAAACAGTTGCACTTCTAAGTCTTGAAAGTGAACCTTCATCAAGTTCTGGGTTTTCTAAATAGACATGCCCCGTTACAACAAAACCCAACACTGAATCGCCTAGAAACTCTAGACGTTCGTTGTCGGGTATTTTGCCGTTTTCGTAAGCGTAAGAACTGTGAGTTAAAGCTAACTCGAGTAGATCCGCTTCAATAGTTATGCCAAGTCTTTGAGTGAGCGAGGCGTAGTTCAAGGTGTGAACCGAAGTTTAGGCGTCTGCTACCTTGCGGCCCTTGTACTCGTAGAACTGAACAACGCCATTAGCGTCTTCTACGGCACGAGCACGGTGAGGCAAGCTGTAAACGGTCTTACCGTTTTCAACTGTCTTAACCAACTGAGTGTTAGTTGCAATCCATGCTGAACGACGGTGACGAGTGTTTGATCTCGATAGGCGTCTCTTTGGTACTGGCATCAGTCTTCACTTTCTTGAGCAAGTTTCTTTAGTTCATTCCACCGCGAATCAATCGGGGCTTCGTGAGCGTGATTTGGGTTTTCATTCAACCTAACACCACACTCAGAACACAAACCAAGACAGTCTGCACTACAAATTGGGGTGAACGGAAGATTGAGAACTACCGAATCAATGATTATTGGTTCCAAGTCGATTTGTTCGGCTTGAATGACCAAGTCATCTTCTACCTCTAAAGAATAGGCGAAAAGCTCCTGAATATCTACCTGAAGGGGCACGGTAAGGGGCTCTAGGCATCTGGAACACTCTGCTTCGGCCACTGTTTTCAACCCACCAGAGACATAAATACCCTCGTGGACGCTCTCTAGGCGTATCTTTAGGGCTATTTCACCACCCTTAGGGACTTGGGCTAGGCCTTCGCCAAGCTTGGCTTCTAGGGGTACCGTGCTCTCCAGCTCACGCATGTGACCTGGCTTGTGCATCAAGTCATGCACTGGGATAAGGAAAGTATTCATTATTTAGATAGAGCCTTAACTACTTCTTCAGGGACGTATTTTCTGATGTCTCCCCCAAGCTCAAAGACCTGCTTGACCAGAGAAGAGGACACAAAGCCATGGGTTGGATCTGCTGGAATGAAGATAGTCTCAATGCCACTTAGATCTCTATTGACCTGAGCCATAGGTAATTCATAGTCCAAATCAACATTTGTCCTAACGCCCTTGACTAGAGCATCTGCCTTCAAGCGATTGCAGTAATCAACCAATAAACCTGAATCTAGGGAACTAACTACAAAATTCCCGTGCTTGTTCTTCAAGATCTCAGTAATCAGATCAACTCTTTGAGTAGTAGTGAGTCTCGGGTTCTTAGCTGGGTTGTGAACAACCACGATGTGGACTGTTTCAAACATCTTGGCAGCACGGGCAGCAATATCTAAATGACCGTAGGTGAAAGGGTCAAAGGAACCTGGATAAACGGCAATGGCCATGTGATTAGGTTAGCCGACTATGACTTAGTTAGAAAGTCTTGTCTTTGCTTATCTAACTGCTCAAGGCATTGGGCCAAGGAAGGATGCTTTTCAAGGGTTGGATCTGCTTCGAAAAGCTCGATTACTTCCGCCCTAGCCTCTTGAATAATCTTGCTATCGGCAAGCACCCGAAGGAGTTTCAGGCTAGATCTACCACCGGATTGGTTAGCCCCGAGGACATCTCCCTCACGTCTTAGTTCAAGGTCAATCTCACTTAGCTTGAATCCATCGATGGTTGAAGCAACTGCATTGACTCTCTCAAGAGCTAGCGAATCTTGTTCAGCACTTGTAAGCATTAGGCAAAGACCTGGTAATCCTCCTCGACCAACACGTCCACGTAGCTGGTGTAACTGCGAGACACCGAATCTATCTGCATCGAGAATCACCATTGTAGTCGCATTAGGAACATCGACACCAACTTCAATGACAGTTGTTGATACCAAGATATCAATCTCTTTGTTTGAGAACGCAGTCATGATTTCATTCTTCTCTTCAGAGGACTGTCTGCCGTGAAGAACAGCTATCTTTAGCCCTTGAAGAGCTGGGTTCTTCTTCAGTGATTCAGCAACACTAATTGCTGCAGCTAGCGGCCTCTTAGGTTTAGGAGCTTTACCTTCTTCTAAGAACTCCTCGTCCTCTTGAGCAGCACCACCGCTAGCTATAAGTTCTTCACCTTCATCTGTTTCATCAATGCGTGGGCAAACAACGAAAGCCTGTCTGCCATGAGACACTTCTTCAGCAACTCTCTGCCAGACTCTTGCAACCAGTGCTGGATGGTCATCGGTAATCACATGCGAAGTAATTGCCTGACGTCCTGCTGGCAACTCAGTGAGAATCGAAACATCCAGATCACCAAAGACTGTGACAGCAAGTGTTCTAGGAATAGGAGTTGCTGTCATTGTCAATACGTGAGGAGGTAATTTACCTTTGAGTCTTAGTGCTTCTCTCTGGTCAACTCCGAATCGGTGCTGTTCATCAACAACTATTAGTCCTAAATCGAAGAACTCAACCTTGCTTGCAAAGAGGGCATGTGTTCCAACAACAATCTTGGCTTTGCCTGAAACTAGATTCAGAAGCGCAGTCTTTTTATCGGCTGCATTCAACTGACCGGTTAGCAAAGTAAGACCTAGTTCTTTGGATAACTTAGGCCCAAGTGTTCGCTCAATAGATTTGTAATGCTGAGCAGCTAGAACTTCGGTTGGAGCAAGTAGAGCTGATTGCCCTTCGGTATCTGCAACTGTGAGCATTGATCTAACAGCAACCAGAGTTTTACCAGAACCAACTTCACCTTGCAGCAACCTGTTCATCGGATGCGATTGTGAAAGATCTTCAGCTACGTCCTGACCGATAGAAATCTGGCCATTGGTCAAAGTGAAAGGCAGGCTTTCATCGAATTGTGAGAGGTAACCTCTTTCTTTTGCAACTCGGCTGGTGCTCTTCTGGTGCTTGTTCTCAAGTCTTCTCTTCACCAAAGTTGATTGCAGGATGAATGCTTCGTGATACCTCAAGGTATCTCTAGCAGCCATCCAATCCCCCATGTTGGCAGGCTGATGAATCTTCACGATGGCATCGTGCAAATCTAGAAGATCATGTTTCTTTCTAATTTCTTCTGGAACTTCATCTTCAATAGTTGGAATGACATCAAGAACTACTCGCATTGCTCTTTGAATCATCCAGGTTGAACAGGTAGATGATGCTGGATAAATAGGAATAGGTAACTCAGCCCAAGCCTTAGCAACCTCATCTTCGATTTCATCACCGAAGAGTTCATAGTCAGGATGAGCTAGTTGGAGTTTGTTTTGGTAGCTACCAATCTTTCCAGCCCATAGACCTCTAACTCCTGGTCTAAGTTTCTGAGCACGCCAGGCTTGGTTGAAGAAGGTGGCTGTTACAAAGCCTTCGCCATCGGTGAGCTTCACTTCTAGGATGACTCCGGATTTACCCTTCATGCGTCTTTCATAAACCTCGACTACATCGGCTACCAGGGTCACTGTCTCACCAACCGGTATCTCTTTGATTGGGGTAAGTTCGCCTCTTGAGGAGTATCTGCGAGGGTAATGCTGTAGTAAATCGGCTGCTGTCTTGAGCCCCAGGTTCTTGGCCATAGCCTTAGCTGTCTTATCGCCTATCAGGCGGTCTAAAGGCGTTAGCGGTAACAGCATGAGACAATCTTCGCCGAAGCGTAGGACAAGTTAGGCTAGGGACACTATGACCAGAATCATTGGCGGCATCGCCGGATCAAGAACCCTAGCCTCTCCAGCAAAAGTAACGAGGCCAACAAGCGACCGAATTCGAGAGAGTATCTTCAATCGACTAGAGGCTTTAGACCTAATCGATGGAGCAGATGTACTAGACCTTTATGCCGGAACAGGTGCCTTAGGGTTTGAAGCGGCTAGCCGTGGAGCAAGGTCTTTGCTTCTGGTTGAAAACAACAAGCAGGCCCTAGGTGGCATTATTACCAACCAGAGAATGATCAAGGCAGCTCTTCAGAAGGAAGAACTGGACTGTGACATCAGGGCTGAAGGTAAGACTGTTGCTAGTTACCTGGCCACTTTCTCAAGTAAATTTGACTTGGTTTTCATTGATCCTCCATATGAAGTATCAAATACGGACATAAATGAAAACCTCACTGCACTGCTTCCTCACCTTAAGGAAAACGCAGTGATTATCTTGGAGAGATCTTCAAGAACCCCGATTCCCGAATTACCAGAAGAGTTACACGTAACAGAAGAAAAGTCATACGGAGACACTGTCGTCTACTGGCTAGAAAGTAAGTAAAAGTGATTGAACCAACTCAAACGCAATGGGGGAAAATCCAAGCTCTAGCTCTAGCTCGAGCATTCAGCATCCTTGGCAGCCAGCTAACTGTTTTCACTCTGGTCTTCAGAGAAAAAGAAGCAGGACCTGCGGCGATTGCAACCCTATTCATCGTTGGGACACTTCCAGCTATTCTCTTTGCCCCGTGGGCTGGAACCATTGCCGACCGGTTTAGTACTAAGCAAGTAGTTCCTCTCTTTTCGGTTATCGGTGCAAGCGCTATCTTCACCCTTAGCCAGGATGTCGATCACTGGTTGATGTTGGCACTGTTGTTTATTGCTAACACCTGTCAGTCAATCATCGGCCCAACCTGGGGAAAGCTCACTCCAATCCTTGCCAAGAAAGAGGACATTGGTCGAGCGATGGGAACCATCCAGAGCTATTTTGCTCTAGCAGGTCTTGCAGGTCCTTTCACAGCAGGAATCCTGGTTGATAGAACTGGATTCATTATCACTTTCATGATTGATGCGGCCCTCACCGTAATGATTGCATTCATTCCTTTTGTTTTAAATCTCAACCATTCTCCAGAAAAACTAGAAGCAGGCGAAAAGACAAGAGCAACAGAAGGTTTCCGCTTCCTTATGAAAAGCCCTCTTCTTCGCGCTATGGTCATTTTGGTATTCGGCTTGGTTTTCTGTGTTTCAGTTATCAACGTAGGCGATGTGTTCCTCATCACCGAAGAGATGGGCGGAAATGCTTTCATCTATGGTTTGGTTGGAACCAGTTTCGCGGTTGGCATGCTGCTCTCTAACG
>JAULUM010000013.1:0-14752 GCA_032111565.1 Rhodoluna sp. | reverse complement strand
CATTGAGCAAAATGAACGCAAAGACTGGTTGGTTAGCGACCTCTTCATTCGTAGACCAAAGACTTCTAACTCACCATTTGGTCGAGGAGCAACAGAATTCGCTAAATGGCAGCAGGTTACCGAAGATGGCAAGAGCGCTGAAAGTCAAAGTGCTGAGCACCTAATCGCTACTTACTCAGACATGAACCCAGCTGACTTAGCATCAGCTCTTCTAGATTTGCCTGAAGAGCGAATGATTGAGGTTGCTGAGGAACTCGATGACGAACGTCTAGCAGATGTTCTGGAAGAACTTCCTGAAGAAGAACAGATTGAAATTGTTCAAGACCTAGATGATGAACGTGCTGCCGAAGTTTTGGATCTTATGCAACCTGACGATGCTGCTGACCTTATGCAGAACCTGCCAGGTGAAAGAGCTCAAGCAATTCTTGAACTAATGGATGAAGAAGAAGCAGACGACATTAGAAGACTGATGTCCTTTGGTGAGTTCACCGCTGGTGGTCTTATGACTTCTGAACCTGTTATCTGCTCATCAGAGGCGACTGTTGCTGAGGCTATGGCATTGATTAGGAAGAAAGATCTAGCCCCTGCTCTTGCAGCTTCAGTTTTTGTAACTCTTCCTCCTTTTGAAACAGTGACTGGCAAGTTCCTAGGTATGGTTCACTTCCAAAGACTTTTGAGATATCCGCCACATGTTCGTCTTGGCACAATACTTGACACCGATGTTGAGCCAGTACTAGCTGATACTCACATCTCAAAGATTCACAGAACTATGGCTAACTACAACCTGGTTTCCATTCCTGTTGTTGATAATGAGAATCGCCTTATTGGAGTTGTGACAGTTGATGACGTTCTTGATCATCTACTACCTGATGACTGGAGAAGCGAAGATGGAGGTGACCTAAATGTCTAAATCACGTAACCGCCTTGATACTCCCCTATCAGCTAAGCTCAAGCCTTTAGTTCCTCGCATTAATCGTGAACAGTTTGGTCGTGCATCTGAGACATTTGCTCGAGCGCTGGGTACTGGTGGCTTCCTTATTGGGTTAACGTTCTTCTGTATTATCTGGATCACTTGGAACGTATTCATGCCGGCAGAGCTAGCTTTCGACCCTAGGGCTACTAACTTCACTTTGCTTACTTTGCTTCTTTCGCTTCAGGCTTCATATGCTGCTCCTTTGATTCTTTTAGCCCAAAACCGTCAAGATGACAGAGACAGAGTCAAGACTGAGCAAGACAGACAGCTAGCAGAGCGCAATCTTGCCGATACTGAATACCTAGCCAGAGAAGTGGTTGCCCTTCGACTTGCACTAGATGAAGTTGCAACCAGAGACTTTGTAAAAGATGAAATACGCGAGGCTTTGGAAGAGATTCTTGCTGAACTGAAAAAAGATTCGAATAACAATAAATAATGTCTGATTTGATTTCACAAGTAACCAACGCTCTAAGCCAGGTAATAGATCCTGAGCTCAGAAAGCCAATCACCGAATTGGACATGGTTGGTAATGTTTCTGGTTCAGAAGATGATTTCAGCGTCGAGATCAAGTTAACGGTAAGCCACTGTCCTCAGGCTGTTCAGATTGAGAGTCAGGTTAGCGATGTTCTAACCAAAGAATTCCCTCAGTCAAAAGCAAAAGTCATCATGGGGGTAATGACTAAAGAGGAACTTGATTCTCTGAAGGAAAAACTTCGTGGTGGCCGTCCTCCTAAATCAAATCCTTTTGGAGTTGGCAGCACAACCCAGGTATTCCTGATTGGTTCAGGTAAAGGTGGTGTTGGAAAGAGCTCACTAACTGTCAACCTTGCTGTTGAATTAGCCAACCAAGGTTTTGATGTTGGTGTACTTGACGCTGACATCTTTGGCTTCAGCATTCCAGCGCAACTTGGCACAACAGATCGACCTACTCGCCTTGATGACATGATCTTGCCTCCTATTGCATATGGCGTCAAGGTAATCTCAATCGGGATGTTCCTACCAAGTAATGAACCGGTTGCTTGGCGAGGGCCAATGCTCCATAAAGCAGTTGAGCAATTCCTAACTGAAGTGCACTGGGGAAACCTTGACTATCTGCTTATCGATATGCCTCCTGGCACAGGAGATGTTGCTATTTCAGTTGGACAACTTCTGCCTAACGCTAGAAGCATCGTTGTCACTACCCCTCAGCAAGCATCTTCATATGTTGCTCAGAGAAGTGGCTCATCGGGTCACAAACAGGGCCAAGAGATTTTCGGTGTCATTGAGAACATGAGCGGATTACCTATGCCAGATGGATCTGTTCTTGAGCTATTTGGAACTGGTGGTGGCCAAGAGGTAGCCAGAGCGCTATCTGAATACTCAGGTACCGAAGTGAACCTTCTTGCTCAGGTACCAATCAGTGTGAGCCTAAGAGAGGGCTCTGATTCAGGAAAACCTTTGGTTGCCTCAAATAGAACCGACCCGGCTGCCATAGAGCTAATAAAGATTGCGAAGTTGCTGAGTGAAGCCAAGTTGCCACCTAGTAACCGCACATTGAAAGTGGACATCGCCTAAACTTCGGTTATGAGCGTTATTCCAATCAAAGACCTGATTTCCCACCTTGGTGCTACTTCAACAACGGTTGGAGTTATCAATCCAAACACCGGCCAAGTGTTCTATGAGCTACCTCAACACAACGCTGAACAGGTAGCTTCTGCTGTTAGTGCGGCAAGATTTGCTCAGAAGGCTTGGGGCAAGACCGATCCGAAGGTTAGAGCTAAGTTTCTATATAGATTGCATGATCTACTACTTGATGACCAAGAAGAACTTCTAGACATCGTTCAACTTGAAACAGGAAAAGTAAGAGCTCACGCTTTCGAAGAGATTGCCGGTGGCCTAGGTGCTGCTCGTTACTACGCCAAGATTGGCCCTAAAGCTCTAAAGTCAAAGAAGACCCAAGCTGGTGTTCCAATAATTACTAAAACTTGGGTTAACCACGTTCCAGTTGGAGTAGTTGGAGTTATCACTCCATGGAACTATCCCCTAGCTTTATGCATGCTGGATGTATTACCTGCACTAATGGCAGGTAACGCAGTAGTTCAGAAATCGGATAACCAAACAACACTGACTGCTCTAAAAGCAAGACAGATGGCGATCAAGGCAGGGCTAGATCCAGCGCTTTGGACAATCGTTGCTGGCGATGGAGCAACAGTTGGTAATGCTCTTACCGATAACGCTGATTACATTGCATTTACCGGTAGCGCTGCAACAGGAAGATTAGTTGGAGCAAGAGCTGCTGCCAGATTGATTCCGTTCAGCCTAGAACTTGGTGGCAAGAACCCATTGATTGTTTTGCCATCAGCAGATCTTGGTGCTGCGGCTGAAGCTCTGATTGGTGGGGCTTTCGGTAGCGCTGGTCAACTCTGTGTTTCCATTGAACGTGCCTATGTTCCAAACAACCTAAAGGAACAGTTCCAAGAGATCCTGGCTAAAAAGGTCAATGAACTGAAGCTTGGCAGCAGCCGAGACTTCAGCCTAGACATCGGAACTCTCACTGGAGCAAATCAACTAGCTCGAGTATCTGGATTTGTTGATGATGCTGTTCGCAAAGGTGCCAAAGTATTGGCAGGAGCAAAAGCTCTTCCTGAACTGGGCCCTTTCTATTACGCCCCAACTATCGTGACCGATGTTGATTCATCGATGAACATGTTTGCCAATGAAGTGTTTGGTCCTGTGGTGGCGATCTATGGTTACGACACCATCGATGAGGCTGTTGAACTAGCAAACAACACAACCGAAGGTCTAAACGCATCGGTTATTGGCAATACCCGTGACGCCAAGAAGGTTGCTGAACGAATCATGGCTGGAACAGTGAATATCAATGAAGGTTTTAGAGCTACCTTCGCTAGCCTCGATACCCCTATGGGTGGCATGAAGAATTCTGGACACGGCAGAAGAAATGGTGTTGATGGTCTTTTGAAATACACCGAATCTCAAGCAATCGGTGTTCACAATGGTTTACTGCACTTCCCTAGCCGTGGCCATCAATACAACAAGATGGCACCACTACTAAACGTGCTTTCAAAGATTATGAGAAGACTCTAGGTCGCTTCGTTATCAAACGGTGGAGCTTCACCAAGATTTAGTCTGGTTTGGCTTCTAGTTTTAACTTGATTTAGGTCTGCGTGCTTAACAACGGGTCCATCATCTAAAAGTGCTTCACGGATGATTCTTCTAGGGTCATACTGTCTTGGATCTAGTTTCTTCCAGTCAAGATCCTCAAAGCCTTCACCTAGCTCATCTTTCATCTGTGCTTGAGCATTGTTTGCCATAGCCCGCATCTTCTTTACGAACTGAGCAAAAGACTTGGCGTAGCGAGGCAAGCGCTCTGGCCCCAAGATAAATAGGGCTAGCACCAGCAAGATCAATATCTTTTCGCTACTTAGTCCAAACACCCTTTAAGGTTACTTGCTCGCCTACCATCTAGAAAGCCAAACCATAGATATGCTCGAACTAGCCCATGATTGACAAGATATCCAGCTGGAAATACACCGAGGAGTTCCACCAGGAACCCGAGGTAATTGCCCGCGCTCGGGCCAGAGCAGAAGAGATGGGCATTGAATCAATTACCCCATCTGTTGGCTCAGCTTTAGCGTTATTGGTTTCTAGCATGAATGCCAAAGCCCTAGTTGAAGTTGGCACCGGTGCCGGAGTCTCAGGTCTATGGCTTCAGCTAGCCAGCAGCACCTCAGTCCTTGCCAGCATCGATACCGAAATGCAGCATCAGGATTTAGCCAAGATAGCTTTCGAACAAGCAGGAATTCCGAATTCAAGACTTCGAATGATTAACGGCAAATCAAGTGAGGTCTTAGTAAACCTTGCCGACGAAGCCTACGACATAGTTTTGTTAGACGGCGATATTGAGTCTTTGCTTTCCCAAGTCAAAGAGTCTTACCGACTACTAAGAGTCGGTGGTGTTCTAGCAATTCCGCACGCACTATGGAGAGATCGAGTCCCAGACCAGGTGCTTAGAGATGACAACACCGAGGAATACCGAACTATGTTGGAATTTATCAACCAAAGCGGCCTGTTCACACCAGCACTAAGCACTATTGGCGATGGCCTTCTACTCGCTGCTAAAAAGTAGCTAAAGAAAAAACCACCTGATTACTCAGGTGGTTAGATCCATAAATCTTTATTAGCGCTTCTTGATACCCGCAAGAACCTTCTTCAACTGATCAACTTCGTCATCGTTTACTGAGATAACCAGTCGACCGCCACCTTCAAGTGGAATACGCAAAACTATTAATCCGCGAGCTTCGCGCTCGGCTTCCATTGGACCGTCACCGGTACGTGGCTTCATTGCTGCCATTAGAGACTCCTAGATACTTGGAACTTCTATTAAACCACGCTTTTGGTGGGAATTTGGGGCCTGTTGGAAACAGAAGGTATCCATTTGATTACTTTTTAGGCAGAGAGCCAATCTGAGAGTGCTTTTTCACATGCATAGATTTGGTCAATCTCAACACCTTCATCGTCAGCATGAGCCTTATTTGGGTCACCTGGACCAAAATTCACTGCTGGGATACCCAGGGCACTGAACCTAGCCACATCTGTCCAGCCATACTTTGGGAACGGTGTTGTTCCAGTAGCAGCAACGAAAGCAGCTGCTTCAGGCAGGTCCAAACCAGGTCTTGCCCCATCTGCAAAGTCGGTAACCTCAAGATCAAATCCAACAAAAAGCTCACGAAGATGTGCTTCAGCATCCTTGCTGCTCTTGCTAGGAGCAAACCTGTAATTCACAGTGATAAGGGCTTCATCAGGAATAACGTTGGCAGCGATACCTGAGTTCATCAGAACTGCATTCAAACTCTCACGATAGACAAGTCCATCAACTTCAACTTCTTGTGGAACATAGTTAGCCAAGATAGCCAAAGGCACTGCTGCCTTGTGCAAAGCATTCTCACCCATCCAAGGTCTCGCAGAGTGAGCCTTCACTCCAGATAACTTGATGAGCGCTCTAAGGGTTCCATTACAGCCACCCTCCACTCGAGCATTACTTGGTTCACAAAGAACAGCAAAGCTACTCTCCAGTAACTCAGGTCGGTTATGAGCAATACGTCCTAAACCATTGAGGGCAGAATCAACTTCTTCATGGTCATAGAAGACCCAGGTCACATCAACATTTGGTGAAACTAGGGCTGCAGCCAGCTTAAGCTGAACTGCAACTCCAGCTTTCATATCTACTGTTCCTCTACCCCAGAGAACATGAGATCTTTCAAGATTTATGAGTTTGGTAGGAAGGTTATCCGCAACTGGAACAGTGTCGATGTGACCTGCGATAACCACACGCTTGTCTCTACCCAGGTTGGTTCTAGCGATGATGGCATCAGCATCACGAATGACCTGTAAATGCCCATACTGCTTCAGGGCTGATTCAATAGCATCAGCCAGTTCCTTCTCATTGCCTGAGACAGAATCGATGTCACAGATGACTCTGGTAAGGTCAACGACATCACTTTTTAGATCAAGATTTACACTCACCTAACGAGCCTACTTGTAACCTTGTAGGGATGAATAATTTAGACGCACCTACAAAAGCCTGGGGCATGGGACTTGCCACCATATCAGCCGATGGCACCATCTTGGATACCTACTACCCAAAGCCTCAGTTAGGTCCAGCTCCAACTGGTGATGCTGTCTACCTCATGGACAAAGACTTTGATGCGCTAATCGGTAAAGACCCTAGACGCAACGTTGAGGTCAAGGCAGTTAGAACAGAGATAAACCTAAGCGATCCAGTTTCTTCAACTCCAGACGCTTATCTAAGACTTCATTTGCTCTCTCACCTCTTGGTAAAGCCAAACACAATCAACCTGGAGAATCTTTACCCGAACCTTCCTATAGTTGCCTTCTCATCAATTGGACCTATCGCTGTATCTGATTACGAGAAGCTGCTACCAACACTTACAAGAAGCGGTGTCACCGTTCACTCAGTAGATAAATTCCCAAGACTAGTTGACTACGTAGTTCCTAAGGGTGTCCGCATTGCAGATACCAACCGAGTCAGACTTGGTGCTTACCTATCTTCAGGAACAACAATCATGCACGAAGGCTTTGTGAACTTCAATGCAGGAACTCTAGGAGTTGCCATGGTTGAAGGTCGAATCTCTCAAGGTGTTGTTGTTGGTAACGGATCAGACATCGGTGGTGGAGCCTCAATCATGGGCACACTATCCGGTGGCGGAAGAGAAAGAGTTCAGATTGGTGAACGAGCACTTCTAGGAGCTAACGCAGGTATTGGTATCTCTATCGGTGATGACTCTGTTGTTGAGGCTGGTCTTTACGTAACTGCAGGAACTAAGGTAACCATCATTGATGGCGGAGAAGAGCGAACAGTCAAGGCTCTTGAACTTAGCTCTCTACCTAATCTTTTGTTTAGAAGAAACTCTCTGAACGGAAGAGTTGAAGTATTACCAAGAACAGGTCAGGGAATCACCCTCAACTCTGTCTTGCACGGCTAGAACTTTAGCCGCGAATAGAGTCCCAGCCATTTGCTTGAAGTTCTAGATCATCAAGCAAAACCAGATGCTCTGATTGTGGCAATACTCGACCTATCGGCTTGAACTCTCTAGGTATTTCAGCACCTTCAGGGAAGGTAGCCAGCAGTGCATGATCTTCTCCCCCAAATAGAACCCAGTTCTCCGGTGTTACCTCTAATCTCAACGCCGCTAACTCAAGAACAGCTTCAAAGCCAAGTAATGCTGACTTATCAATTTGGATAGTTACACCTGATGCTTTTGCAATTCTTGAAGCATCTTTAGCTAAACCATCTGAAACATCAAGCATCGCTGTAGCTCCAACTTTGTTTGCTAAAACTCCCGCAGGGATGGGTGGCATTGGTCTTATCTGAATCGAAACTAAATCATCAAAGGCATGCTTGGCATCTGCTTTGTCTGATTGTAAAAGTTCCAGCCCCGCAGCTGCCTTACCTAGAGTTCCAGCTACCGCCAAGATATCTCCTTGTTTTGCTCCGCTTCGAAGTACTGGCTCTAAACCATCAAGATCGCCATGAGCAGTCACTGAGATAAACACCTGATCAGCGTGAGCCAAATCGCCGCCAACAACAGATGCTCCTGGGGCTAGTTGAGTTAGCCCTGCGTTTAGACCATCAGCAAAGTCTTCTAACCATGAGATTTGAGTATCCCCTGGCAGAGCAATGGCAACTACTAGTGCAGTTGGTATAGCTCCCATGGCTGCAACATCGGCAACGTTGGAGGCAATGGCTTTGAAGCCTAGGTCAAAACCACTTGACCATTCAAGTTTGAAATCACGACCTTCAATCATCGTGTCTGTGGTCACAACAAATCTGCCATCTGCACTAGAAACAACAGCTGCGTCATCCCCTGGTCCAACGATGGCGTATTCACCTTGGATGAGCTTGCCAATGGTGCGACGAAGCGACTCGCTCTCGCCTAGATTTGCCAAGGTGTTATTTTGCTCCACATTTCAAAGGTAGCCTGTTATTGATGAAGATTTTGCGAATATTGGCATTAGCACTGCCGCTTATACTAACCGGCTGTTCCGCTACCGTAGTGCTACCCCCTGCCCCACTAGCTAATGACCCAGGATGCGCTGAGGTTATTGTCCGACTTCCTAGTGAAACAGACGGACAGACTAAGAGAACCACCAACTCCCAGTCCACAGCGGCCTGGGGTTCCCCTGTAGCAATTACGCTGACCTGTGGTCTAGAACCAGTTATGGTCAGCGCTTTGCCCTGTATTACTGCTGGAGATGTTGACTGGCTAGTAGATGATTCAGATCAGCCTAATTACACATTCATTACCTTCGGAAGAACTCCTGCAACGGCCATAACCATAGATTCAACTAGATCTTCAGGAGCAAATGTTCTAGATGACCTAGGCCAAGCTGTTCAGTTCACCAAGTCAACTAAGAATTGTTTTGACTAGTTTCGCTCAAAAGCAAGCTGAATCAAATCATCAATAAGTTCAGGGTAAGTTACCCCAGAAGCTTCCCAACACTTTGGATACATAGAGATAGGTGTGAAGCCTGGCATTAGGTTTAATTCATTTACAAAGAAGCCATCTTTAGTCAAGAAGAAGTCTGCTCTTGCTAAACCGAAGCAACCTAGAGCTTTGAATGCTTTTCTAGCTAGTGCCTGAAGTTCAAATAGTTCATCGTCGCTTAGTTTTGTTGGACAGATGAGCTCAGCAGCGTCATTACGATACTTAGCGTCAAAGTCATAGAACTCACCTGAGCGAACAACAATCTCGCCAGCAAGAGAAACTCTAGGAGCACCGCCACCTAGCTTGGATAGAACAGCACACTCGATCTCTCTACCAACCAAGCCCTTTTCGACAGTAACCTTGCTGTCTTCAGCAAAAGCATCTTCTAGGGCTTTCGTGAAATCAGCCATGTCTTTGACTTTAGAAACACCAATTGAAGATCCAGCTCTTGCTGGCTTCACAAACAAAGGCAGAGAACCAAGTGCTCTTACTTTTTCCAAAGCACTTTCAGGATCGGCTAGCCAAGAGTCTTTGGTAATGACAACGTGTGGTGTGACAGGAAGTCCTGCTGCGATAAACAATGCCTTAGAGAATTCTTTATCCATGCCAGCAGCACTCGCAAAGACTCCGTTACCGACGTAAGGCAGGTTATGTAATTCAAGAAAGCCCTGCATAGTGCCATCTTCACCGTTAGGTCCATGAAGCAAGGGGAAAACAACATCAACATCTCCAAGTGATGTTGTTCCTTGAGAATCTTGAACCTTTAGTTCTCTAGATCCTCCGGTAGGCCAGATAACAGTCTTGCCTTCGAATTGAACACTAGGTAGCTCACCTTCAGTAAGAGTCCACTTGCTTGCATCATCCACTGCTGGGACAAAGATGCCATCACGGGTGATACCAACAGGAATCACCTCATACTTATCTCGATCAATAGCTGAAAGAACTCCACCTGCAGTTGCGCAGGAGATTGAGTGCTCACTTGAAGCGCCACCAAAAAGAATTACAACTCTTTGCTTAGCCATTACTCGGCCTCAGGTGCATCATTGCCGCGAGTAAGAGATGGACCAATGTCCTTAGGGCTCATCTTGCCTTCGATAACAAGCTGCACCTGCTCAACGATAGGCATCTTCACTTCTTTGAGAGCAGCCAGTCGAAGAATAGGTGCAACCGAAGTTAGACCCTCAGCAGTCTGAGATAAACGCTTGAGAACTTCTCTCTTTGAGTAACCCTTACCGAGCATCTCTCCTGCTTTGTGGTTACGAGATAACGGTGACTCCGAGGTAGCAATTAGGTCTCCGAGACCAGCAAGACCAACCATGGTCTTCTTCTTAGCTCCGTGAGCAACAGCAAATCTAGAGATCTCTGCAAGACCTCTAGTCATAATCGAAGCCTTGGTGTTCTGGCCATAGCCAACACCATTAACGATTCCAATGGCAACCGCGATTAAGTTCTTCAGAATTCCACCGAACTCAGTTCCGATGACATCTTTGTTAGTAAAGGTCGTGAAGTAAGAGTTTGTAGCTGCTGCCGCAACCTTGGCTGCATTCTGCTTTGATGTGCAGGCAGCAACACAGGCGGCTGGTTGTTCACTGGCAATCTCAAGAGACAGGTTAGGGCCAGAGACAACGCAGATTAGATCTTTATCTATCTTTAGGACATCTTCAATTACTTCACTCATACGCAGTGATGAGCCTTGCTCAACACCTTTCATAAGAGAAACAATAATGGCTCCTTCTTCAATGAAGCGGCCCCATTGCTCAAGGTTCACTCGAAGTGATTGTGAAGGAACAGCAATGTGCACCTGTTCTGCACCTTTGAGGACTTCTTCGATGTTTGAAGATGCAACTAGGTCTTTAGGAAGGTTAATTCCTGGCATGTAATCACCGTTACGGTGGGTTGAGTTAATCTCTTCAGTCAGTTCCTCGCGACGAGACCAAAGCATTACATCATTACCTGCATCTACCAATACTTTGGCAAATGTGGTTCCCCAAGAACCTGCACCAATAACCGCTATACGAGCCATAATTACTTGCCCTTTGCTTTCTTCACAACAATCTTGCCGTTAGTGACTTTTGCATGAGCAGGTAGTGGTTCTAGTCCTTGCGCCGCTCTTCTGTCGTTTTCAGCTTTGATAATCAAGAACTTCTTGTAATTACCGTGTTCAGGAAGACCATGCTCTGAAGGGACAAATCTCTTGTCAGGAGCTTTCTCTCCTCTAAGTTCTTCAACAAGTTTTGTAATTTCAACCATCACGTCATCGCTGAGTGCAACTAATTCATCAACACCCATCTTCTTGTCTTTGTAGACAGACATGTCGATTGGTTTACCAATAATCATGTTCACTGTGTGCCAAGGCTTTGGTCTGATCTTCGAGGAATAGGTTTCCATAACCTTTTCGGTTCCCCACTGGCCTAGTGGAACAATTGGAACACCTGTTTCTAGAGCTAAGCGAATGGCTCCGGTTCGCGCTCGCATAGGCCACTGGTTTGGGTCTCTAGTTAGGGAACCTTCAGGGAAGATACCGATGCAGTGACCTGACCTAAGAACCTGATACGCAGATTCCATTGGATCTTTGTTTCCTCTACCTGTTCTAAAAACAGGTATCTGACCACAGGCCAAAAGAATAGGCCCAACAATAGGCGTTCTGAATAGTCCTTCTTTAGCTAGGAAGTGTGGAGCGCGCTTTAGTTTGAAAAACATCATGTATGCAACAGCAACTGCATCCAATGTGGTTACGTGATTACCTGCTAAAACATAACCACCAGTTTTAGGAAGGTTTTCTTGGCCAGTTACTTTGATTCTGAAAAGTAAAGCCACAAATGGTCTTAGAAACCAGCCAAGTAAAAACATTTGCCAGGTACGTTCAACGCCTGGACGTAACTCCGGCATCTTTACTGATTCAGCACTCTTCTTAGCCATCTGTTACTCCGAGTAAGTAAACTGCGCACCTAGGGCAGTTAGCTTGTCTAGGAAGTGTTCGTAGCCTCTTGAAATTAGTTGAACGTTAGAAACGTTTGAAACACCTTCAGCTGCCAATGCAGCAACAATGTGGCTAAAGCCTCCACGAAGATCAGGAACTCTAATGTCTGCGCCGTGCAACTTAGTAGGGCCTGAGATTACCGCTGAGTGGTTGAAGTTTCTCTGACCAAAGCGGCAAGGGTTACCACCTAGACATTCACGATAGATCTGAATCTGAGCACCCATCTGAACTAGAGCATCAGTGAAACCAAATCTGTTTTCATAAACAGTTTCGTGAACAATAGATAGACCAGTTGCCTGAGTCAAAGCAACAACCAAAGGTTGCTGCCAGTCAGTCATAAAGCCAGGGTGAACATCTGTTTCGATAACCACAGGCTGCAGTTCGCCACCTGGGTGAGAGAAGCGAATACCATCATCTTCAATAACGAATGCTCCACCGATTTTTCTAAACACGTTCAGAAAGGTGGTCATCTCTTGCTGACGAGCTCCACCAACCATAATTTCTCCGCCGGTAGCTAGAGCTGCGGCAGCCCAAGAGGCTGCTTCATTTCTATCGAATAGTGCTCGGTGTGAATAACCATTGAGGTTAGCAACACCTTCAATGCGGATAACACGGTCTGTATCAACAGAGATGATTGCACCCATCTTCTGCAAGATGGCAATCAGGTCCATAATCTCTGGCTCAACGGCAGCACCAGAAAGTTCTGTTAGACCTTCTGCCTTAGTTGCAGTTAGCAATACCTGCTCAGTTGCACCAACGCTTGGGTATGGCAAAGAAATCTTTGCGCCTTTCAAACCGTTAGGAGCTGACATGCGAGTTCCGTTAGGCAGCTTTTCAATGACAGCTCCGAAGTTGCGAAGAACTTCTAAGTGGTAATCAACTGGGCGGTCTCCGATGTGACAGCCACCAAGATCTGGGATAAACGCTTCACCCAACTGGTGAAGCAGTGGACCACAGAACAAAATAGGAATTCTTGAAGAACCTGCGTGAGCATCGATATCGACCATGCGAGCAGATTTCACATTGGTTGGGTCTAACTTCATGACCCCGTCGTCACTGAAATCGATCTTTACCCCGTGAAGTTCAAGAAGTCTTTGAACAACCTCAACATCGCTGATCTTTGGAACATCTCTAAGCTCGCTAGCGGTATCACCTAGTAAGGCAGCAACCATGGCCTTGGTAACAAGGTTCTTAGCACCGCTTAGCTCAACTCTGCCGTTGAGCGGCTTGCCACCTTGTAGTTGAATCTGACTCATTTAGCTCCTAGTGCTTCGCTGGTAACGTCTTTGGCATCCAATTAGGTCTTCTTGACTCAAAGTCGGTAATCGAACTCTCATCTCTAAGGGTAAGACCGATGTCATCAAGACCTTCCAACAAACGCCAGCGTGTGTATTCATCAATTGAAAACTCAACAGTCAAATCCCCTAATGTCGCTGTTCTATTCACCAAATCGATGGTTATTTCAACACCTGGGTTATTTAAGATTGCTGCCCAGAGCTTCTCGGTGTCTTCATCGGTGATCTCTCCAGCAATAAGCCCCTGCTTGCCAGCGTTACCTTTGAAGATATCTGCAAACTTAGAAGATAGAACAGCTTTGAAACCATAGTCACGAAGAGCCCACACAGCATGCTCACGTGAAGAACCAGTTCCAAAATCAGGGCCAGCAATCAATACAGAACCATGCGTATAAGCAGGATCGTTCAAAACAAACTCAGGGTCGTTACGCCATGATGCAAACAGTGCATCTTCAAAACCAGTCTTTGTAATTCTCTTTAGATAAACAGCAGGGATTATCTGGTCAGTGTCAACGTTAGATCTCTTTAGTGGGACTGCAATGCCAGTAAAGGTAGTGAACTTTTCCATTAGTTCTCCTCCAAATCAGCAGGTGCAGAAAGTGTTCCTCGAATAGCGGTAGCTGCTGCAACCAAAGGAGACACCAGATGTGTCCTTGCTCCCTTACCTTGACGTCCTTCAAAGTTTCTGTTTGATGTTGAAGCGGCTCGCTCCCCTGGAGCTAGTTGGTCTGGGTTCATACCCAAACACATCGAGCATCCTGCAAAGCGCCACTCAGCACCAAAGTCTTTGAAGACCTTGTCTAATCCTTCAGCTTCAGCTTGCAATCTAACTCGAGCAGACCCAGGAACAACAAGCATGCGAACGTTATCTGCTTTGGCTTTGCCCTTGATGATTTCAGCAGCAGATCGCAGATCTTCAATTCTTGAGTTGGTGCAAGAACCTAGGAAGACTGTGTCAACCTTGATGTCTTTCATCTTGGTTCCAGCAACTAGATCCATGTATTCAAGTGCTCTAATAGCTGCAGCCCTTTCATTTGGATCAGCAAATGATTCTGGGGAAGGAACAACATCATTTAGAGAAACACCTTGACCAGGGTTAGTTCCCCAAGTCACAAAAGGATCCAGAGTGTTTGCATCTAAGAAAACTTCAGCATCAAATACTGCACCTTCATCGGTAGCCAATGAATCCCAATACTTAACTGCTTCATCCCAGTCAGCACCAGTAGGAGCATGAGCTCTTCCCTTGAGGTAGTCATAGGTAGTTTGATCTGGAGCAACCATTCCGGCTCTCGCTCCTGCTTCGATTGACATGTTACAAATTGTCATTCGAGCTTCCATGGACAAATCTCTAATTGCTGAACCACGGTATTCAAGAACATAACCCTGACCACCGCCGGTACCAATCTTGGCAATCACAGCCAAGATGATGTCTTTAGAGGTAACTCCTGCTCGAAGCTTTCCCTCAACGTTGATAGCCATGGTCTTGAAAGGCTTCAAC
>JAULUM010000012.1:3382-9823 GCA_032111565.1 Rhodoluna sp. | reverse complement strand
TAACTGGCTAGCCATAGACGCATAAGCTGTGTTAACTGATTTGGCTGTTGCCTCTATGACACTCATATCCTCAGGTGCTTTAGAGTCGTTGCCTGGAGCCCAAGTTCCAACTAGGCCACCACAGCGCGAGCTGAATTCAGCCGCGTTCCATTCCTTGATGCGACCATCAACGTGGTCGTTGAGTTTCTTACCCTTACTCAACCATTCAGCCAAGGTGAAGATTTTGTAAGTAGATCCGCTCTGGAAACCGGAGGAGCCACCGTAGTTCTTGTCGGCTGAATAGTTCACTGAAGTGTGACCTACAAGGCCTGAGTCAGTCTGGTCGAAGATTCTGTTCTGAGTCAGAGCAAGAATTCTTCCAGTTCCTGCTTGAACTGAAACGCTAGCCGCACCAACCTTGGAAGGATCTGTTGGTGGAACCCAAGTCTTAGTTGCTTTGTCAGCAACTTTCTGAAGCTTTAGATCGATAGTGGTGTAGATATCCAAGCCACCCTTACGAAGAAGAACTTCTCGGTCTTCAGGAGTAGGACCAAACTCTGGACTGTTTCTAATGTTCCAAACCACATAGTCACAGAAGAAAGCTGTTCTCTGATCGTTTTCACAACCAACTGGAATCTTCTGAATGTTTAGTTCAATAGGCGATGCCTTGTATGCATCCGCTTCAGACTGAGTAATGTCACCACCATCAGCCATGTTCTGGATAACCATGTTGCGACGAGAAAGAGCGCGCTCTTTGTTCTCTTCAACATCTGGACGGTAAAGTTCAGCACCTTTAAGCATCGCTGTGAGCATTGCAGCCTGAGGAACATTCAGGTCTTTGGCTTTGATGCCGAAGTAATACTCTGAAGCCGCTTCAACACCATTGATGTTGGTTCCAAAGAATGAAAGGTTTAGGTAACCAGCAAGAATGTCTTGCTTGGAGTAACTCTGTTCCAGAGCAAGAGCCAAACGGACTTCCTGGAACTTTCTCTGCAGAGCGTATTTGCTGCTTGTCTGTAACTCAATGGCTTCTTCGTCGCCGCTTAGAACAGCAGCTTCCAGAAGGTTGTTCTTTACGAACTGCATCGTGATGGTTGAACCACCAGCCCTGGAAACACCAGTTACGTTATTTATGATTGCTCTGGTGAAAGAAACCCAGTCAACACCAGCGTGGTCATAAAATCTAGGGTCTTCAGTGTTGATAGCGGCCCTGATCATGTTCGGGGAGATATCTTCGAAATCGATTGAGATACGGTTCTCAGCAAAGAAGCGGGCAACTTGGACAGGCTTGCCATCCTGCATGGCGTAGATATTTGAAGCATCGGCAGCGTTTACCGGCTTAATGAAATCAGGCAGGCTATTGAAGACCGAAACGGTAGCGCTGGCTCCAATTCCACCCAGCCATACCACTGGGAGCAACATTGCGATGCTCAGAAGCCCAGCTAGGGTGCTAAGACCAAAAAGCCCCAGCCAACCTGCCTTTTTCTTATTTTTTGTACCCTTGTCAGCCATAGACTCAAGGTTACCTTCTATCTTTGAGAGGAACCATAAAAATGGTCATCTGGGAATACACCGTAACCCCCCTTCCACCGCACAATCCCAAGCAAATACTGGACCACTGGGGAGCCCAAGGTTGGGAACTCGTTCAGGTAGTTACCAGCGCCGAGGGCGGATACGTGGCATACATGAAGAAAGCTAAGGACTAGAAATGGCTGGGAAGATCGAGTCAAGGCTCATTGAACTGGGCTTTCCACTACCCGAGGTAGTCCCTCCGGTAGCCGCGTACATCCCAGCGGTTGCAACAGGGAACTTGGTTATGACCGCAGGTCAGCTACCAATGGTCAATGGCAAGTTAGCTGAAACAGGGAAAGTGCCTTCTCAGGTTTCACCTGAGCGAGCAAAAGAACTAGCTCAGATTGCTGCCTTGAACTGCTTGGCTGCAGTGAAGTATGCAATTGGCGATTTAGATCGAATTACAAGAATCGTCAAAGTAAATGGCTTTATTGCAAGCGACCCCGAGTTTACAGGTCACCCTGCTGTCAACAACGGAGCATCAGAGTTCCTAGGCCAAGTCTTTGGTGATATTGGTATTCACGCTAGATCAACTATTGGTGTTGCAGTGTTACCCCTTGACGCTCCGGTTGAAGTTGAACTGATTGTTGAGTTCAACTAGTCGTTAGCACCATCATGCAATTTGTCATTGATGGCATTCATCACTGTCGAATCAGCGAGTGTGGTCGTGTCACCTATAGGGCGACCTTCAGCAACATCTTTGAGAAGTCTTCGCATGATCTTGCCAGATCTAGTTTTTGGTAATTCTGAAACAACCATGATCTGGCGAGGTCTTGCGATCGCTCCAATTTTCTCAGTGACCCAGTTTCTGAGCACCTTGCCGATCTCTTCTTCATTAGGTGCATCACCTATTTCATCTTGACGAAGAATTACAAATGCGACCACCGCTTGCTCAGTGATTTCATCTTTCGCTCCTACAACCGCAGCTTCAGCAACCCAGTGGTGTTCAACCAGAGCTGATTCAATCTCAGCAGTTGAGAGCCTGTGACCTGAAACTTTGATGACGTCGTCGATACGACCGAGTAACCAGATGTCACCGTCTTCATCAAATCGAGCGCCGTCTCCGGCAAAGTATTTGCCAGGGAATTTAGACCAGTAGGTTTCAATAAATCTTGCTGGGTCGCCCCATACCCCTCGAAGCATGCTTGGCCAAGGCTCATCAATGGTTAGATAGCCAGCTTCGCTGCCGTCTTTCGCATTCTTCACAGGTGCGCCGTTTTCATCAACAATTCCAACTGTGATGCCAGGTAGTGGTCTTTGAGCAGAACCAGGCTTGGTCTTGAAGGCATGGGGGATAGGGGAAATCATGATGGAACCGGTCTCGGTTTGCCACCAGGTATCGACAATCTCACATTTAGATCCACCAACAACATCGTGGTACCAGTGCCAAGCCTCTGGATTGATAGGTTCACCAACGGAACCAAGAATGCGTAATGAAGTTAGATCATGACCATCAACAACTGATCTACCAATCTTCATGAATGTTCTGATTGCAGTGGGTGCTGTGTAGAAAATACTGACTTTGTACTTAGCAATAATTTCCCACCAGCGCTCGAAGTTAGGTGAATCAGGAGTCCCTTCGTAGATAACCTGAGTAGCACCATTGGCCAAAGGCCCGAAGACCACATAACTGTGACCGGTAATCCAACCAACGTCAGCGGTGCACCAGTAAACATCCGTTTCACTTTTCAGATCAAAGACAACTCGATGAGAATAAGAAGCTCCAGTTAGGTAGCCACCGGTGGTGTGCAGAATACCTTTCGGCTTTCCTGTGGTTCCTGAGGTGTAGAGAATGAACAACGGATGCTCTGAATCGAACGCAACTGCTTCATGCTCTGTTGCTGATTTGCCTAGAGCATCATGCCACCAGATGTCTCTAGATGTCATTGACACTGTTATTTTGGTTCTTTCAACAACTAGAACATGTTCAACTGATGGACAGCTGTTGTTTTCAAGTGCTTGATCTACTGCTTCCTTTAATGGATGAGCTTTGCCTTTGCGGAAACCTCCGTCAGCTGTGATAACTAGTTTTGCTTGCGCATCATTGATTCTGCTTCTTAGTGACTCAGCGCTAAAGCCACCAAAGACAACACTATGCACTGCTCCTATGCGAGCTATGGCTAAGGCAGAAATCACTGCCTCTGGAATCATTGGCATGTATACAGCGACCCGATCACCTTCAGACACTCCTAAATCAAGCAGGGCATTAGCGGCTTTCTTAGTTTCTGCTAGGAGTTGGCTATACGTGTATGTCTTGGTGTCGCCTGGTTCACCTTCAAAGAAGATGGCAATCTTGTCTCCTCTGCCTTCCAGAACATGCCTATCTAGGCAGTTATAGCTGGCATTTATTTGGCCATCCTCGAACCATTTGACAAATGGGGGATTGGTCCAGTCGAGGGTTTTTGTGAAGGGTTTGTGCCAGTGCAGGCGGTGGGCCTGCTCGGCCCAGAAGGCTAACCTTTCTTCGCTCTGAACCCGAAAACTAGCCTTAAAGTCATCAACCATAGGGCGATTTTATAGCCCTAATGTGCTATGGAGCAGGCCTGAGTGTAAAACGTTACTTGTCCTGACAACTGCCTGACCGAAAGCAGATTTTGTATTGCAAAGCAAGAAAACTTCTTGTTATGCTATTCCAGTCAGCTTCGGCTGACCTGCGATACATCGATTCCCCCAATCATGTATCGCCGGCCCCGGTCACTCCCCCCAGAGACCGGGGCCCCTTAATTTAACTCGGCACTTATTCACATTTTCTACCCAGCGCCTTTATCCCCAAAACATCACACGGAGATGGAGCTAACCGCTGGAAGGTTTCATGATTAGGCAATGTCCGAAATTAATCTTTTGAAAAGTTTTCTAGGCGATCATCTTGTAACCGATGTGCTTATTGATGGAAGCGTTTCCGCACTTATTGAAAGAGAAGGGATATTAGAGAAAGCTGCTAATCCTTTTTCAAGCGAAGAAGAAGCCACAACTTGGGTCAAGCAACTGCTGAGAGCAAATGGTTCAAGACTTGATATTGCAAAAGCGATTTCAGAGGTAACAATTGATACTCAATTTGGCTTACTTCGTATTCATGCTGTGCTGCAGGGGGAGTGTTCAAAGAGAACCCAGATCTCAATTAGAAGGCATCGAACCTCTTCACTAACACTTCAAGATTTAGTTCAGTCATCTTCAATAACCAAAGAGCAGCTTGTTCAACTACTAGGGATCATCGAAGGTAAAGAGAATTTTCTAGTTATTGGTGCTACAGGTTCGGGAAAAACGACACTTCTCAAAGCGATGCTCTCTCAAGCCGTCCAAGAGCGCGTGATAACAATCGAAGATGCGCCTGAACTAAATCTTGCAGGGAACGCTGTTTCGCTGACAACCAGGTTGGCCAATCATGAAGGTGTTGGCGAGATATCGACTGCACAGTTATTGCGAGAAGCATTGCGCATGCGGCCAGACCGTTTAGTAGTAGGGGAGGCTCGAGGAGAAGAACTGCTGGTGCTTCTTCAGGCTATGAATACTGGCCATAGTGGCGCGGGCTTTACCCTTCATGCCAACTCGGTTACCGATGCACTGCCAAGAATGCTATCGATACTGGCTGGTGTAGGGGTGAATCCGGAGCTAGGGAAACTGCTCGTTGCAAGCTCTGTTTCCTGGGCTATTGAAGTGAAGAAGTTAGGGCCTAAACGTGCCATTACAGCCATTGAGAGATTAGTCGCTAGCGATGTCTGAAGTCATTACCCTCACTAAGGTCGCTGGCCTACTCAGATCTGGTGTGAGTTTGGAGAAGTCTCTCGAGCAGTTGGCAACAGATAAAGCGCAATCCAAGGGGATTCAGTTTTTCCTTTTGGTCGCTCAGGATTCAGGTTCATCAATGGTTTCCGAGATTGAGTTTGTAGCTGATGTTCTAGGGTCTAGGGATAGAGCTTTGAAAAAGATTGAACTAGCCCATGCTGGCCCCAAGTCAACAGCGCGGCTGATGTTGTGGCTACCTATCATCACGCTGGCTATGGCCCAACTTTTGGGGTGGGGAGTATTTGACACATTGATTGAGAAACCGATTGTGTTGGTGAGTTTAGGTCTTGGCATTGTACTACTGCTTGTAGCAAAACTTGTAACTTTTCGATTATTGAAAAAGGCAAAACCGGGACAGAGCTATGAAGGCTTCTACCTATTGGGTGTTGCCATGCAGTTCTCTGCTGGAGCAAATCCGGATAAAGCACAGGATCTTGCACTTACAAACTATCGAGAAGTTTTTAGGCAAGAACCTTCGGAAAGTGAGCTTTCAGTAATGGCTGAAGTGGTTGAACTCGTTGAACACTCTGGGGCAAAGGCAATTGAGCTACTTCGAAAGCATGCTCAAAGAATGCAGGAGGAAGTTCTTTTTGCCGCTGAAGTCAAGATTGAAAGACTAGGGATCAAACTTATGTTGCCTTTAGGCCTTGGGGTTTTACCCGCTTTTGTCTTTTTAGCGATAGTCCCGCTAATGGTTACCACGCTGGGAGCACAATGAAGGAGAAAGTAAATGATGAAACAAATCTGGTTAGAAGAGACAGGGGCCAGCACTGCAGAGTACGCGATTATCACTTTGGCAGCCGTCGGCTTCGCAGGCCTATTGCTGACAATTCTGAGAAGCCCCGAGGTCAGACAAATGCTCATGGACCTAATAAAGTCAGCACTCACAGTGAATGGAAGTGGGTAACTGAGAAGGGCTCAGTGACCGCAGAGTTTGCCATCATCTTGCCTGGAGTGCTTTTAATTCTGTTTCTAACTGTTCTAATTTTTGCTTTAAGAAAGGTAAGTTTCTGTACACCACCTGCGTTTTAAAAGCTTCACGCAATGGCATTATGGGCGAACCAATCCATTGTTGGCGTTCTTCCGTTACATTTTTGGAAATGCCGC
>JAULUM010000012.1:0-3372 GCA_032111565.1 Rhodoluna sp. | reverse complement strand
GTAAGGCAAATGCTGATGGATCTAATCAAGTCAGCCCTCACTGTCAACGGCACTGGGTAGCCGAGCAGGGCTCAGTGACGGCAGAGTTTGCGATCATTCTGCCAGGGGCGTTGCTAATTCTGTTTCTAGCCCTCTCCGTTCAAAGCATGCAAACAAGTCGAATTGCTTTAGTGGAATTAGCTGCCGAGGGTTCCAGAGCTCTGGCTCGGGGTGAATCCAAGGCTCTTCTGACAGAGCTGATAAGTCAGTCTAATTTGGGGCCAGCTGCGTCTTTTGAAGTTCTTTATCAAGACCTGTCGGTTTGCGTTGAAGTGACCCAAGCTCACCAAATCATGGCTTTTGGAGGCTCATTCCCATTTGAGGTGAAGGAAGTTCAGTGCTCTAGAAAAGGTGGACTATGAGGTCTTTAGGCGATTCTGGGTCGGGGTCAATTCTGGGTTTGGCGATCATTTTTATGGTCTTGGGAATAATGACCGTTTCTTTAGGCTTTACATCTCAGAGCCTTGTGATTGCTAGGCTCCAGGCCCAAACCGACAACGCAGCCGTAGCCGCTTTGGACGTTTTAAGGGGATTATCGGTAGGTTATCCCTGTGAAACGGCTGAGCAGATTGTGCAAGGATTTGGGGCGAGCCTCGAACAATGCCATAAAGTCAACTTAGACCTCTATATAAGTGTGCGTTCGGAAGTTTTAGGTATAGTTCATAGAGTTCATGCTCGGGCCACCCCGAGCTAGGCAGCAACAGGTAGGAGAATCGTGGCTTCAGGCTCAAAGTTAGTCATCGTAGAGTCACCGGCAAAGGCTAAGACCATTGCCAAGTACCTAGGTGATGAGTTTCGTGTACTGGCATCCGTTGGGCACATCCGTGACCTGATCGACCTCAAGGACCTTCCGCCTGAGCTCAAAAAGAAGAGCACAATCGGCAAGTTCTCAATTGACGTCGAAGATGACTTTAAGCCTTATTACGCAATTTCACCTGGTAAGAACAAGACCGTAACCGAGCTCAAGGCAGCCCTAAAAGATGCTGACGAGCTTTACCTTGCAACGGATGAGGACCGCGAGGGTGAAGCTATTGCCTGGCACCTGTTAGATGTCCTAAAGCCAAAGGTTCCTGTTCACCGAATGGTTTTCCACGAAATCACCAAAGAGGCAATTCAAGCTGCTGTTCAGAACACAAGAGCCATTGACGATGATCTAGTTGAGGCCCAGGAAACCCGTCGTGTAGTAGACCGTCTCTACGGTTACGAAATCTCTCCAGTCCTATGGCGCAAGGTTATGCGAGGCCTAAGTGCTGGCCGTGTGCAGTCACCTGCTGTTCGTCTAGTCGTTGAGCGCGAGCGCGAGCGAATGGCTTTCGTATCTGGTGCCTACTTCGACATCAAAGCTTTGTTCGACACTGAGAAATCAGGCGAGCCAACATTTGAATCAAAGCTTCACACATACAACGGACAGAGAATTGCCACCGGTGACTCATTCAACGACAAAGGTGAACTAGTTGCCAAGGTTCTACTTCTTGATGAAGAAAAAGCGACAGCCCTTGCTGAAGCCATCAAAGCACCAAATGTTCCAGTTGAAGTTATCTCGGTTGAAGCTAAGCCTTCAACAAGAAGGCCCGCTGCGCCGTTCACAACTTCAACTCTTCAGCAGGAAGCTTCAAGAAAGTTAAGGCTTTCAGCAAAGCAAACTATGGATGTTGCTCAATCTCTTTACCAAGAGGGTTACATCACATACATGAGAACTGACTCACCAACTCTTTCTTCTCAGGCAATCACTGCAGCAAGATCTCAAGCTAAGGAGATGTTTGGCGAGGACTATGTTGCAAGTGCTCCTCGTATTTACCAGGGCAAGAACAAGAATGCTCAGGAAGCTCACGAAGCTATTCGTCCAGCTGGTGAAGTATTCAAGAAGCCAAGTGAAGTTGCAGGCGAGCTCTCTGGAAGAGCGTTTGATCTATATGACCTAATTTGGAAGAGAACAATTGCAAGCCAAATGCAGGATGCAAAGGTTTCAACTACTACTGCAAAGATTGCAATCTTCCCATTGGCTAATGGTGATCGTGCAGAATTTACAGCAAGCGGAACCGTGGTTACATTCAGAGGCTTCATGGCAGCTTATGAAGAAAGCCAAGATGAAAGCCGTAACGACGACGAATCTAATGAGAAGGAAAGCAAGCTTCCTAATCTAGAGGTAGGGCAGAAGCTCAAGGTTCTAGAGGTAAACGCTAAGAACCACCAGACCTCACCTCCTCCTAGATATACCGAAGCAAGCCTTGTTAAAGCTCTGGAAGAGGAAGGTATTGGCCGACCTTCAACCTATGCAGCCATCATCAGCAACATCTTGAACAAGGGATACGTTGTGAAGCGTGGCCAGGCACTGGTTCCTGAGTGGATTGCTTTTACTGTTATTCGCTTCCTTGAGCAAAACGTTTCACGTCTAGTTGATTATGCCTTCACCGCTCGTATGGAAGAAGACTTGGATGAAATTGCAAACGGCAATATCGAGAGAAGTGAATGGCTAAAGCAGTTCTACTTCGGAGCAGGAGATAACCCAGGTCTTCACAGTGTTGTTGAAAACATTGGAGACATTGACCCTAAGGCTTTGAACTCTCTAGACCTAGGTGATGGAATTACTCTTCGTACCGGTAAGTTTGGCCCTTACATGGAAATCTATATCGAACCTAATGCCGAAGGTGCTGATGAGAATGGTCGCAGAATCATCAACATTCCTGAAGGGCTTGCTCCTGACGAACTAACTCTTGCTAAAGCGCATGAACTTATTGAAGCGCCAATTCTGCAAGATAGGATTCTAGGTGTTCACCCAGAATCAGGTCACAACATCCTGTTCAAGGATGGACGCTACGGTCCTTACGTGCTGATTGATGATCCAGAGGCTGAAAAGCCTAAGACTGCATCACTATTCAAGACCATGTCTGCAGAGTCAATTGATCTGGAAACTGCGCTCAAGCTTCTCTCTCTACCAAGAGTGATTGGTCAGGATCCTGAAACAGGCCTCGACATTACTGCTCAAAACGGTAAGTTCGGCCCATACATGCTCAAGGGTAAGGAATCTAGAAGTTTGCAAGCAGAAGACCAGATCTTTGATTTAGATTTGGCCGGAGCTCTAGAAATCTTTGCGCAGCCTAAGTACGGCGGTCGAAGAACAGCAGCAACTCCACTGAAGGAATTTGGTGAAGACCCAGCAGCAAAGACAAACGTTGTTGCTAAGTCAGGCCAGTTCGGTCTATACGTAACTGACGGAGTCTTGAACGCAACAGTTCCAAAGGATGAGCCTCTTGATGAACTAACACCGGAGCGTGCATTTGAACTTCTTGCCATCAGGAGAGAGAAACTAGGTCTAGAGCCTGGTGTTGCTGC
>JAULUM010000011.1:0-17083 GCA_032111565.1 Rhodoluna sp. | reverse complement strand
GCCTTTATCAAAGCAGCCCAAGAACTAGGGGCCACCAAAGTAATCAGTTACGACATTGAACCCAAAACTATAGGTATCCAGCTAGGTGATTTTCTACTTGCTGACCTAACTGGGATAAATGGTGCAGTAACCATCTCTAATCCCCCATTTGGCAGAAACAACTCCCTAAGCATTCCCTTCTTTAACAAGGCAGCCAAACACAGCGATTACATCGCATTCATAGTTCCAAGAAGCTGGCGTAAATGGTCAGTTATCAACCGGTTGGATAGAAACTTTCATTTGATTCATGACCAGGATCTAAGCATTGACTACGTTGATGACCTAGGTGAAATGGTCTGGCAAAAAGCTAACCTGAGAACCTGCTTTCAGGTTTGGCAGAGAAAAGATGTTGAAAGAGAAATAGTCAAGGTTCATGATCTAGGTCTAATCTCGAAAGTGAAGCCAGAAGAGGCGGATGTTGCCCTTACGGTGTTTGGCTATAGCTGTGGTCAGATTAGAACAGAGTTTGAAAGAGTTCCAAATAGTACTGTGATGTTTCTAAAGACCCACGATGAAAGAGTGCTTCCAGCACTTAGAGCCGTGGACTTTAGTAGGTTCTATAGAAACACTGCTTATACAGAGGCCTTATCTCTGCAGGAAATAAGATTCTTGTTAAACGAAGAAATACTAGGAGATCCTTCCCTAGTAAAAACGAAAGAGTAACTAATGAGCATGACCGGTAGAAGAACTTCAGGACCTGCAGTAAAAGATACTGGCCCTAAAGCCAAGTTCAGTCAGCTCCTTCCGTATATGAAGGAGCAAAAGGGTCTTCTGAGTGTTGCTGTTTTCTTTAGCATCATTGGTGCCGGCGTGAACCTTGCTCAGCCGTTAGTTGTTGGAAACATCATCTCAACCGTTCAAGAAGGTAATGATGTTCTTCCTCTAGCTATTGCTCTTTTAGTGATCACACTCATGAGCGCTGTGTTGAGCGGAGCCATGTATCTTGTACTTGCTAAAGCAGGTGAAGGAGTTGTGCTTTCAGCAAGATCAAGTCTTTCAACAAGGTTGCTCAGACTACCAATTCAGGAATATGACCTGAGAAGAACTGGAGACCTAGTCTCTCGAGTCGGATCAGACACTACTTTGCTTAGAGCAGCACTCACCCAAGGTCTAGTTGATGGTGCCGGAGGAGCACTTATATTCGTTGGAGCTGTTGTCGCTATGGCCTTTATAGACTGGCTTCTTCTAGTACTTACACTGCTCATGATTTCTGTTGCTGTTGCAGCTATCGGCGTAACTTCAAGAAAAATCAAGGCAGCAACCACAAAGGCTCAAGAGCGTGTGGGCAATATGTCTGCCTCTGTTGAACGTGCTCTATCTGCAGTTAGAACTATCAGAGCTGCAAGAGCAGAAGGTAGAGAATCAGACCAAATTAGAAAAGACGCTCAAGAAGCATATGAGCAGGGTGTAAAGATTGCCAAAATCAACGCTTGGGTTACCCCTATTGGTGGACTTGCTGCCAACGGGGCATTCATTGTTGTTCTAGGTGTTGGTGGCTACCGAGTTGCTACCGGTGAAACCCAGGTTGCTTCTCTCGTTACCTTTATTCTTCTAATGTTTCTCATGATTAGACCGGTGGGACAATTCTTCTCGGCCTATGCTTCAGTGCAATCAGCCCTTGGTGCTCTTGCTCGTATCCAAGAAATACTTGATGTTCCTTTGGAAGATACCGATGCTGAGAGGGCCCAAGTAACAAAGCGCAAGGCAGTTAACTCAACAGCAATTGAATTCAGAAAGATAAAGTTCAGCTATCCTGCAAGACCAGAGGTTGCTCTTGATGCAAATGGCAAACCAATCAAAGATGCTGAACCAATCATGAGTGAGCCTAAAGAAGTTCTCAAAGGTGTCTCCTTCAAGATTGAACGTGGTTCACGAGTTGCAATCGTAGGTCCTTCAGGAGGCGGCAAGTCCACCATCTTCAGTTTGATGGAAAGATTCTATGAACCAACCGGTGGAGACATTCTTCTCGATGGTCAATCAGTTCATTCAATGCTTAGATCTGACCTTCGAGCACAGATTGGCTATGTTGAACAAGATGCTCCAGTGCTTGCTGGAAGCATCAGAGACAATCTTTTGATTGGCTCACCTGATGCAACCGAGAAAGAGCTGAAGCGCGTTCTAAACGAAGTCAACCTCACTACAGTTCTAAAGAGAGATAAGCGAGGTCTTGATGCCGAAGTTGGTGAACAGGGCATCATGCTTTCAGGTGGTGAGCGTCAGAGACTGGCAATTGCTAGGACGCTTCTGAGTGCTCCTCCGATTCTTTTGCTTGATGAATCAACTTCAAGCCTTGATGGTCTAAATGAACAGCGCATGCGTGAAGCCATTGATGCTGTTGCCAAGAACAGAACAATGATTGTGATTGCTCACCGACTTTCAACTGTCGTTGACAGCGATCAGATCATTGTGATTGATGGCGGCAAGGTCATAGGTTCTGGAACCCATAAGCAACTGCTCAAGAGCACCCCTCTTTATAAGGAACTGGCCGCTACCCAGATGCTCTCCTAGGCGATGTCCTAGCTTGGGGATAGTGTTGCAATAACACCTATCCCAATTAGAGACATGATGGCAACAAAAAGCGTGATCGAACGGCTAGCCCTACCAATGTTTGTCTGTGGCATTATCGCCATGGTCTCATCGGCAGGCCTTTCCCTAGGGGCTGCAGCTAACGCTTCTAGCACGATTGAATACAAGAAGGTCACCTTGACCTATTTGAGCACTGGCTATTCGACCAGCGACAGTGGGTGTGGATCTAGTCAGGATCTCTACTCAGCTAGCCGCAGTAGTGCTTCTTTCAGAGCTAAAGGCCTCCGCAATTCCAGCTTTGACAAGACCTTTGAGTGCACAGCGACGTTCTACATAGTGACCAATGTAGCTATTGCAACCCCAAAACCAGTGCCTACGGTGACCATTATTCAAAATCCCCAGCCAGTCCCCGTTCCTAAGCCCACAAAGACTTCTAGGCCCAATCCAACGCCTACCAGGACCCTATTTCCAGTGCCTACCTTTGAGCCAAGCCCTGTTCCTAGGCCAATTTGGTGGTTAAGACCTGTGCCAACCCCGACAAAAACACCTAGACCCTAGATTTTCGTGAGAAACTAATACTTAGACGGTTTTCCTAAGTAAACAGACCCTCAGAACGGAACTAAAGTGAAGAAATTTGTTTTCCCTGGCATCATGGCTGTGGCAGGTGTTTTGGCCATCTTCGTGGTTTTCACCAATGTCAGCGCAACTACATCAACAAAGCTAGCCTCACTCAGAGTTGGTGACGGAACCACTTTCACAGAAGTAGCTCCTGGTGACACCTACGAACTTCCAACAGGAACAATTGAACTTAGCGTTGAAGCTCTTCCTGAAGATCCAGATGCTGAGGTAAGTGTTGACGGAACATCAGGCTTCGTTCCTGGAGATAACACTTTGACTATCACTGTAAAGGGTTCAGATGGTAAGTCATCTGCGACTTACACTGTAACTTTGGTTCAGCCAGAACTTTCTGGTTGGTGTGAAGAGAACGCTGACAAGATCAAGATTTACAACGATGACTTCGAGCTAGCGGATATTTACCAAGATATGTCTCTTGCGTATCTAGACGAACGCCTTCCTGAAATCAAGGCGAACCTGTCTTGCTTCAGCCAGCTACTGCAGGACTACGTAGCGGCTAACGAGTAGTCAAACTAAAGATTAGCTAAAGGCTGTCAACCGTTTAGCGGTTGGCAGCCTTTACTACATTGCGAACAAGCATCGCTCTAGTCATCGGTCCAACTCCACCTGGGTTAGGTGAAAGGGATCCAGCAACTTCGGAAACCAAAGGATCAACATCGCCAACTAAGGTTGTCTCCCCATTTTTATCGACTCTGGTAATTCCAACGTCTAAGACAACAGCGCCAGGCTTAATCCACTCAGGCTTGACAAAGTGAGCAACTCCAAGAGCAGCCACGACTATATCTGCCTGTCTAACTGAAGTAGCAATATCTTCTGAAGCAGAGTGTAGCGATGTAACAGTTGCATCGACTCCCCTCTTGTTTAGTAGCAGCCCTAGAGGTCTTCCAACAGTTACTCCTCGACCGATGACTGCAACCTGCGCACCTTTTAGCTTGATGTCGTAGCGGTGCAACAGCTCTAGAATTCCAGCTGGTGTGCAAGGTAGTGGAGAAGTTATATCCTCAGAACCAGCAAGCACTAGTCTGCCTAGGTTGATTGGGTGAAGGCCATCAGCATCTTTGTTTGGGTCAATCATTTCCAGCATGGCATTTGCATCAAAGCCAAAAGGCAAAGGTAACTGGAGGATATATCCGGTGACATCAGAAGCATCATTAAGGTCTCTAATGGCCGCTCTTAGATCAGCTTGCTTAGCGTTAGCAGGGAGGTCGATACGAACCGAGTGAACTCCAACTTCAGCGCAGTCCCTGTGCTTACCTGCTACGTAGCTGTGTGAGCCTGGGTCATCGCCAACTAACAATGTGCCAAGACCAGGGGTTATTCCCTTTTGCTTGAGCTCAATAACTTCCTTAGCAAGCTCGGCCTTTATTTCTTTAGCAACAGCCTTGCCATCTAGCAATACAGCAGTCAATGACTTACCAGTTCTCTAGGCCGTTATATAGAGGGAATGCACTCGTCAATGCTCTTACTCGATCAGCTAGTGCATCGATGTCAGGGTTTGGCATAACAACATGAGCGATGATGTCCGCTACCTCTGTGAACTCAGCATCTCCAAAACCACGAGTTGCCAGAGCAGGGGTTCCAATGCGAACACCAGAGGTCGTTAGTGGCGGTCTTGGGTCATTAGGAACAGAGTTTCTGTTCACTGTGATACCAACATCGTGAAGTAAATCTTCACAAGTCTTACCATCAATTGGAGAGTTTCGAAGATCAACTAGAACTAGGTGCACATCAGTTCCACCGGTTAGAACATCAACACCGTTGGCTCTAACATCAGCCTGCATCAATCGATCAGCAATAATCTGAGCACCTCTGATTGTTCTGCGCTGTCTTTCCTTAAACTCTTCGCTCATGGCAGCTTTGAAAGCAACTGCTTTACCGGCGATAACGTGCATTAGCGGTCCACCCTGTTGACCTGGGAAAACAGCTGAGTCAATCTTCTTGGCATACTCTTCTTTACAAAGAATCAAACCTGATCTTGGTCCTCCAAGAGTCTTGTGAACAGTTGTTGACACAACATCTGCATACGGAACTGGATTCGGATGAACACCTGCTGCAACCAGGCCTGCGATGTGAGCCATGTCAACCCAAAGGATCGCACCAACTTCATCAGCAATCTTTCTGAACTCAGCAAAATCAATGTGACGAGAGTAGGCTGACCAACCAGCGATGATTACCTTCGGCATAACTTCGTGAGCACGCTTACGAACAATGTCCATGTCCATCAAGAAAGTCTCTGCATTTAGTTCATAAGCGTGAGCTTCATAGGTCTTACCTGAGAAGTTCAACTTCATACCGTGGGTTAGGTGTCCACCATGAGCTAGCTCTAAACCTAGGATGCGATCTCCTGGCTTACAGAAAGCCTGTAGCACTGCAGCATTAGCTGTTGCTCCTGAGTGTGGCTGAACGTTCGCGTGCTCAGCACCAAATAGTTCTTTCGCTCTATCGCGAGCTAGGTTCTCAGCGACATCTACTGCTTCACAGCCACCGTAGTAACGCTTACCCGGGTACCCTTCTGCATACTTGTTTGTCAGGACTGATCCTTGAGTTTCTAGAACTGCTCTGGATACAAAGTTCTCACTGGCAATCATCTCTAGGAAGTTGCGCTGACGGTCTAACTCAGCCTGGAGAACAGCAGCAATCTCAGGGTCAACGGCTGACAGCGGCGAGTTGAAATTTTCTGGTAATTGGGACATTGGGAACTCCTTAAACGGCTTGTGCTGGTTTGGCCCAGGCGTACGACCAAAATGCCTTCGCTCCCTGATGGAAATCCATCTTTAACGCCAGTTGCGATAAAGCCATTGTATTACATAGACAAAACATGCCTTCGACGGACCATTTGCGACACGAGACTGGCACGAATAATCGAATAACCGAATATTGGGTATTCTTGTCCAAGGTAAAACGAACATAACAACAAGGGAAACAACGTGCCAATCGGAACCATCATCGGTATCAGCATGATTACTGCAGGCATAATCCTATTTGGCGTGGTGATTTGGCGAAGTGTTAGTTACAAACGCAGCCAAAGCGACCTCCAGCGCGGTCAAAACGACTAGCAAAGCCTAAACTTGACCCTATGAATACGCCTACCAATCACTGGGTCCTAACCTTTGTCTGCACCGACCAGCCGGGTATCGTGCACTCCATTTCAGGCGCTATCGTCCAGTCTCAAGGAAACATCACCGAGAGCCAGCAGTTCACCAGCACCGAATCAGGCAAGTTCTTCATGCGCCTCCAGGTCGAGGTCAAAGCCTCCAAAGAAGAATTCTCAGAGAAGATTGCAGACGTAGCCGCAAAGTATGGAGCAACCTTCCACATCGATGCCGTAGGTCGTAAAATCAAAGCTTTAGTCCTGGTCAGTAAAAGCGCTCATTGCCTCAACGACCTGCTGTTCAACCAGAGATCAGGTCAAATCCCAATCGAGGTTCCTGCTGTGTTTGGTAACCACCCAGACTTAGCTGAACTAGCTGGTTTCTATGGAATTCACTTTGAGTCACACAACATCTCGGATGCTTCAACTAAGCAGGCTTTTGAAAAGATGCTTCGTGAATACATTTTGAAAAACGATGTCGAGCTAATCGTCTTGGCTCGATTCATGCAAATTCTTAGCCCTGAGTTCTGCCGTGAATTCGAAGGAAAGATTATCAACATTCATCATTCCTTCTTACCTGGCTTCAAGGGAGCTAACCCTTACGCTCAAGCTCACAACCGAGGTGTGAAACTAATTGGTGCAACCGCTCACTTTGTGACAGCTGATCTTGATGAAGGTCCAATCATTGAGCAGAACGTGATTCGTGTTGATCATGGCAAATCAAAGCAGGACCTTGTTGCTATGGGGCAAGACGTAGAGTCAAAAACCCTCGCCCAAGCAGTTAGATGGTTTGCTGAACACCGAGTATTACTCGATAATGAGCGCACCATCATCTTCCACTAAGACGAGGGTTTTATAAACCTCTAGTGCCTTCTTCTCCTAGCGCGCATTGAGTTGCCTGCAGCAAATGCACTCAGAGCAATAGCAAAGGTAAGAAGACCAATCACCATAAACATCGGCTGGGCCTGTGTTTCTGTGAGTAAGAACTTCTTAGTCGCCTCTTCTTTGAGCTCCTTAGTCACAGGTTTAGGTTCTTGAATAACTTCCTGGCTAGGAGTCTTGATGTTTTGTAATTTCTTCTCAGCCAAGAACTTCTCTGTGTCTAGGGTTTCCTGTGGGTAGCGAATCAATGGCTTTTTGACCCCTGCTCCAGTCGGTTGCCCTGCTGCATTAAGGTTCTGATTGACAATCTCATCAGGGGTGATGTTGATTACATTAGAACCCAGAGCTGCCGTTGGGCCTGTGTTACCAGCTGTGTCTGTAACCGCATTAGCTGCAAGGGTTACTTGAGTAGAACCAACGCCACAGCCTGTCAAAGCCACCTGCCAGCCAAGACCTGGCCTAAGCACTGTGTAATTCATTACACAGGAAGTAGCAGTTCCTGAGAACGTGAACTTATTAGCGGCCATACCTGTTGTTGGTTCTTCGCTATCAAAGACCCAAATCGGTAAGCCGCCAACACCTGGAGCTGTCACGTCTGTCACTCGCATTACTGGTGCAGTCGTATCAATCTTCGTGACTGGAGTTTGATTAGCAAGGCTAGGACCGATGTTTCCTGCAGCATCAACTACGGCTAGTGGATTTAGAACCAGACCAGCCAGGTTGCCATCAACACAGTTAGCAATAGTGATTGTGTAATCAGTTCCAGACCCAGTCATGAACTGAATAACACAACCGGTTCCCTTAACCAACCAGTCAGTGCTATCTGCAACTAGGCCAGTCACAGGTTCTGTAAAGACAGCTTTATAGACAATCAAATCGTTTGTGCTTGGCTGTTTGACTAGCGTATTGATTTCAGGAACTGTTCTGTCCAAGATAATCGATGTCGTTGAAACAGTTCTAACTGGACCAATAGCATTTCCAAACACCGTATCTGCTTTCAAAGTCAAAACAATAGTTCCATCAGAACATCCAGATACTGTCGCTGCATAGTTAGCACCGCTACCGGTCAAAGTCGAAATGTAACAACCGGTCACTGTTCCAGAAATAGTAAAGTCATCAGCAGTTAACCCAGTCACTGATTGTCCAAACTTAATGTTGAATACCGGTGCTGCTAGTTTGCTAGGAGATGCAGGAGCAGTAAAAGATGTAACGCTTGGACCAAAGTTGTAAGTAATGCTGGCTGCGCCATTAGCAGGCTGCCAAGCAGCTGTGTAAACAACGGACTGGAATCTAGTTGAATTGGTGAAGCTAGATCCACCACCGCCACCACCACCGTCAACCCCTGCGGCTTCAGTGTCAGCTCCACCGCCACCACCACCGAAGTAGCCGCCTCCACCGCCGCCACCACCAGCAACAAAGCTAGATGGAGTATTAGCGCTACCACCAGCACCACCGACTCCTAAAGCACCAGCAGAGCCAGGGGTCGTCAAAGCACCGTTAGAGGTTCCACCGATACCACCAGCAGTTGGGGTTCCTCCACCACCACCAAGACCTTGACCGTTACCACCAGGGTTACCTGTTGTTGATGACGCTGAACCACCAGATCCACCAACCCAACCACCGGTTCCACCACCGCCACCGGCGACAGCAATTCGGTCTGAAAGAGCAGTGCTGGTTCTAATATCGGTTGCCCCGCCACCAGAGCCTTCATCGTTGTGGCCAGAGCCCGCTGCTCCACCACCGTTGTAACCACCTGCTGCTCCATTTCCTGAAGAACCTTGACCACCCACGTAGATGTATAGCGGGGTAGTTGGAACGGCTCTGAATGTTGCATTTGTTTTGGAACCATTACCTCCAGATCTTCCACCTTGAGCACCAGCTATCGAAATACTCATGGTTCTAACATCAGCAGGTGGCGACCAGATGTAATAATCACCTGAGTAGGGAAAGCTGACTGTGCAGCTAGTTCCAGTTGTATTACACACTGGAGTTGGATTAGTTGCTACCGCCTGAACGGATGGAACAACAACAGCACCAAGGACTAATGAGAAAGAGCTTGCCAATAGCATTACTTTTGGCAAGCGTGATTTATTTTTTGTTTGCATGCAGATAAAAGTAAAACTCCAGCAGAAATCCTGCTGGAGTTTTACACAGCCAAAGAGAACCTTTGACTTATCAACAATTAACCTAGGCGAGCCCTAAGGTTTGTAGCCAATGAGCTCATGAACTCATCTGTAGTTTGGTAAGCCTGCTCTTTACCAACTAGAAGAGCAAGATCTTTAGTCATGTGACCTGACTCAACAGTCTTGATAACAACATCTTCCAAAGTCTCAGCAAATTTTGCTACCTCTGGAGTGCCATCTAGTTCTGCACGGTGCATAAGCGCTCTGGTCCATGCATAGATAGAAGCAATTGGGTTGGTGCTTGTCTTCTTACCAGCCTGGTAGTCACGGTAGTGTCTAGTAACTGTTCCGTGAGCAGCCTCTGCCAAGGCAGTCTTGCCATCAGGAGTTGTTAGAACTGAAGTCATTAGACCAAGAGATCCAAAGCCTTGAGCTACTGTGTCACTCTGAACGTCACCGTCATAGTTCTTACAAGCCCAAACGTAGCCACCCTCCCACTTCAAAGCAGCAGCAACCATGTCATCGATTAGACGGTGCTCATAGGTAAGACCAGCAGCTTCGAACTTGGCCTTGTATTCAGCGTCAAATACTTCCTGGAACGCATCCTTGAACGCACCATCGTAAGCCTTCAAGATTGTGTTCTTGGTTGATAGATAAACCGGGTAGTTACGAGATAGTCCGTAGTTGAAAGATGCTCTAGCAAAGTCACGGATTGAGTCCATGTAGTTATACATACCCATAGCAACACCACCGTGAGCTGGGTAGTCAGCAACAGTCATGGTCTTAGGCTCTGATCCATCAGCTGGAGTCCAAGTCATGGTTACAGTTCCCGCTCCTGGCACCTTGAAGTCAGTTGCCTTGTATTGATCACCGTGAGCGTGACGACCGATGATGATTGGCTTAGTCCAGCCAGGCACCAGTCTTGGCACGTTAGAGATAATGATTGGCTCACGGAAAACAACACCGTCAAGGATGTTTCTGATAGTTCCGTTAGGAGACTTCCACATCTTCTTCAGACCAAACTCAGTTACACGAGCTTCATCAGGAGTGATAGTTGCGCACTTAACACCAACACCGTGCTTCTTGATTGCATTTGCTGCATCAATGGTCACCTGGTCATCGGTAGCATCTCGGTTCTCAATAGATAGGTCGTAGTATTCGATGTCGATATCAAGAAAAGGCATAATCAATGAATCTTTGATGTTCTGCCAAATGATACGGGTCATTTCGTCGCCGTCAAGATCAACTACCTTGCCAACTACCTTAATTTTTTCCATGAGAGTGCTATTTCCTTACCTGTTTGTTTTGTTCCTAATAAGCCTAAACGAGCGAGTCGCGCCAAGCCTTGTGCATCTTGGCAAACTTGCCAGTTCCAGCAATCAAAGCTGCTGGGGTGTCATCTTCAATGATCTGGCCGTGCTCCATAACAACTACTCGGTCAGCAATTGAGACTGTTGAAAGCCTGTGCGCAATGATGATGGCTGTTCGACCAGCCAACAGGGTCTGCAGACCCTTCTGAACCATACGCTCGCTTGGAATATCCAATGAGCTGGTTGCCTCATCCAGAATCAAGACCGTTGGGTCAGCAATGAATGCTCGAGCAAAGGAAATCAGCTGACGCTGTCCCGCAGATACTCTTCCACCACGCTTGTTCACATCTGTGTCATAACCATCAGGAAGGCCCAAGATGAACTCATGAGCACCAACAGCCTTAGCCGCCTGTTCAATCTCTTCCCTAGTCGCCTCAGGTTTACCCAAAGCAATGTTCTCTGCGACAGTTCCACTGAACAGATAGGCCTCTTGGGTAACCATTACAACGGCTTTACGAAGATCATCATCACTTAGTTGGCGAAGATCAACGCCATCAAGTTCAACGGTTCCAGCAGATGGGTCATAGAATCGGCCAATCAACTTAGCTAGCGTCGACTTACCGGCACCGGTTGTTCCAACCAAGGCAATAGTTTGACCTGCTGGAATATCCATGTTGAACTTAGGCAAAACAACCTTGCCATTTGAGTAAGCGAACTGAACAGTATTGAAGTTGATGTGCCCCTTACGCTCGGCAAGTGGAGTTGGGTTCTCCGCTTCTGGAACTGAAGGCTCTTCTTCTAGAACACCAGAAATCTTCTCAAGTGCTGAGTTAGCTGACTGGTAGGAGTTATAGAACATAGCCAAATTTTCCATTGGCTCATAGAAACTTCTCGCATACAAAATACAAGAAATCAAAACACCAATACCAAGATCTCCGTCGATGACTCTGAAGCCGCCCCAAAGCAATACGAAGGCAACAGTGATGTTACCAATCATGATTAGACCTGGATCATAGATACCAAAGAGCTGGATCACTTTGGCGTTAACTGAGCGGTAATCCTCAACCAGATCCTTATAGGTATCTTCGTTTCTCTTTTCCTTACGGAAAGCCTTGACTGCACGGATACCGGTCATTGACTCAACGAAGTGAACAATCAACTTAGCTGAAGCAACACGAGTCTTACGGTAGCTAATTCGAGTGTTCTTTTGGAACCATCTGGTTAGGAAGAACAACGGAATGAAACTCACCAACATAATCAAGAATGATGAAGCATCAAGGGTGATCAAAGCGATAGCTGTGAAGAGCATAAACAAGATGCCCGAGATCATTTCAGAACCACCTGAATCGAGCAGTTCCTTGATGGAATCAAGGTCGCTTGTCTGACGAGCAATCACACGACCAGAGGTATATGTCTCATGGAATTCAACAGAGAGTCTTTGAGTGTGACGGAATAGCCTCTTTCGAAGACCAAACATAATGTCTTGGTTTACTCTTGCTGCAAATCTCAGGAAGTAAGCAATAGTAAATCCAGCCAAGATAGCGGTCATAACATATCCGCCAACTGTTAGATACAGGAGACTGATGTCTCCCTCTTGAGCAGCTGGAAGAGCCTCATCGACTGTTAGAGCAATAAGCCAAGGGCCTGAAACTCTCAAAGCTTGGCTAGTGATTACTAGGGCAAGGCTTATAAACAATCTGTTCTTAACCGGCTTAATGATTTCACCTAGAAGCTTTAGGCTACGCTCTCTAACGCGAGCCTGCTCTTCTTTGTTTAGCTCAATCTTTTCTTCGTTCTTTACACCCTGCATGCTCATTAGTTGTTCACCTCAATCATCTTTCCGGCAGCATCTAGGCTGCTGATGACGTATCGGTAGTGATCATTGGTGGCAAGCAAGTCACTGTGCTTACCGAAGGCAGTGATCTTGCCATCCTGCATAAGAGCAACCTTGTCGGCCAACTGAACAGTAGATGGGCGGTGAGCCACGATTAGTGCTGTGGTTGCTTTCAGAACCGTTCTAAGGGCATCTTCAACCATTGCTTCGGTATCAACATCGAGAGCTGAGAGCGGATCATCTAGAACTAGAACAGCTGGCTTAGCCGCTACCGCTCTAGCTAAAGCAATTCGCTGCCTCTGTCCACCAGATAGTGAAAGACCTTCTTCACCAATTTTGGTATCAAGACCATCTGGAAGATCATAAACAAACCCAGCCTGAGCAATCTCAAGAGCTTGAACTAGTTCTGCTTCAGTGCTCTCAGGTCTACCAAGCAATACGTTGTTACGGATAGTGTCACTGAACAGAGTTGAATCCTCAAAAGCCATAGCAATGTGTCTTCTGAGTTCTTCACGAGTTAGATCTCTGATGTCAACGCCATCTAGCTTTATTGAACCACCCGTAACTTCATAAAGCCTTGTGGCAAGTGCAGTCAAAGAAGTCTTACCGCAACCGGTAACACCGATTAGAGCTACTGACTCTCCTGGCTCAATAACTAGATTTACTCCATCAATCAAATCTCTTTGATCCGCTGGAGCATCTGCATATCTAAAGCGAACATCTTCGAAGACCAATCGACCCTTCGATTCAGTGATGGTCTTTGGTGATTCAGGGTCAGAAATGTCTACCTTGGTGTCAATGACTTCAAAGAAACGCTCAACCGCTGATCTTGCATCAATAGTCATCGAAAGTAAGAAACCAATTGAGTCAATTGGCCAGTGCAGAATACGGGTAGTCAGAATAAAGGAAAGCAAGACACCAATGGTCATGTCCCCTTCGACAATCTGCCAAACACCCAACAGCAAACAAAGCCCAAGAGCAATGTCAGGAATCGTTGAGAAGTAGAACCAGAGCCTTGAAACCATTTTGGCTTTTCTTAGTTCTGTTCCTCTAAGTTTTAGAGCATCATTAGCAAACTTCTCAGTCATGAATGATCCACGTCCAAATGACTTGATAACACGAATACCGTGCACGCTTTCTTCTACTGAAGTAGCAAGGTCACCCGACTGGTCTTGGCTCATACGAGCTGTGACGTGGTATTCCTTTTCAAACTTGAAGCCAAGTACCCATAGCGGAGCCATGACGACAAAGAACACTGTTGCCAGAATCCAGTTATAAGAGAACAGAACGGTGAAACCAACAACGATGGTAAATAGGTTCGCTACCAAAAGAACTAGACCGAAAGATAGCCAGCGTCTAATCATGCTCAAATCGCTAGATGCACGAGAAAGCAGCTGTCCGCTAGGCCACTTGTCATGGAAGGCAACTTCTAGATCCTGAAGCTTTGCATACAGCGTTCGTCTGAGACCGGCTTCAACGTGAGTACCAGGAGTAAGTACCAACCATCTTCTTAGAAGAACCATGATGGCCTCTAGAAGACCCATGCCTAAAACAGCGAAGACTGCAAAAAGCAGAGTATTGAAGGTAGTGTTCTGCTCTAACGTGTCAAAAAGGCTTCTCAGGTAACCAGGAATTGCTAGAGCAAACATGTGACCCGAGATGGCTGCAAGTGTACCTAGTATTACCCTCGGCAACGCCTTCTTGGCGTAAGGGAATATTCGGAGCAAAGTCCGGACAGTGCCTAATTTCTTCGTTTCCAAAAAAACACCTAAATCTATGAGTTGGGCTTTCGCCAAGGGGGTAAGTCAGGGACCTTACCAAAGCCTTTCAGTCTATCTAAAGTTGTAGGCTATACATTGAAATATACCTTTTCGACACACTCATCCATCCCACAAGGAGCAAATGCATCATGGCCCGCCACGGTAAAGTCTCAGTAATTGGTTCAGGATTCTACGGAACCACAACAGCTCAGCGTCTAGCTGAATACGACATCTTCGAGACCGTTGTCCTAACCGACATCCTTGAAGGTAAGCCAGAGGGCATCGCCCTAGACATCAACCAATCTCGCTCTATTGAGGGCTTTGAGACCAAGATGATCGGTGCAACCACCCAGGCCGATGGCCAGGGTTACGAAGCCATCGCTGACAGCGACATCGTCATCATCACAGCAGGTCTTCCTCGTAAGCCAGGCATGAGCCGCATGGATCTTCTAGAGGTTAACGCAGGTATCGTGGGTGGCGTTGCTAAGAACATTGCCAAGTACGCTCCGAATGCAGTAATTCTTGTAGTTTCAAACCCACTTGATGAAATGACAGCTCTTGCTCAAAAAGCTTCTGGTTTCCCTAAGGAAAGAGTTATCGGTCAGGCTGGAATTCTAGACACCGCTCGTTTCACTAACTTCGTTGCTGAAGCAACAGGAGCAAACATTGCAGATGTAAAGACACTAACTCTTGGTTCACACGGTGAGACCATGGTTCCAGTTCCTTCAGTTTCAACAGTTAACGGCAAGCCAATCGTTGAAGTTCTTGGTGCTGACAAGGTTGCTGAACTAGTTGATAAGACTCGTAATGGTGGAGCAGAGATTGTTGCTCTGCTAAAGACCGGTTCTGCTTACTATGCTCCTAGCGCAGCAGTTGCTCGTATGGCTAAGGCAGTGCACGAAGACAGCGGAATGGTATTCCCTGTTTGTGCATGGGTTGATGGTGAGTTTGGAATCTCAGGTGTTTACCTAGGTGTAGAAGCAAAACTAGGTAAGGGTGGAATCAAGCAGATCGTTGAGACACCACTAGACGCAGATGAACTTGAAGCACTAAAGGTTGCTGCTGAAGCTGTAAGAGCAAAGCAAGCAGATATCTCTAACCTCTAGTGATAGAAGTGACGCTCACCTGTGAAGAACATGGTGAGCTTCGCTTCCTTTGCTGCCGCAATAACTTCTTCATCTCTAAGTGATCCACCAGGCTGAACAACAGCCTTGACTCCAGCATCAATTAGAACCTGTAATCCATCAGCAAATGGGAAGAAAGCGTCGCTAGCGGCAACGGAACCATTAACTCTTAGGTCTCCCCTACTAACCGCCAACTTACAAGAGTCAACACGGTTCACCTGCCCCATACCAATACCAATTGATGAGCCTTCTTTAGCTAGAAGTATTGCATTTGACTTAACAGCTCGAACTGCTCGCCAAGCAAAAACTAGATCAGCCATGGTGTTTTCATCTGGCTTAGCTCCGCTGACTAGTTTCCAGTTAGTGGCCGAGAAGTTCATAAAGGTATCTGATTCCTGAACTAGGAAACCTCCAGAGATCTGTCTGATCTCATGTGACTCGCGACTGTAATTCTTTGGCAGCTCAAGAATCCTTAGGTTCTTTCTGTTTTCAATCAGCATGCGCAGGGCTTCTAGGTCATACCCAGGGGCAATCAGAACTTCAGTGAAAACTTCCATGATGTTCTTAGCCATCTCCATGGTCACTGTTCTATTGGCTGCAACAACTCCACCAAAAGCGCTAACTGAATCACACAGGAAAGCCGCTGAGTGAGCAGCCGCAATTGGATCTGTTGCACCCTTAGGTGCAACTGCAATGCCACAAGGGTTAGCGTGCTTAATAATTGCTACCGCAGGCTCATCAAAGTCATACGCGGTTCTAACTGCAGCATCAGCATCAACGTAGTTGTTGTAGGACATCTCTTTGCCGTTATGCAATTTGGCTTGAGCAATACCGGAGACAGCCTGAGGGCTAGTGTTCTTATAAATAGCAGCCGCCTGATGTGAGTTCTCACCGTATCTAAGAACACTCATCAGATCTGCTTCAAGTTCAATATGCTGCGGGAATCCTGGGTTCTTAAGTTCTGTTGACTTAGTTTGATTTGGCAGAGCAGCAGCCTTGACTTCATCTTCAAACCAACTAGCAACAGCAGTGTCATATCTTGAAGTGTGAGCAAAGGCAATCGCTGCTAGTTCTTTTCTTTGTGCAAGCAGAGTTCCGCCAGCATGAAGACTTGAAACAATCTCAGAGTATTTACTCGGATCAACAACGATAGCTACGTTTGCATAGTTCTTAGCTGCTGCACGAACCATTGCAGGACCACCAATGTCAATCTGCTCAACAACTGCATCACCTTTAGCGCCAGAGGCAACAGTAGACATGAATGGATATAGGTTCACAACAACTAGTTCAAAAGGCTCAATCTCAAGATCTCTGAGTTGTTCTTCGTGATTGACAAGACGAAGATCAGCCAATAAACCACCGTGAATCTTAGGGTGCAGAGTCTTCACTCGCCCATCTAGAGCTTCGGCAAAGCCAGTAACTTCAACGACCTCAGTGACTTCAATGCCCGCATTTCTAATAGTGCTGGCAGTTGAACCAGTAGAGACAATAGATACTCCTGCCCCAGCTAGGGCAGTTGCCAGTTCAATCAGACCAGTCTTATCGCTTACTGAGATAAGAGCTCTTTTGATGGCAACGCGATCACGGTGACGATAGTCCGCAGGTGTGTATTCATTTTGTGCTGACACGTTAGTCCCTTTACTCTAGGCCTTGGCTGCTGGCAGTTGTTTATAAGCAATCTGTTCAATCGTTGAAGCAAGTAGTTCGTGCTCAACCTTTTTGATACGTTCATGAAGACTGTGCTCGGTGTCCCCTTGC
>JAULUM010000010.1:10267-22628 GCA_032111565.1 Rhodoluna sp. | reverse complement strand
AGTTGCTTAGCTGGCCACCTGGAATCTCATGTCTGTATACCCGTCCAGTTGGTCCAGGTAATCCAGATTCAAATGGTGCGTAAACATTTCTAACAGCTTCCCAATATGGTTCTAGGGCAGTTATCTCATCAAGAGATATACCTGAGTCACGTTCAGTGTTGGCAAGAGCAGCAACTAATGCAGAAGCCGAAGGTTGGCTGGTTGTTCCTGCCATTGGAGCAGATGCAACATCAACTGCGTCAACACCAGCATCAATGGCAGCCATCAGAGTTGCTAGTTGGCCACCTGCAGTGTCGTGGGTGTGTAAGTGAATCGGAACATCAAACTCTGCACGAAGTGCTGTGACCAACTTGGCTGCTGCTTGAGGCCTAAGCAGACCTGCCATGTCCTTGATTGCGATAATGTGTGCACCTGCATCGACAATCTGTTTAGCAAGTTTTAGATAGTAGTCAAGAGTGTATAGATCTTCTTTAGGATCAAGTAGATCTCCTGTGTAACAGATTCCAACTTCAGCAACTGTTGTCTTTGTCTTAAGAACGGCATCAATGGCTGGAATCATTTGGTTCACATCATTTAGAGCATCAAAGATTCTAAAGATGTCCACTCCAGCATCAGCTGCTTCTTTCACAAACGCATCTGTTACTTCAACTGGGTATGGTGTGTAACCAACGGTGTTTCTTCCACGCAAAAGCATCTGAATGCATATGTTTGGCATTGCTTGGCGAAGAGAAACAAGTCTTGACCACGGATCTTCGCCTAGGAAACGAAGAGCAACATCGTAGGTTGCCCCTCCCCATGCTTCAACTGAGAATAGCTTGCTTAGAATTCTTGCTTCATAAGGAGCAACTTGAACTAAGTCACGACTTCTTACTCGAGTTGCAAGAAGTGATTGGTGCGCATCTCTGAATGTTGTGTCAGTGATAGCAACTGCAACTTGTTTTCTTAGTACATCAGAGAAACCTTTAGGGCCGAGTTCAAGAAGTTGTTGCCTTGAGCCTGCAGGTGCTTCTTTAGTTAGATCAATCTTTGGTAGCTTGCTAGCTGGTGAGGTTAGGTTCCCTCTTACCCCGTAAGGCTGATTTACAGTAACTTCAGCAAGCCAGTTGAGAATCTTGGTGCCGCGGTCAAGCGAAGGATAAGAGTTTAGAAGTTCAGGTCTTTCATCAATGAAAGCTGTGCTTAGTTCACCTTTTCTAAAGCTTGGATCTGATAAGACTCCCTGAAGGAAAGCGATGTTAGTTGATACGCCTCTGATTCTGAACTCAGCAAGTGCTCTAGATGCTCGGCTAACTGCTGCAGGCAAATCTCTGCCTCTAGTAATGAGCTTCACAAGAAGTGAATCGAAGTAAGGACTTACTTCGCTACCGGTTGCTGTTGTTCCACCGTCAAGACGGATACCTGCTCCACCAGGAGAGCGGTAGGTGGTGATCTTTCCAGTGTCTGGCCTAAAGCCTGCTGAAGGGTCTTCGGTTGTGATTCGGCATTGAATAGCAAAGCCGTGCATTTCAATCTTGTCTTGGGTAAGTCCTAGTTCGACTAGAGACTCCCCTGCAGCAATTCTCATTTGTGACTGAACTAAATCAACCTCAGTGATTTCTTCAGTAACTGTGTGTTCAACCTGAATACGAGGATTCATTTCAATAAAGACATGCTTACCTGCGTTAGGCCCGACAGTGTCAATTAGGAACTCAACCGTTCCAGCGTTTAGGTAACCAATCTGCTTAGCAAATGCGATTGCGTCTTTATAGAGTTCTTGACGAAGAGTTTCATCAAGGTTAGGAGCAGGTGCAATCTCAACAACTTTTTGGTTGCGTCGTTGGACAGAACAATCACGTTCAAAAAGATGAACAACGTTTCCTTGGCTATCAGCAAGAATTTGAACTTCAATGTGTCGAGGTCTAAGAACAGCTTGCTCAAGAAATACTCTGGCATCGCCAAATGCACTTTCAGCTTCGCGCATTGCTTCACCTAGAGCACCTCTGAGTTCTGATTCCTCAGCAACTCTGCGCATTCCACGGCCACCACCACCGGCTACTGCTTTAACAAAGAGTGGAAAACCAAAACCAACTGATGCCTTAACTAATTCGTCGATGTCAGCAGACTGAATAGAAGATTTTAGAACCGGAACATTAGCTGCGATGGCAGCTTCTTTAGCATTAACTTTGTTTCCTGCAAGTTCAAGGACATAAGATCCAGGACCTATGAAGACAATTCCGTTAGCCGCTGCTGCTTCTGCTAGCTGTGGGTTTTCCGAGAGGAAACCATAGCCAGGGTAAATTGCATCTGCTCCGCACTCAAGAGCAACCCTGATGATCTCGTCAACATCTAGATAAGCTCTGACTGGATGGCCTAGTTCACCAATCTGATAGGCCTCGTCAGCCTTTAGCCTGTGTGATGAATTTCTATCTTCGTACGCAAAAACGGCTACTGTCTTTGCCCCTAGCTCGTAGGCAGCACGAAACGCTCTAATGGCTATCTCGCCTCTGTTGGCGACCAGAATCTTTTTGAACACGAGTTCCTAACTAAAGGCAAACGGACTAAATAGTGGCTTGCACATAAATCAAAAGGTAGCCTAGACGTGTGCATGTATTGAGCGTTAGTGCCCTTAAGGGCGGTGTTGGTAAGACCACTATTACTTTAGGTCTTGCCTCTGCCGCCATGGCTAAGGGCCTTAGAACATTGGTGATCGACTTAGATCCCCAGTGCAACGCTAGCAATTGTTTAGGTGCGGTTGGGGAATTTGAACACTCAGCAGCTGAAGTGATCAAAAACCCCCGACACAACTCTGTGTTGAAAGCAATTGTAGCCTCATCTTGGGCCAAGGGACAGACAGGTCGCCTCGACATCATGGCAGCCAACCCGAGGCTGAACCTCAGAAACTCCACCAAGCCCTCCTTCAAGTCCCTCTGGAACCTAGATCAGGCTCTTGCCAAAATCGAGGCGGATTATGACCTGGTCCTCATTGATACTCCCCCAAGCATGAACGCGCTAACCCGTATGGCATGGGTTGCTAGCGACAGAGTGCTGCTTGTCACAGAACCATCCATCAACGCTCTTCTTGGAGTGGAGAATGCAATCAAGGCCCTCAATGAACTACGTAAGAGCGTAAACCGCCAGGTATCACTATTTGGAGTTGTCATAAACCGCCTTCGCGCTAGCGTTGCTGAGCACCAGTATCGCGTGAATGAACTTGAAGAATCATACGGTGACTTCTTATTGAGCCCAGCTTTTGAAGAGAAGTCAGCTGTTCAACAATCTCAAGGTGCCGGCAGATCCATCCACTCATGGCCTGGTCAAAGTGCAGCCAAGATCGCCATTCAGTTTGATTCCCTACTTGAACAGGCTCAAGAGTCATTTGCCTCAGAGGACATGCGAAGGTTGGAAACTAGCAGAAAATCCTCTTCTAAGAATAGGCACGCAAAGCGGACCCGTGAAGTTGGAATAGGTGCTACTCAATCAGCCAGAAGGTTAGCCGCAAAGGAACTGTCTGCTAATGCACCGAGAATTGAGATGGTCGACGCTCAACCAGTTTCCCCTGAGTATCAGGACAAATGGAATGAGGTGCTCAGGCAGACAATGACTAGAAAACAGCTCAAAGCATTTGCTGAGCAACAAAAAGAGCAGGAAGACTAAACAGCTTTTTTCTTGAGACGACGAAGAGTTAGTTCGTCCATTTCCTCAAGGTATGAAGGGTTGATGTTAACCAAAGTTGCTTCAACTTCGCCAAGTACGCGACCTACTGAAATACCAAACACACCCTGACCTTTATCAATGAGGTCGATAACCTGATCCCCTGAAGTGCAGAGATAAACCTTTGCACCATCTGAAATCAAAGTAATCTTGGCAAGATCTCCAATACCTGCTCGTCTTAGTTCGACGATGGCTTTTCTAATCTGTTGAAGCGATACACCTGCATCTAAAAACTTCTTTACAAGTTTTAGAACCAAGATGTCGCGGAAAGAGTACAAGCGTTGAGAACCCGAACCAGAGGCTTCTCGAACGCTAGGTTGCACGAGAGCGCTTCTATCCCAGTAATCTAGCTGGCGGTAGCTGATTCCTGAAGCTCTTGCTGCAGAGTGCCCTCCGTAGCCAACATTCGGGTCGTGCCAAGGTTGTTCTTCAGAAAAAAGTTCATCCTGAAGGTATGCAAATTCGCTGGCCTGGCTGAGGTTGATGCGGCCAGTTTCGGTTGTCGGTTCTTCTTTTTTAGAACTTGAACCTGACTTGTTTTCTTCCATTCTGGCCTCCTCTCAGCTTCTGTAAAGTTCAAGTAGACCTTGAACCTTTTCTTAATTCTTGCGGTTACTAGTGACTTAGTCGGGTTAATATTCTTCTTCGGCGTGTCGCGTTAGTCGATTTTATCGATAACTGACCTGATTAGCTCAGATCTAATTACCGCGAAATGGGACTCAATCTCACTGGCATACTCTGCAGCCCTTGATTTGGCTGACGGGTCGCGCTGCTTCTTAACGCTTGCGACCACTCCATTGATGAGACCTAGGTCTCTATCAGCGGCAACTTTGATGCCTCGAAGGTGTCTGGCTGAAATGCCAAAGCGAGATAGTTGCATGAGAGACCTGGCGATTTCAATGTCACTGAATTCGAAAGGCTCAGCTGAAATGAGTGAATTGGCTTGAGCTTCAGCAAGTAAAGTTTCGTTGATGCCAGACTCGGCAATTAGCTCAAGTTTTGAGAACTTTCGGTTAACGCTTGGACGCCTAGTTCCGGTAGGCAATGCTGGCTGCTTGCCTGCATCCAGATCATCTAGGTATGACTTGATCACTCGAAGAGGAAGGAACTTATCGCGCTGCAATTCAAGAACAAGCTTCAAGCGCTCAATGTCAGCGTCACTGAACTTTCTGTATCCAGATTCAGTACGGTGTGGAGTGACTAGTCCCTGCTCTTCCAGGAAACGAATTTTAGATGGGCTTAGATCTGCAAACTCTGGTTTTAGTAATTCAATTACACGACCAATGGTTGAAAGCTTTAGTGCTCTGGCGCCAAACAAGCTTGATAATTCGCTACTTGCCATGGTTAGGCATCTTTCTTAGATGAGTAGTAAGTGAAGTGATACTTACCAACCTGAACTTCTGCCCCGTTGAACAGTTCAGCTGATTCAACACGCTTACCTTCAAAGTAAGTCCCGTTTAGTGATATGAGATCTCTAATGTTAAAAACAGAACCGCTTCTAGTTATTTCTGAGTGTCTTCTAGAAACAGTCACGTCATCTAGGAAAATATCGGCGTTTGGGTGGCGACCAATTGTTACTAGGTCTGAATCAAGCAGGAATCTTGCACCTTTGTTTGGGCCTCTTCTAACTATTAGAAGTGAGTTACCTGAAGGAAGTGCATCAACTGCTTGCTGCTCTTCATCACTTAGGGCATTAGCGTCAACTGGAATGAGTGTCTCAGAGAAAGTGCGAGTGGCGTCTACTTCGTCAGCATTGTTCCCATGTGTGCTATCGTTGAACTCGTTCACTTATTCTCCTTCTCAGAGACAAGAATACTTGAGGTTAAGCGAGCTGTTTTTCGGATGTTATAAACCTGTCGTAAATAGACTGCCCCAGCCCACCAATAGAGCCAGATACCCCAGAAGGCAAAGCCCCAAGCTATCGGATAGATGAAAATAGCCCATTCTGAAGGCAAAACGTCAGGTAACAGCATCAGTGGGAAGGCGTACAGCAGAGCAAAAGTGCCTGCTTTGCCTGAGTAATTCACTGGCAGTGGCCCGTAGCCAACTTGAGCTAGGAATGGCAGCGTGAAAAACAGCATGACATCTCTGCCTACGATTACAAATACCAACCACCATGGCACCTTGTCCGTTATGGCTAGCCCCAAAAGCGATGCAAGGATGAACAATCTGTCTGCTGCAGGATCAAGAAGCTGGCCTAGCCTGGACATCTGATTCAGCTTGCGAGCTAGAAAGCCATCTAGCCAGTCAGTAAAACTTGAAAATGCAAGAACGGAAAATGCCAAAAGGTTTTCATCAATCAGGATTAGCCACAAAAAGACAGGAACTAAAGCCAAACGCAAAGCGCTCAAGGCATTGGGCCAAGTCAGCACTTTGTCGCTCAACTGTAGATTGCTATCGGCCATGACTTTCCTAAATGTTTCCTAGTGCTTCTCTAGCGCTTACGCTTCTCTCTTACTCGCATACCCAGTTCGATAGGTGAACCTTCGAAACCGTAGGTTTCACGAAGCCTTCTAATGATAAATCTTCTATAGCCTGGGTCCAAGAATCCAGTTGTGAAGAGAACAAACTTGGGTGGACGAGAGCTGGCTTGGGTTGCGAACAGAATTCTAGGCTGCTTGCCACCACGAACTGGGTGTGGGAATTCCATAGCCAACTCTTGAATGAAAGCATTTAGTTTTCCAGTTGGAATTCTGGTATCCCAAGAATCAAGGGCTACTTCAAGAGCTGGAACAAGCTTTTCTAGGTGACGACCGGTTTTAGCTGAAATGTTGACTCGAGGTGCCCAAGCCACATGAGCAAGATCTTGTTCAATCTCTCGCTCAAGGAATTCTCTTCTGTCCTCATCTAGGTTGTCCCACTTATTGAAAGCTAGGACTAGAGCACGACCTGACTCAAGTGCCATGTCTACAATACGAATGTCCGCTTCGCTGATTTTTTCTGTGACATCTAGAACTACAACTGCAACTTCAGCTCTTTCAAGAGCAGAAGCAGTTCTTAGAGATGCATAGAAGTCAGCGCCTTGAGCTAGGTGCACTCTTCTTCTGATACCAGCGGTGTCAATAAAGCGCCAGATTTTGCCCCCTAATTCAACCTGCTCGTCAACTGGATCTCTAGTTGTTCCCGCTAGGTCATTGACAACAGCGCGTTCTGAACCAACTGCTTTGTTTAGCAGTGAAGACTGACCAACGTTAGGTCTACCGATGATGGCAACTCTTCTAGGTCCACCGAATTCTTGTTTCGCAACTGCTGAAATCTCAGGTAGAACAGCGATGACCTTGTCCAAGACGTCGGCAACTCCCCTACCGTGCAGAGCAGAAACTGGGTGAGGCTCCCCTAGCCCAAGTGACCAAAGCGAAGCAGCCTCTGCTTCCATACGCTCATCATCAACTTTGTTAGCAAGAAGAAACACTGGCTTCTTGCTTGCTCTAAGCATCTTCACAACACGTTCATCCGTAGCTGTTGGACCAACGGTTGCATCAACTACGAATAGAACGGCGTCAGATAGTTCAACGGCGATTTCAGCTTGGATTGCTACTGACTTATCAATACCTTTAGCATCGGCTTCCCAACCACCAGTATCAACCAGCGTGTATTTCCGGCCGTTCCATTCGGCTTTGTAAGAAACTCTGTCTCGAGTAACACCCGGCTTATCTTCAACTACTGCCTCACGGCGACCGATGATTCGGTTTACTAGCGCTGACTTACCAACGTTAGGTCGACCAACGATGGCCAGTACTGGAAGCGCTGGCAGCAACACTGGCATGCCATCGGCAGCACCAATCTGCTCAAGAACTTCAATATCTTCTTCGTCTAAATCATATTCGTTAAGGCCGACGCGAAGGGCGTTTACTCTCGCCTCTTCTTCTTCAGACGAGATTGAGTTCAGACGTTCAATGAACGCAGGGTCTAACCCTTCTTCATTAAATTCTTGTTCATCCATCTTTGCCTCTAACTAATTGTTGACTACAAGCTCAATAACTTTGCTAACAGTCTGATCAAAATCTAGTCCCGAGGAATCCACCAGTAGAACTCCTTCAGCTGGCGCGAGAAAATCTACTACCTTGGAGTCGTTTTGGTCGCGTCTAGTAACTTGATCGGCAACAATGGTGCCTTCAGGAAGTTCAGCGGAACGTCTTCCTAGTCTAACTTCTTCACTGGCAGTTAGCAGAATACGAGTTTTGGCCTCTGGGAAGACTTTTGTAGTGATATCTCGACCCTCTACGATTACACCTGGAAGCCTCGACTCAAGGACTAATCCCCTAGTTAACTCAAGCATGTACTGGCGAACCTGCGGCAAACCAGCAAATTGGCTAACAACCTCGCCAATACTTGGGTTTCTAATCTCATAGGTAACATCTAACTCCCCAACTCGAACCCAGTAGTCCTGAGGGTCCAAAGAGATGGAATAGTCAAAGTTGGCTTTGATTTCCTCTGCAGATTGGTTAGCAACTTGTAATCCAAGGTTCAAAATCGCAAATGTGAGCGCTCGATATGCCGCTCCAGTGTCCAGATAGCCAAAATCTAGAGCCTTAGCACAAGCCTTGCTTACACTCGATTTACCCGATCCAGCTGGTCCGTCAATGGCAACGATATGCATTTAGCCCGCCATCCGCCAACCATTAGCTCTGAGCATTTCAACTAAATCTTTTTCAGAAGAAGGCAGAACTGATAGTTCAACTAGTCCTACCTGAGCTCCCGATGCGTGGTCTAGCTTCAAATCTTCAATGTTAAGCTTCGCTGCGCCAATCTCGTTCAGCAATCTGGCTAGTTCGCCTGGCTTGTCATCAATCATCACAACTACCTGTGCGTATGAGGTGTTTCTAGAACCGTGCTTACCAGGAAGCCTAGAAATGCCCTGATTACCCTTTTCAAGCGAGCTGCCAATCTTCGCCAAAGATCCTGCACCATTTATATCTTCTAGAGCTGTAACGACTTCAGACAGATCCTTTTGAAAAGCTTTCAAAACTGGAATTAGTTGTTCTGAGTTCATGGAAAGAATCTGTAACCAGAGCTTTGGATCGCTTGCAGCAATTCGAGTAGTGTCTCTAACGCCTTGACCCGCTAGCGCTAAATCAAACTCATCTGCTCCAGCCAGTCTTGCCGCCAACAAACTAGAAACTACCTGTGGGGTGTGCGAGATTAGGGCAACCGCTCTATCATGTTCCAACGCACTTAGTCGAACTGTAGTCGCACCTAAATCAAGAGCTAATTTCTCAACAACATCAACTGCAGCTGAGTCAGTATTGTCTTCAACAGCAATAACCCAAGGTCTACCAATAAATAGGTCAGGGCGACCGGATAGCGCTCCACCTTTTTCTCTACCAGCCATCGGGTGAGAACCCACGTATCTCGGTGAATGAGCAGAACCAGATATTACATCTTCAAGAATGACAGCCTTCACACTAGCCACATCTGTAACTACTGCCTTAGGAAATCTCTCTAAAGCCGAAATAATCGTTGAAGCAGTTACATCAGGTGGAACACAAACGACCACTAGAGACACTTCATCTGCTGGGTTCAGGTTGCGGCCTGCTCCAAAATCTGCGGCAAGCGATTGAACTGCAGGAGATGAATCTTCAAGGGAAACATCAACGCCAATATTGCGAAGTGATAAACCGATACTTGTTCCTAGTAATCCAGTGCCGATGATGTGAACTTGACCTTTGGTACGAGCAATCACTGCGCAATGTCCAATCGAAGAGCAGCAGCGCCTCTTAGATAAATGTGTTGAACTTGAGATCTAGGTGTATCAAACTCAGCATTAATCATCACTCGGATGACTCTTGGCAATGAACCCTTTACATTCATCTCAACAAAGCACATTAGAGGAACGTCACCGATCCCCAGTTCTCTAGCTGCTAAAGCTGGAAACTCACTTGTGATATCTGGAGTTGCAGTGAACAGAATAGAGATCAACTCGTCAGTATGCAGATTGTTTGCGTGCATCATCTTAGTGATGAGTTCAGCAGTAGCTTTGAGAAGCTCGTCTCTGTTATCACTGTCTAATTGGGTTGCCCCGCGGATTGCTCTATACGCCACTTCTTCGTCCTTTCGGGTTGGCCTTGATTGATTGCCCGCCTTTGGACTTTGGTCTTGGAGCTCTTTGTTGTTTGCCTTCAGCAGACTTAAGCAGAGCACCTACTTCAACTTTACTTAGCAGCCTAGTTTGCCCAGGCTTTAGTGGACCTAAATGCACAGGCCCAAACTGTCTGCGAACCAAGTCCTTCACAGGGTGACCGATGGCTTCAAACATTCTTCTCACCACACGGTTCTTACCTGAGTGAATAACAATCTCAACTAGTGATTCAAATGGGTTTGAGTCAACGAGAGTTGCTTTATCGGCATTCATCATGCCATCTTCAAGTTCAACACCTGACAGGAGTTTGTTGATCTGTTGAGGTGAAACTTGGCCCTCGACTTTTGCAATATAAGTCTTCGTGACGCCAAACTTTGGGTGAGCAAGCATGTTAGCTAGTTCCCCGTCATTGGTAAGAATAAGTAACCCTGATGTGTCAGCATCTAGTCGACCTACGTTATAAATACGATCTGAACGCAAAGAGTATTGGCTTAGATCAGGTCTACCGAATTCATCAGCCATAGAAGAGATAACACCGATTGGCTTGTTTAGGGCCATGTAAACCCTGGAGGCATCTAATTGAATAGGAGTTCCACGAACTGAGACTTTATCGTTCTCTGGGTCGATACGAGTACCTAACTCTTTGACTACTTTGCCGTTGACTTTGACTGCTCCTGAAGTGATTAGCTCTTCGCTCGCACGTCTTGAAGCCACACCTGCATTGGCAAGAACTTTTTGAAGTCTTACTCCGTCGTTTGATTCGGTCATTATTTTTTACTTACTGAAAGATCAGAACCTAGTTCAGAGTTTGCATCTGGAAGGTATGGGCTAATCAATGGAAGGTCTTCCAAAGCATTGATTCCTAAGGTTTCTAGGAATGTTGGTGTTGTTCCGTAGTTGATTGCTCCAGTTTCGCTGTCTGTGAATAGCTCTGTGATTAGACCTCTGCTAAGAAGCGTTCTTACAACGCTGTCCACGTTCACCCCACGAATAGATGCGATCTGACCACGAGCAATTGGTTGACGGTAAGCAATAACGGCAAGAGTTTCCAAGGCAGCTTGAGATAGCTTGGTTGGGTTTTCGTTAGAGATGAACTCTCTAACCGCCCACTCATAATCTTCACGAACGAATACTCGCCATCCACCGCCAACTTCACGGATTTCAAATCCTCGTGGACGAGTTCCATTAACTCCATCAAAGTCATCTCTAACTGCTAGAACGGCTTCCCTGATGTCAGGTACTGGAGTGTTCAGAGAAGTTGCTAGGTGAACTAGAGAAAGTGGAACATCGGCAACCATGAGAATCGCTTCGATTGCTCCTTGCAGAGAATCAGGGTTGATTGGTTCAGATAGCGCTAATGCTTCACGAGGGTCTTCGCTCACAGTGTTCTGCTCTTCAGATACAGCTTCCTCTTGGTTCTGAGTATCTACTTCAAGTTCTGGGCTTTCATCATGAGTCATAATCTGCTCCTAGTGCTGATAGTTGTGATTCTTCAAATTCATCTGCTTGCCAAGTAATCTGCAAAGGGCCCAATGATTCGCTCTGCTCGAAAGCAACGGCTCCTAAACGGTAAAGCTCAAGGATTGAGAGGAACCTGGCCACAAGAACGGCTCTGTCTCTTACCGATGAAATCAGTTCACGGAAAGTTAGTGTCTTGGCTGAGCGAAGCATTGCTACAACTTCTGCAGCCTGCTCTCTAATTGAGATTCTTGATGCGTGAAGGTGAGTTAGTCCTACTAAAGGAATTTCTCTTGGTGCCATTGTTTCTTCAGCAAGACGACCGAAGTCTTCCACGCTAAGAGTCCATACCAACTCAGGCAACTTCTGCTTGAATCGTTCTTCCAAACGAACTGAGCGAAAGACACGTCTTGATTCCAGATTGATAGCCGTTTGAAACCAGACAGAGATGTCTTTGAAGGCACGGTATTGCAAAAGACGAGCAAACAAGAGATCTCTTGCCTCAAGTAAGGCAACATCTTCAGGATCAACAACCTCACCTTTAGGAAGTAGTTCGGCAATCTTTAGATCAAGAAGGGTTGCTGCAACAACTAGAAACTCACTGGCTTCTTCCAGCTGATCGATTTCTTCTAGGGTTCTTACGTAAGCAATGAAGTCATTGGTTACCTGGCTAAGTGAAATAGAGGTTAGGTCAAGTTGGTGCTTTGAAACCAGAGACAGTAGAAGGTCAAATGGACCTTCGAAGTTACCTATGTTGAGAGAGAATCCACTGGAACTAGATTCCTCTACTTCACTATGGAGCGCAGCCACGTTCGACCATCTCTCTAGCTACAGCTCGGTAAAGTTCAGCAGCTTCAGATGAAGGTGCGTACTGGGTAACAGGTCTTCCCTTTTCGGATGAGTCCTTGAACTTAACTGTGTGTTTGATAACTGTTCTGAACACTGTGTCGTCGTAATCTTCGAACAGTTGGTTCAACATGCTTCTTGAGTGCAAGGTTCTAGCGTCGTACATGGTGGCGAGGATGCCATCAATCTTTAGACCCTCGTTTAATCTTTCTTTGACCAAATCAACTGTGTGATTGATTAGAAGCTCTAGTCCCTTAAGAGCAAAGTAATCACAGGCAACCGGAATCA
>JAULUM010000010.1:0-10257 GCA_032111565.1 Rhodoluna sp. | reverse complement strand
CCGTTAGAGCGTTGACGGTTAGAAGACCCAAAGATGGTTGGCAGTCAATCATGATGACGTCATAGTCGCCAAGAATTGGTCTTAGCACCCCAGCCAAGATCTTTTCGCGACCAGGTTCAGCAACTAGTTGAATCTCTGCCGCTGATAGCTGAATGTTTGCAGGAATGAGATCTAGGCCAGGAACTTCAGTGTGGACGATGACGTCTTTGGCGTTCAGTCTTCTGTCCAGCATTAGGTCGTAAACAGTTTTCACATCTTCGTTGACAACACCCAAGCCTCTTGAAAGAGCGCCTTGAGGATCAAAGTCCACAAGAAGAACCTTGCGGCCATATTCAGCTAATGCGGCTGCTGTGTTGATAGTTGTTGTTGTTTTACCTACGCCACCTTTTTGGTTACAAAGGGCGATAATTCTTGCAGGGCCGTGACTCGTTAGTCGCTTAGGAATTGGAAACCGTCCGTCGGTGTTTTTACCTGACATATCCTTAGCTTCCTCTCTGGCTTCACAGCAGTAAGTTATTGGCTCTAGAGCCAATCAAATCTCTAACTTCGCTCTATCTTACCGCTGTGCTCGGGGGTGGCTGCTCGCATAGATTTCCCTCAGTGCATCCACTGTAACCAAAGTATAGATCTGAGTAGTAGTCACTGATGCATGCCCCAAAAGCTCCTGAACAACGCGGACATCCGCCCCGCCCTCGAGCAGATGGGTAGCAAATGAGTGCCTAAAGGTATGTGGGGAAACCTCTACCTGGAGCTTGGCTGCTTGGGCAGAATCGCTGATAATCTGCCAGATACTTTGCCTTGAGAGCCTAGAGCCTCTTTGGTTCAAGAACAGTGCAGGGGTGCCATGAGACAAGGTAGCAAGGGTTGGCCTGACTCTGACTAGATATGCTGCTACGGCCGCCTGCGCGTAGCGCCCTACTGGAACAATTCTTTCTTTAGAGCCTTTACCAAAAAGTCGAACAATCTCTGGATCGATTAGATCATCCAAGTCCATGTTCACAATCTCTGAGACTCGGGCACCAGTTGCATAAAGCAGTTCAAGGATTGCTCTGTCCCTGACTCGAATAATGTCCGCGGCACCGGCAATATCATCTGGCTCAGGCCCTGATGCTTTCAGAAGTATCTCTATCTCTTGAATCGAAATAGCCTTAGGCAACCGCTTTGGCGCTTTAGGTGGCTTAACTGCTGCTGAAACATCATTGTCGCTAATGCCTTCAAAGAGCATGAACTTGTGAAAACCTCTGACCGCCGCCAGGATTCTCGCAACGGATGTAGCAACTAAGCCTTTCTCGGAAACAAGTCCTTGAGCAAAGTTACGCACCACTAATTCGGTAATCTCAGTTGAATCCTTGATACCCATCTTTTCTAGTGCTTCAAGATACTTCGCTAAATCTCTTTTGTAGGCAAGCAAAGTGTTCTTAGCCATGCCTCGCTCAATTGTTAGGTGGCGAAGATAGCTGTCAACGCTTCGCTCTAGGCTAGCCATTGCTTTCAGAGTTTCTACGTGCAGCTAAAGCTAGGACAGCGACAACAAGGGTTGGGCTCTTGGTTTTTGATTGCATGACCGATGAGAGAACATCTTTGAACGGTATCCAGATTGGAACCATCCATCGCTCTTCACTGGTTCTATCAAAAGATGTTCCTGTCGGGCTAAGGTCTTGAGCTAGGAAAATCTCAATGACTTCACTAGAAGAACCAGGTGTCGTATAGAAACTGTGAAGATGGGTCCAAGTATCTGCTTTGTAGTCGGCTTCTTCAGATAGCTCTCGCTTGGCTGACTCTAGGTCGCTCTCGTCTTCTTCATCCCTGAGCCCTGCTGGCATCTCATAGAGATACTCGTTGACAGCAGCTCGATACTGCTTGACTAGAAGCACTTCGTCTTGATCATTGATAGCAAGAACAGCGACAGCCCCCGGATGTTCAATGTATTCGCGAGTTAGCTCTTCGCCTTGGAATTCAAATCTCTTGCTAACAACATTCCAAATCTTGCCTTTGAATGCGACTGCAGTATTCAGAACTGCCGATTCAGGCAGACCATTTTTATCTGAGAGTTCTTGGGGTTTATTCTCAGTCATCTAAGAAACTTTAGTCGGCTTTGTTGCTGAACAAGCGGCCAGCTAGGGCCGCCTTGATCAAACCATGAAACAGTGGGTGTGACTTAGTAGGTCTTGACAGGAACTCTGGGTGAGCTTGGGTTGAAACGTAGTATGGGTGAACATCTCTAGGAAGTTCAACAAACTCAACTAGATTGCCATCTGGTGATGTTCCAGAGAAAACCAATCCAGCAGCAGAGATCTGATCTCTGAAACTGTTGTTCACTTCATACCTATGACGGTGACGCTCGTGAACGGTTGTCTTGCCATAAGTTTCAGCGATAACACTTCCCTCTTGAAGTTTCGCTTCAAAGAGTCCAAGTCTCATGGTTGCACCCATGTCACCTGAAGCTAGGATGTCTACCTGCTCTGCCATAGTTGCAATCACTGGGTACTTAGTGTCAGATTCGAACTCTGTTGAAGATGCACCTTCTAAGCCAACTACGTTTCTTGCGTACTCAATAACCATGCACTGCAAACCAAGACATAGTCCTAGGGTTGGGATGCCATTTTCTCTAGCAAATTTGAGGGCACCAAGTTTTCCTTCGATTCCTCTAACACCAAAGCCACCTGGTACACAGATTGCATCCACGTCACTTAGATGGGCTCTTGCGCCTTCTTCAGTGTCACAAAGATCGCTGGCAACCCACTTAATCTTTACTTTGACTTGCTCAGCAAAGCCACCGGCACGAAGTGCTTCGGTTACGGATAGATAGGCATCTGGGAGGTCAATGTATTTACCAACAAGTGCAACATTAAGTTCAGCTACTGGCTCATGAACAGCCTTAAGGACGCTGCTCCATCTAGTCCAATCAACTTCATTTGCCTTTAGACCTAGGTGATTGATGATGTATGAATCTAAACCTTCATTGTGAACAACGCTAGGAATGTCATAAATGCTGTTGGCGTCTGCTGCGTTGATTACTGCCTTGAGTTCAACGTCACACATTAGGGCAATCTTCTTCTTGATTGAATCCCCGATAGGTCTATCACTTCGGCAAACGATAGCGTCAGGCTGAATGCCAGTTGAACGAAGGGTTGCAACTGAGTGCTGAGTTGGCTTGGTCTTTAGCTCACCACTTGGAGCAAGGTATGGAACGAGAGATACGTGAACAAAGAAGACCTTGTCTCTACCTAGTTCATGTCTAACCTGCCGAGCAGCTTCAATAAAAGGAAGCGATTCGATGTCGCCTACGGTTCCACCGATTTCGGTGATGATTACATCTGGAGCTGGATCTTCAAAAGCCTGCAGACGCATTCTTCTCTTGATTTCGTCTGTGATGTGCGGGATGACTTGAACGGTATCTCCTAAGTAGCCTCCAGCACGCTCTTTACGAATAACTTCGCTATAAATCTGGCCTGTAGTCACGTTCGCAGACTGGGAAAGGTTGATGTCTAGAAAGCGCTCGTAGTGACCAATGTCTAGGTCTGTTTCCGCGCCATCATCGGTGACGAACACTTCACCGTGCTGGAATGGGTTCATTGTGCCAGGGTCAACGTTTAGATAAGGGTCAAGCTTCTGCATAACAACAGAGAGGCCACGTGCTCTAAGTAGATTCCCCAAACTGGCTGCCGTCAGGCCTTTACCTAGTGAGGAAGCAACCCCACCAGTTACGAATATGTGTCTTGATTTACCAGAATCCATCGCTTCAGCCATGGAATTTAACATTAGCAGTGTCCCTGCCCAGCCTCCAACTTTGCCTATTTAGACATGCCGAACAAGCTTCAAAGATCTTGTTGATTAAGAATTCTTGGCCAGTTCCAAAAGTTCTAATGCTGCCGATTGAGCCGTTTCTGAGTCCGACAAACCAGAAAGCATGCGAGCTAATTCCTCTGCTTTGGCTTGCTGGTCAAGAACCTTCACGTCGCTGGCTGTATACATGGCATCAGAAGACTTCTGGATCACTAGGTGTTGGTCAGCAAACGCAGCTACCTGAGCCAAGTGAGTAACGACGATAACTTGAGCATTCTTGGCAAGCTTGGCTAGTCTTCGGCCAACCTCGATAGCCGCTGCTCCGCCAACGCCTGCGTCAACCTCATCGAATATGAATGTTGGAGAGTTGTCCGACTCAGCAAGGATCACCTCAAGGGCAAGCATGATTCGACTTAGCTCACCGCCTGATGCGCCTTTACCGATAGGCCTAGGTTCTGCCCCTGAGTAAGACTCCAGCAAGAAACTTACGTTATCCAAACCAGTTGCAGTTAGTGTCTCGGTAACCTCGACTTCAACATGCAGCCTTGATCCCGACATGGCAAGGGCAACAAGTTCACTTGTCACTCGCTCGCCTAGTTGCTTAGCTGCGGCTTGCCTGTTTGCAGAAATCTCTTGAGCGAGCTTTCGAGCAGTGGACTCGAGCTGCGAAACCCTGGCAGTAAGTTCTTCGACTCGTTCAGTAGAAGTATCTAGATCTAGAAGTTTTTGGTGAGAAACTTTCTCGAACTCGTGCAGATCCTCAATTGTTGGACCAAACCTACGAAGTGCTGAGGTTATTTCACTTCTACGAGATTGGATCTCATCTATGCTCATTGAACTCTCGGATTCAAGAGAAGAAAGGTAACTTGCTAGCTGAACCGCAACCTCATTTAGGTTCTCAATGATTTCGTTCAATTTTGTAGCGGCAGACTCAAGCGATGAGTCGTGGCCTGAGGCATTCTCTATCGCCTTGCGGGCCTTGCCAATAAGTCCAAGTGCATCTACTCCATCAAATGAATCACTGATTAGTGCTTCATGGGCTAAGGCAACGGATGCCCTCAAGTCTTCGGTGTGAGTCAGACGTTTGGCTAGATCTGCCAATTCAACATCTTCGTTAGGTTTGATGGCTAGTTTTTCTAAAAGATTTAGTGCTTCGGTCAGTTCTTCAATCTGGGAGGCTCTTGTTGAATCGCTTTTCAGCACTTCTTCGAGTTGCGCTTTGGCACTTCGCCAGGCGTTGAATGATTCACAGTAGAGAGCAAAAAGATTCTGGTGTGTAGTGCCGGCGAAGCGGTCTAGCGCAACTCTCTGAGCCACTGGTGATTTCAACCTAATTTGATCGGATTGCCCATGCACGACAACTAGATGCTCGGCTAATTCATTGAGCAGACCAACTGGTGCGGATCTTCCACCAATTACGGCTTTTGATCTTGAATCGCTTCCAACACTTCTAACTAGAAGCAGTTCACCGTCTTCGATCAGCGCACCGGCCTCTTCTGCTTTAGAAATGGCAAGATTGTCTGAGCTAAGTTTCCAGTGTCCTTCTAGAACGGCTTGTTGAGAACCTGCTCGAATCATTCCTGAATCTGCTCTGGCTCCAAGCAACAGGCCTAGTGCTGTTAGCACCATAGTTTTACCTGCGCCTGTTTCACCAGTAAGGACGGTAAGTCCTGGATGAAAGTTAAGTTTTGCTTCGCTAATGACACCAAGGTCGCGAATAAAAATGTCTTCTATCATTTTGTAATACTTTTATTCGCCTTGCTCTGAGCTGTCTGGACCACGCCAGCCTGTTACAGGTAGAGCAAACTTCTTCACAAGACGATCAGTGAATGGACCTTGACGCAATCTTGCAAGACGGACAGACTTCGCTGACTTAGAAACTTCAACTCTTGCACCTACTGGAAGGTCATGTGTTCTGCGACCATCACACCAAAGAACACCTGTGCCAGCTGAACGATCTAGAACCTCAACGGCTAAAAGAGATCTTGGGCTAATGACCATGGGTCTTGAGAAAAGAGCGTGAGCTGATAGGGGAACCATCAGCATCGCATCAACACTTGGCCAAACTACTGGCCCTCCAGCGCTAAATGCATAAGCGGTTGAGCCAGTTGGTGTTGCCATGATGATTCCATCGCAACCAAAACTTGAAAGCGGCTTCTTATCTATTTCAACAATTACCTCGAGCATGCGCTCTGCTGCACTTTTTTCAACTGTTGCTTCGTTTAGTGCCCAGGTTCTGAATACTTCTTTGCCGCCAACTAGGACGCGAACATCTAGGGTCAATCTCTCTTTGACTAGGTAGTCTCGATCAACGACTCTGGCAACAGCGTTTGAGAAGCCTTCTCTTTCGCTTTCGGCCAGGAATCCGACGTGGCCTAAGTTGATGCCCATCAAAGGTGTTGCGGTTTCCCTTACAACTTCAGCAGCCTTCAGAATAGTTCCATCACCACCAAGAACCATCACTAGTTCAAGGTCCTTCTCAGGAACGGTAACGCCTAGCTCAAGAACACTGGCAAGGAAATCACTGTTTGAATTTCTGTTTGCTTGGAATTCCTTGATTTCGACTATTTGCTCAGAGGTCATAACAGGGATTAGCTCAGCTGCAACCAGTTGCTCGATGGCTTCTTGGCTTGCATTGATTGCTTCAAGTCGGCCGGTATGGGCGACTAACAGTATGTATCTAGGTGCACTCATCCCAATTGCCTCCTTGTTCTAAGCTCGTTCTTTAGCTAGTTCGTCAATTCTGCCAGACCAATCGGTACTGTGGTCAGTCTCCACAGAATTTAGCCATACTAGGAACTCAACGTTGCCGTGGGTTCCAGGCAAAGGTGACTTGATTAGACCATGGATGTTTAGGCCCTGAGCCTTGGCTTCATCTAGGACTTGCCTGATGGCTGAGGCTCTGAGCCTGTGGTCATTGACGATACCTGAGGCATCTAGCGACTTCTTACCAACTTCAAACTGAGGCTTAATCAAAAGCACGAAGTTTGCCTTGGGTGCTACCTGTCTCATCTGAGCCAAAACCAGCGTCAAGGAGATAAAACTCAGGTCAGCGACTACCAGAGAAATTGTGTTATCAGTTATCTTCTGATCGAGTCTTGAACCGATGACTTTCTGGAGGTTCTCTTGGGTCATGTCTCTTGCGTTGAAGTTTTCGATGTTGATCACCATTCGGTTATCAACCAAAGATTCGGCTAACTGAGAGTGTCCAACATCTAGAGCAATAACTTTGGCAGCTCCGTAACGCAATAGTACGTCAGTGAAACCACCTGTTGAGGCGCCGACGTCTAAGCAAATTTGCCCGACGACTTCAATCTCTCTGAATTCTTCAAGTGCTGCGGCAAGCTTGTGTCCAGCTCGTGAAACGTAATCAATGGCTTCAAGAACAACAAGCTCTGCTGCTTCTGGAACAGGTTGAGATGACTTTCTAGCCTCTCGCCCATCAATGAAGACACGACGAGACTCAATCAGACTTGAGGCTTGATTTCTAGATCTGGCTAGACCTCGCTCTACTAGAGCGACGTCAAGTCGTGTGGAGTTTTGATCCAACTGATTACTCGTTGGTTTCGTCTGATGCAGAGTTAAGTTGAGCCTCTAGCTTTGCCTTGAGATCAGCAAAAGCCTGTGGTTGATCTTCCAAACTAAGCTCCGCGATTCTCGCTAGCTCAGCTTCAAGTTCATTTAGCCTGTCGTTCATTTATGCCTTCTTTTCGTATAGTTCGCTCTGCACATCCAGGAAGTGAATATGTTTTCCTGAATTCCAAATCACGTTACAAGCTGCTCGCAGTGCCTCAATGGAGTGCGGATCACCGTCTGTAACTAAAACTTTATCGCCTAGTAATTCAACACTAGCCATACCGCAACTAAAGCCCCGTTTAGTTTGCCTAGGTTCCTGATAGTCAACTAGTAGTTCATCGAGTTTGCTGATGATGTAGTAAGGGCGCTCTTCAGGCTTAGCCGCTAGGACATCTTTTCTAGTGGAAACACCTGTAAGCACCAATGCGCTCTTTATGCCTGCTCGGTTGGCGCCAAGAATGTCGGTGTCTAAACGATCGCCTACAAACACTGCACTCTCCGGCTTGTATAAGTTCAATGCTGTTTGAAAAATAGCTGGCTCAGGTTTTCCAGCAACAATCGGTAACTGTCCCACTGCTGTGTGAACAGCGCCAACTAAAGTTCCATTACCTGGAGCCAATCCTTTTTCTTGTGGAAGGGTCCAGTCGCTGTTTGTGGCAACCCAAATGGCTCCGTTTTGAATTGAGAAAGCAGCTTCTGCTAAATCTTTCCATGAAACATCTGGCGCAAATCCTTGAATGACTGCTTCTGGCTTGTCATCACTTGAGGAAACTATTTCGAATCCTCCTGTAGACACTCTCGCTCGAAGCCCATCTCCACCGACAACTAAAACTTTTGCTCCACTTGAAATCTTGGTTTGCAAAAGCTCAACAGCAGTTTGGCCTGAAGAAATAATGTCCTCTGGCTTTGCCTCTAAACCAAAATCTAAAAGTTGTTCAACGATTGTTTCTGGTTTTCTTGATGAGTTGTTAGTCACATAGCCAACTGGAATGTTTTGTTGAGCAATTGAATTAATTGTTTCAACAGCATTCTTTATTGCCACTGTGCCTTCGTAAACAACACCATCAAGATCGGCAAGCAACAAATCATGTTGATTCCAGATTTTGTTAGCGACCACGACCTGGTCCTCGGCTTCTACCCTTAGGTGGTCCACCAAAACCTTTACCGCCACCTCTTGGACCTGATCCACCTGCTGGTGGGCCGCTGTTTCTTGGTCCTGAATTAAATGGTGGACGCTTTGGCTTCTCGCCAGGCTTGTCAGATGAGTCTCTGCGAGGTCTATCGGAATTAAAAGAATCCCGAGGCGCCCTGGTACCGTGTTCATGCTGGGATTTTGATTGACGGTCCAGTTTTGATGACGCCTCGGGAATCTGAATCTCCTCAATTACTGAGAAGACCTCGTTCTCGGGGTTTTTATTCCCGAGGAAGTGTCGCTCTGCTCGATCTGCGAGATCAAACCATTTCTTAGCTTCACTTTCTCTGTTCCCAATTATAAGGGTATCGGCGTACGCGCGGAAGAGATTTGTGGAAAACTCGAAAACTTTTGTTGGATCTAATTCTGGGATCTCAAGCTCTGCCAAAGCTAGGTCGTTTTGGCCTAGGTCTAATCTGGCACCTGACATAACAATGGCTAGATTTACGCGAACTGGCACAGGCAAGGTGTTTCGGTCAACAGATCTGGCTAGTTCTAGCGCTTTTTCTGGTCTTCCCAGCCCTCGTTCACAGTCCACCATTATCGGAAGTTGGTCGTTTGAGCCAGAAAGACGTCTATAAGTAGTCAATTCTCTGATTGCTAGGCCATAATCGCCTACCTGATAGGCAGTAACACCTAGAGTTTCACGGACAATTGCGATACGACCTGCGCGCTTAGCGGCAGCCAGTGCATGCAAATGAGCTAGTTCTGGATCTTGATCATGCAGCAAACTCACCATGGCTAGATGTCTTGCTGTCATTTCAGCGTTCTCAGGAGTTAGTGTCTTGAGTTGAACTCTAATTCCAAGTTCAAGGTCTGTTTCAGTGATCTCATCAGGGATCATAGGAGACTTGGCAGCGAACTCATCTCGAGGAGTTGCTACACGAGTCTGCCATTCAGGGCGGGACTCACGAGACCCACCACTACGCAGCTCAGCTCCTGGTGGCTTACGCCTATCGTCCCCGCCTGAGCTTCTGCGGTCTCTTGGTGCTGGTTTATCGTTCATCATGTCTCCTAAGAACAATTAAAACATGTCTGTTAAACAAAAAATGGCCACCTTGAATCCAAGGTGGCCATTTTTCTAAAATAAGTCCGGCGGTGACCTACTCTCCCACAAGGTCCCCCTTGCAGTACCATCGGCGCAGAGAGTCTTAGCTTCCGGGTTCGGAATGTAACCGGGCGTTTCCCTCTCGCTATGGCCGCCGAAACACTATTGAGTTATGTGAATCGTTGACACACAGTGAAGTGTGATCTTTAGATTCCCGAACATATCTCGGGAACCACATAGTGGACGCGAACAAAAAATTGTTATCAAGTTATTGGCTTATTAGTATTGGTCAGCTCCATGAGTCTTTAGTCCTCACTTCCACATCCAACCTATCAACGCAGTAATCTACTGCGAGCCTCTCGACCGAAGTCATGGAAATCTCATCTTGAAGCAAGCTTCCCGCTTAGATGCTTTCAGCGGTTATCTTTCCCCAACGTAGCTAATCAGCGGTGCTCCTGGCGGAACAACTGACACACCAGAGGTTAGTCCATCCCGGTCCTCTCGTACTAGGGATAGGTCTTCTCAAATTTCCTGCGCGCGCAGAGGATAGAGACCGAACTGTCTCACGACGTTCTAAACCCAGCTCGCGTGCCGCTTTAATGGGCGAACAGCCCAACCCTTGGGACCTACTCCAGCCCCAGGATGCGACGAGCCG
>JAULUM010000009.1:0-7773 GCA_032111565.1 Rhodoluna sp. | reverse complement strand
CATCATTCTAGGAACTCTAGTAATCACCACATTTGATCCGTGCATCGATCCAGATGTTGAAAGCTATCTACCTGGCGTTTGTAAGCCGTAAGGAAAAAATTGTCTGAAGTTAAAGTTCATCACTATCAGTACGACGTAGTAATTGTTGGTGCCGGTGGCGCTGGTATGCGTGCAGCTATTGAAGCTGGTCCACATGCAAAAACTGCTGTTATCTCAAAGCTCTTCCCTACCCGATCACACACCGGTGCAGCTCAAGGTGGAATGGCAGCAGCTCTAGCCAACGTTGAAGAGGACTCTTGGGAATGGCACACCTTCGACACAGTTAAGGGTGGTGACTACCTAGTTGACCAAGACGCTGCGGAAATTCTTGCTAAAGAATCTGTTCAAGCAGTTATTGATCTTGAGAACATGGGTCTTCCATTCAACAGAACACCTGATGGCAAGATTGACCAGCGTCGTTTTGGTGGTCACACTCGTGATCACGGTAAAGCACCGGTGAGAAGAAGTTGCTACGCAGCTGACAGAACCGGTCACATGATTCTCCAGACCCTGTACCAAAACTGTGTGAAGTTGGGTATCGAGTTTTACAACGAGTTCTATGTTCTTGACCTAGTCATGAACACCGTTGATGGTGAAGAACGTCCTGCAGCTGTGGTTGCTTATGAGCTTGCTACCGGTGACCTACACGTCTTCCAAGGTAAGTCAATCGTTTTTGCAACCGGTGGTTTTGGAAAGATCTTCAAGACGACTTCAAACGCTCACACTCTTACTGGTGATGGTGTTGGAATTATTTACCGTAAGGGTCTTCCACTAGAAGACATGGAGTTCTACCAATTCCATCCAACAGGTCTTGCTGGTCTCGGTATTTTGCTTTCTGAAGCAGCTCGTGGTGAAGGTGCGATCCTTCGTAACGCTTCAGGTGAGCGCTTCATGGAAAGGTACGCTCCAACCATCAAGGACCTAGCTCCTAGAGACATGGTTGCTCGTGCAATGGCTAACGAAGTGCGTGAAGGAAGAGGCGCAGGTCCTAACAAGGACTATGTTCTTCTTGACCTTACTCACCTAGAGCCTGCTGTTATTGATGCCAAGCTTCCTGACATCACTGAGTTTGCCAGAACCTACCTAGGTGTTGAGCCTTACACAGAGCCAGTGCCAGTATTCCCAACCGCTCACTATGCAATGGGCGGAATCCCAACCAACATCAAAGCTGAAGTTCTAAGAGACAACAACACAGTTGTCCCAGGTCTTTATGCTGCTGGTGAGTGTGCATGTGTTTCTGTGCATGGAGCAAACCGTCTAGGCACCAACTCACTACTTGATATCAACGTATTCGGTAAGCGTGCGGGTATCTACGCTGTTGAATATGCCAAGGATGCAAAGTTTGTTGATGTTCCAGCTGATGCTGTTGCTGAAACTGTGAAGCTAATTGAACACATGCGTAACGCTCGTGGAACTGAAAAGATTGCGGTCATCCGTAAAGAACTTCAGGACACCATGGATAAGAATGCTCAGGTTTATAGAACTGAAGAATCGCTAAACGAGGCACTAGACAAGATTAAAGAGCTACGCGTTAGATACGAGAACATTCAGGTTCAAGACCGCGGAAAGAGATTCAACACAGATCTACTTGAAGCAATCGAACTTGGTTTCTTGCTAGACCTTGCTGAAGTTCTTGCCTTCACTGCACGTGAGAGACGTGAGAGCCGAGGCGGTCACTACCGTGAAGACTTCGAATCACGTGATGACGAGAAGTTCATGGTTCACTCAATGGCATACAAGAACGGTGACGAGATCGACATCGACTGGAAACCTGTAGTCATAACTAACTACCAACCAATGGAGCGTAAGTACTAATGGGCGCAATTATGGAAACTCAAGAAATTGGAGTCATTCCTTCTTTCACTGTCACTCTGATGGTTCGTCGTTTCAATCCTGAAACAGATGAAGAGCCGAAGTGGCAAGACTTCGATGTCACCATGTATGGCACCGACCGTGTTCTTGATGCTCTGCACAAGATCAAGTGGGAAATCGATGGAAGTTTAACTTTCAGAAGATCATGTGCTCACGGTGTTTGTGGTTCAGATGCAATGCGTATCAATGGTAGAAACCGTTTGGCTTGTAAGACTCTGATCAAAGATTTAGACATCACTCAACCTATTTATGTTGAACCAATCAAAGGTCTAAAGATTGAGAAAGACCTTGTTGTCGACATGGAGCCTTTCTACCAGGCATATAGAGATGTGAAGCCTTTCCTTATTGCTTCAGACAAGCCAGCAGCTGAACGTCTTCAGTCACCTGAGGATCGTGACCGCTTTGAAGACACCACCAAGTGCATTCTGTGTGCTGCCTGCACTACCTCTTGCCCAGTGTTCTGGACTGACAACCAATACTTTGGCCCAGCGGCTATCGTGAACGCTCACCGCTTCATCTTTGACTCAAGAGACGAAGCAGCCGAGGTTCGCCTAGACATCCTGAACGATAAAGAAGGTGTCTGGCGTTGCCGCACCACCTTCAACTGCACCGAAGCTTGCCCAAGAGGTATTGAAGTTACCAAGGCTATTGCTGAAGTGAAGCAAGCCGTTCTTCGTGGACGCAGATAACACCTGAGAGTTATCTAAAAGATACTCAAATAAGCAGGCCTTGTTTTCAGGGCCTGCTTATTCTTTAAATATGCCCGAATTCAACTCCTGCCCAGCTCATGACGAGAACGCTGAGCCTAAGGAGTCCAGAGTAGGCCTAACTAGAAGAAACTTTTTCACAAGACTTGCTGTTGCAGCAGGATCAATCGGACTGGCATCTCTTGCTTCAAGTGCGGAAGCTGCTTCAAAGAAATATAAAATTTGTGCAACTAAGGACATCAAAGTTGGTGGTGGCAGTTCTTTCCGTATCCCTGGCAGAAAGTCAATGGTTTTGATTACCCAACCTAAGGTTGGAGTTTTTAGAGCATTCGACCAACGCTGCACACACGAAGGCTTTGCAGTGAACAAAATCGAAGGTAGAAACCTCATCTGCCAAGCGCACGGAGCAATGTTTGACACTACTACAGGAGCTGTCAAGAGAGGTCCTGCAAGAAGAGCGCTAACCCGATACACAGTGAGCGTAGAAAAGAAGATGGTCTACGTAACTATCAAGAGCTAAGTTCTCTAGCCAATCCTGGAATCAAAGCTGGAGAAAGCGATAGTGAACTAACCCCATATTCAATAAACAACTTTGCTGATTCATAATCGCTAGCTGCTTCTCCACAAATACCGAGAGGCTTTCCTGACTTCGTAGCAAAATCTGCAACACGTCGAATCAGTTCAAGAACTTCTGGTTCCCTGACCATGGAAAGTGCTTGAGTGGAACCTAAACGATCTTGGTTCAAGGTGTATTGGGTAAGGTCATTTGTTCCAATGCTTAGAAAATCAACTACCTCTACTATTTGCTCTAATACTTCGGGTTCACAAACTTCAGGAACCTCAATCATCACTCCAACTGTTTCTAGGCCTAACTTCTTCGCCATCTCAACAAACTGAACTGCTTGATCTGCTTTTGAGACCATAGGAGCCATCACCCATAATTTCGCTTGAGGATGCCTCTGAGCCGCAAGAGACAGAGCAGTTAGTTGAGTAATAAGTGCCTCTGGATTAGCAAGCAGTGCTTGGAATCCTCTATTGGCATACTTACCTGTTTCAGTGAGCTTTAGGAAAGGTAACGGCTTATCGGTATCCAAATCAAGGACTCGAACAATTACTACCTGGTTAGGGAACTGATCGAGAAGTCTTGAGTATTCCAACACTTGAGTTTCCAGCGAAGGTGCGGCCTTCTCCCCAAGGAACAAAAGCTCTGTTCTAAATAACCCGACACCCTGTGCTCCGAATGATAGAGCAGCAGCTCCTTCTGAACTTGAGCCTAGGTTGGCATACAACTTCACCGGAAGTTCAAGTGAATCAACATCAACAGTCTCTTGCGTTTTATCGGCAACGGCATTTATGTATTGAGCAATTTCAATTTCATCAGGCTTCACAAATACCTGTCCGCTTGAGGAATCAACAATCAACTTGTCCCCTGCCTGAATAAACTCAGCTCCACTGACAGAGACAACTGTTGGCAGGTTCATACCTCTGGCCAAGATCGAGGTATGTGAAGTTGGGCTACCCAGACTGGTTACCAACCCAACTATCGAACTGCTCTGTAGTTTGACCATTTCTAAAGGGCCTAGGTTATCGGTTACTAAAACAAAAGGTTCACTTGGCCACAGCAAATCCTGTTTGCCATTTAGTTTGTCAATGACTCTTTCACCTAGTTCGACAATGTCATTTGATCTCTCAGCAAAATAATCGCCAAGTTGAGATAGAGCCTGAGCCGCTGATTTGAAAGCTCCTATAACTGCACGCTGAGAGTTAGCCCCATCAGCCAAACGAACCTTGATGTTTTCCATCAACGATTCATCTTCCAAAACCAGCTTCAGAGCATCAAGGATATCCGCCGATTCTTCATCGGTTGATTCCCTAGCCTTATCTATCTCTTTAGCAACTTCAGCTAAAGCTGCCTTGATGGCTAGTAGCCCCCTGGTACTACCTAGGGCTTCACTATCCCAGGGCACATATTTGTCAGTTCTATAGATGAACGCACTGGCAATAGATACACCGGTGCCAACACCTGCACCTACTAATACGCGTTCACTCACCCGACAAGTCTAAGATGACCTTAAACTTGTCCCATGCCAACTAATCTCTCCGTAGTAACCATCAACGTCAACGGCGTTAGAGCCGCCTTCAAGAAAGGCTTTGCCGAGTGGGTTGTTGAGCACTCCCCAGATGTGATTGCCCTTCAAGAAGTTAGGGCTGAAACTACAGATTTAGAAGAGATCTTCAAAGCAATCCAAGAGCAGCAGAACGATGGCACCAAGTGGCACATCCTTCACGACAACGCTTCATCTAAGGGAAGAGCTGGAGTGGCTATTGTCTCTAAACTTCCAGCAGCAGCATCAAGAACTACACTTGGCCCTAAGAGCTTTGATAGTGCTGGTCGCTGGCTAGAGGTTGATTTCAAGATCAAGACCAAGACAGTAACTGTTATCAGCACCTATGTTCACTCTGGAGAAGTTGATACCCCTAAGCAGATAGAGAAATACAAGTTCCTAGATGCCATGACCAAGAGGATGGCTGAACTTAGAAAAGAAGACGGTCTGGTAGTTGTTGTTGGCGATCTCAACGTCGGTCACACAGAACTGGACATCAAGAACTGGAAGGGTAACCTCAAAAACGCAGGGTTCTTACCTGAAGAACGTGCTTACTTTGATACCTGGATGCATAAACAAGGGTGGGTTGATTTAGGTAGAGCTGCGCACCCTGATGTGCCAGGCCCATACACCTGGTGGAGTTATCGAGGTCAGGCCTTTGATACTGATACCGGCTGGAGAATCGACTACCAACTAGCCACCCCGAAGCTTGCCAAGGTTGCTTCAAACTATAAGGTTCACAGAGCAGCTAGCTACGACACCCGCTTTACTGACCATTCCCCTGTTGTTGTTGAGTACGCTATCTAACATGACTGGCAAAGCGAATCTTCTAAGCGGCATGCAGCCGAGTGCGTCTTCTCTGCATTTAGGTAACTACCTTGGAGCTCTCGTTAACTGGGTCAATATGCAAAGAGACTTCAATGCCTTCTATGTAATTGTTGATCTGCACGCCATCACAGTCCCTCAAGACCCTAACGAACTTAGAACTAACACCAGAAGAACAGCTGCTCAATATATTGCAGCAGGAATTAACCCTCAGGACTCAGCGCTATTCGTGCAGAGCCATGTGCCAGCTCACGCTGAACTAGCTTGGGTCCTTAACTGCATTACCGGTTTCGGTGAAGCAAGCCGTATGACTCAGTTCAAGGACAAATCACAAAAAGCAGGTAGCGAATCTGCATCTGTTGGACTATTCACTTACCCAATTCTTCAGGCTGCAGACATTCTTCTTTACCAACCGAAGGCAGTTCCAGTTGGTGAAGACCAAAGACAACACCTTGAACTAACTCGCGATCTAGCAGAACGATTCAACACAAGATTTGGGCAAACCTTCACAATCCCTGAGGCTCACATACTCAAAGAAACTGCGAAGATTTATGACTTACAAAATCCAACAGCAAAGATGTCTAAGTCAGCAGCTGACCCTAAGGGTCTTGTGAACCTAATGGATGATGATTCAACCATCATGAAGAAGATCAAGAGTGCTGTCACAGACACGGATGCAAGCATCAGAGTCGATTGGGAGAACAAACCAGGTGTTTCTAACCTCTTATCTATTCACTCTTCTATTAGCGGTGAATCTCTAATTTCTCTGGAAGACAGATTCCAAGGTGCTGGATACGGAGTCCTAAAGGGTGAAGTAGCGGATGTTGTTATCAATGCTCTAGGCCCTATTAGAGATAGAGCGAATGAACTAATGAGCGACCCGACGGAGCTAGATAAACTGCTAGCCTCCGGAGCAGATAAGGCTAGAACTGTAGCCGAAGACACACTAGCTAAGGTCTATGACCGTATTGGATTTATCAAGGCCAACTAAGGCCTGTGGGAACACTCCCGAGCCTGAAATAGGGCTAAAACCCTTATTCCTTGCCAAATCAAGGAATTAGGTAAATCGTTATCGCAGTGTGAGAAATTCTCAAGTTTTTCCCAAGAATCTTGGCGTATATTGTTGCTGAAGCGTAACCTACGCTTCGCCCATTACTATCAAGGAGAAATTAATGAGCTTTAAGACAAAGCGCGTTCTAGCTGCTACTGCTTCTGCAGTCGTTGCAACGTTGTTCCTAGCAGGCTGTGCGCCAGCAAGCGATGACGCTAGCGGCAACTGTGATGCTTATGCAGATTACAAGGGGTTCGAAGGCACTGAGGTTGAGGTATACACAACCATCATTGCTCCAGAAGCTGATCTATTCGTCGAGTCATTCGCTGACTTCGAGCGTTGTACAGGAATCACTGTCAACTGGAACGGTACTCAGGAGTTCGAAGCTCAGATTGCTGTTCGTGTTGAGGGTGGAACTGCACCAGATCTAGCGATCTTCCCACAGCCAGGTCTACTAGCTAAGTTTGCTGACAGCCTAGTTCCTGCATCTGCAAAGGTGAGCGAATCAGTTGACGCTAACTACTCACCAGACTGGAAGAACTACGGAACTGTAGACGGAACCTTCTTCGCTGCTCCACTAGGTGCAAACGTGAAGTCATTCGTCTGGTACAACCCGAAGGTATTCGCAGACAACAACTACACCATCCCAACAACTTGGGATGAGCTTCTAGCTCTATCTGACCAGATTGCTGCAGACGGACAGATCCAGCCATGGTGTGCTGGTTTCGGTTCAGGTGAAGCAACCGGTTGGGTTGGTACTGACTGGATGGAAGACATCATGCTTCGTACCGCATCAGCAGAAACCTATGACGCTTGGGTTACCCACGGTATTCCATTCAACGACCCAGCTGTAGCTACAGCTATCGCTGAAGCAGGAAAGATCCTAAAGAACCCTGACTACGTTGGTGACGTTGCGTCAATCGCGACTACTACATTCCAGGATGGTGGAGCAGGAATCGTTGATGGTTCATGTGCAATGCACCGTCAGGCATCATTCATTGGTGGAATCCTAGCTGCAGACCACGGAGCAGAAATCGTTGAGCCTACAGACACATCAAAGGCAAACGGAATCTCAGTGTTCTACTTCCCAGGTACATCAGCAGAGAACAAGCCAGCACTTGGTGGTGGAGAGTTCGTAGCAGCTTTCTCAGACCGTGGCGAAGTTCAGGCTCTA
>JAULUM010000008.1:2911-7947 GCA_032111565.1 Rhodoluna sp. | reverse complement strand
CAATGATGGTTCCAATAACATCACCGGTCAAAATTCCATCAACAATCTCTAGTTGATTCGCTCGATGAAAATCTAGTTTTAGTGTCAGAGCTAATGGATCTAGAAGTTGTGAGAAGCCGCCGGACACAGCTCCAACTTTTCCGCCTTTAGCCTGAACTGCTTCGATTAACTTGTGTGCACCTTTGGTAACTGTGCACTTGGCCAAAGTTTCGGCAATAACGCTCTCTGGTAAACCTTTTAGGTGACTGACTCTGGCTTTTAGGCTGGCTGTGAAATCTAATTCACCAGACATAGCCCTTTCTGTAACAGCCTCAACCTCTGCTCTTTTGCCAGCGCAATCAGCCAACAACTCAATCACCTCTTGCTCAATGAGCGTCGAGTCAACATCAAGTATGACTAGTAGTCGAGGGCTTTGCTCCATAAAGAAACCTTAATGCCTAAACCTCTTGCCAAGCGCTGAGCTTGTCCTTTGTGTGTCATAGAGCGTCATAATTTATCGATACCTTAGGCTGAAAACATATGAATGAAGTGCTGGCTCTCAAAAACGTTGTCGTTAATCGATCAGGTAAGACCATCCTGGACAACATCAATTGGACTGTTCAAGACAGTGAACGCTGGGTAATTGTTGGACCAAACGGAGCAGGAAAGACTACTCTGCTCAAGATTGCAGCAGCTCAGTTGCAGCCAACCTCAGGTTTAGCTTCGGTTCTAGGAGAAGCTTTAGGGGAGATAAACGTATTTGATTTGAGGACTCGAGTCGGCTTTGCATCCACCGCTATAGCTAGCCGTATTCCAAACTCAGAGACAGTTCTTGACGCCGTAATGACCGCTTCATACGCTGTCACAGGTCGATTCAAAGAAAAATACGAAGATGTCGATGAGAGAAGAGCAAGACGAGTTCTAACCGAATGGCATCTGAGTGATTATGCAGATAGACCTTTTGGAACATTGAGCGATGGGGAAAAGAAGAGAGTTCAAATAGCCAGAGCAGTGATGCCTGATCCTGAGCTTTTGCTTCTAGACGAGCCTGTTGCCAGCCTAGACATTGGCTCTAGAGAGTCAACCATCAAGATTCTCAGTGGCTATGCCTCACATCCACAAGCTCCAGCAATAATCATGGTCACCCACCACCTTGAGGAGATTCCAGCTGGATTTACCCATGCTCTAGTTCTAAACGCAGGCAGAATCATTGCCAGCGGGCCTATAAACCACACTCTGACCACCGAGAAGCTCAGCGAAGCCTACGGTTTGCAGCTAGAAGTGGCCTTCCAGGCAGGCAGATTCTCAGTTCGAGCCAAATAACCACTGGCAAACTAGCCAACATTTGGTGTAGTCTTAGAAGCGTGCCAAGAGCACTCCATCCCTTTGAATTGAAAGAGTTTTCTCATGAAGGCTGACATCCACCCAAAGTACGAGACAGTTGTATTCCGCGATCTAGCATCAGGAGTATCATTCCTAACTCGCTCAACCGTAACTAGCAGCAAGACCATTGAGTGGGAAGACGGAAACTCTTACCCAGTATTCGACGTTGAAATCTCTTCAGAGTCTCACCCTTTCTACACAGGTAAGCAGAGAATCATGGACTCAGCTGGTCGTGTTGAGAAGTTCAACGAGCGTTACAAGAATTTTGGTACTCAGAACTAATCTGATTACAAGTGAAAATGGGCCTCAATCGAGGTCCATTTTTCTTTAATCCTTCTGCTTGACTGGCCAACCAAATGCTGGCTTGTAGTCAGGTACATCCTGCTGACGCCACTTAGCGAAACTGGCCTCAATCTCATCAGCCCATTTTGCTTGCTTCTGGTGAAGGTCAATGGCGGTTTCTGGGAAAGGCACAACTGGTTTTTCTTGAGCATAGAAGTATCTCAACATCGCAAGCCCCACGTGACCTGCTGCGACTGCATCGTCTTTGGCTGTATGTGCCGAAACCAAATCCACGTTGTACCTTTCAGCGGCAGCAGCGAGGTTTCTCTTGCCCTTGCGATACTTGTCGATCGTTTTATCAATAACTAGCGGATCAATTACAGCACCAAACTCAAGAGGCGCAACACCGTTACGAAGTGCCTCGTAGTGCAAGATTGTGAAGTCGTAGGCAGCGTTGTAGGCCAAAACTGGAATGCCTTCTGCAAAGCACTGCTTGATTGCTTCAACTATCTGAGGAACACCAACTGCCGCTGGCATGGCTGCGGCGACGTGCTTGTCATAGAAACCGTGCACCTTGCTGGCAATCTCTGGAATAGGGATGCCCGGGTTCAGAACCCAATCAAATCCACCGGGTAGAACCTCACCGTCAGCATTCATTCGGTGCAGTGCAGCGGTCACAATTCTGTCTTCAGAAAGATTGAGGCCGGTGGTTTCTGTATCAAAGACAGCAATCGTGTCTAGCCAACTTGGTAGCTTCAGTTTGTTTGAGTCATTCACAGCAAAAGACTACTTGGAGCAGCGGACATTGAAGCGCAAGCTGAACTGGGGCAGGCTCTTGCTTATTGGTTAGAATTGTCAAAGGACATAGGGCATCGGAGGTGCAACGTGAGATCTTCCGCTGAATTGACTTCAGAAGCTCGAAAAAGAGCGGAACCTAAAAGCGTCTCAATTGACGGGATTAACGCCAACTACTGGCTTTATCCAGCAACTACAGGGGATACCAAAACCGCTAAGAACTTAGTTCTAGTTCACGGTTACAGAGGAGATCACCACGGTCTCGAGTCATTCGCTGGTGGACTAACTGATTTCAACATATACGCACCAGATCTTCCTGGATTTGGAACATCGGATGCCCTAAAAGTAGAGCACTCTCTTGAGTCTTATGCAATTTGGTTTAAAGCGTTCCTTAAGGAGATAAAACTAGAGAATCCTCTGGTAGTTGGACATTCTTTTGGAACATTAGTTGTCAGTGCTACTGAAGCCAAATTAGGTCTATTTGAAAAAATTGTTTTAGTAAATCCTGTTGCCGGTGGACGAATTGTTGGAGTTTCCAAGTTCCTATTGGAGTTTGTCAAGTTCTACTACTGGGTTGCCCATATTGTTCCAGAGGTTATTGGAAACCGAATGACAAAGACATACCTGTTAGTTGATTCAATGTCTGCTTATACAACTAAGTCAAAGGATAAGACTCTGCGCAAGTGGGTTAAGCAGCAGCATCGCACACACTTCAATAGTTTTGCTAACTCACAGGTTGTCTGGGAGGCGTATCTGGCTTCAACCGGAAACGTTGTTACACCTTACGTGAAGGAAATAAATAAGCCTGTTCTGCTGATTGCTGCTGAACTAGATGAAATTACTCCTGTGTCTGCTGTCTATGAGTTTGCTGCGACCATGGATAACGCTGAGGTCCATGAGATCAAAGGATGCGGTCATCTGGTTCACTATGAAGCAGCTGAAGAAGCTGTCGGGGTAATGAACAAGTTCTTTGCAAAGAAGCACTAATTATGAAAACTCTGCACTTTGATGCCAGGTTCATTAGAACGGATAGGCACGATGGCATTAGTCGATTCAGTGCAGAAATGGCAAAGGCTCTTCGTGAAAAAGTACGATTAGTGGCAATCATTCACGATCTGCGGCAGCTTGATTTTTTGCCGACTGGAATTGAGTATGTTTTGCTGAATGACCCTCAGTCACCTTTGGAGTTGTTCATTGCTAGAAAGCTAAATCGTCTTGGAGCAACCCATGTGTTTTCTCCTATGCAAGTCATGGGAAGTTGGGGGAGAAAATACAAGCTTGTTCTAACTCTTCACGACTTGATTTACTACAGACACCGCAAGCCGCCACAAGATCTCAACCTAATGGTGCGTATCATCTGGCGTCTTTACCACTTGAGTTACCAACCTCAACGATGGTTGCTTAATCGTGCTGATGCGATTGCCACAGTCTCAAGAGCAACAAAAATACTCATGGCTAAACACCACCTCACCAAGAGAGAAGTGGTTGTTGTTTACAACGCGCCAGAGAAGGTGGACATCCAGCCAGTTCGTGAGAAGGCAGAATCAAAGAATCTTCTTTACATAGGCTCATTCATGCCTTATAAGAATGTTGAAACCCTAATCAGGGGATCCGGGTTGCTTGCTAGTTTCACTCTTCATTTACTGAGCCGAATCTCTGAGACACAGAAAGGCGCTTACGAGAAACTTGCTCGACAGGTAGGCGCAAACCTTGTCTTTCACAACGGCGTAACAGACGAGCAATACAAGAACTTGTTGATGACCAGCTTTGCTTTGGTGTCAGCCAGCAAAGACGAAGGTTTTGGCATACCCTTGGTTGAGGCCATGCAACTAGGAACGCCAGTAGTGGTTTCGGAACTCGAGATTTTCAACGAGGTTGCCGGTTCGGCGGGAACCTTCTTTAATCCTGATTCGCCAGCAAGTTTCTCAAACGCAGTGTTATCTATTGATGAGGAAAAGATCTGGTCAGAGAAATCTAAACTTTCACTGGTTCAAGCCAAAGAGTTTGACTGGAGCAAGTCAGCTGATGCTCTACTTGAGCAGTTTAAACGACTAGAGCGATAACGGTTCTGGCTTGTATTCGGTTAGTGTCCAGAGGTTATCTGCGTGCATGAACTTATTTAGAGAGGCGTTACTGAGCCTTTCGCCTTCTCTTGGAAGTTCACCGTCGGTGACAATCGTCAATACTTTTCTGATGAATGCTCCATGAGAAACAGCTAGCACGCGTTGACCTGAGTATTCATTGGCAATTAGATCGAGTAAAAGATGAGTTCTGGCTCTTAGGTCTTCTAATGACTCAAGACCTTCGATTGGCACGTGGCTCTCATAAAGTTTTCTCCACGAAGCGTGATCTAGACCTTCAGCAGCACCAAATGATCTTTCTATCAGTTCAGGAACAATAACAACATTCATTGCAAGTTCCTTAGCAATTATTTCTGCTGTGTCTCTAGCTCTTGATAAAGGAGAGGCAACTATCAGATCCCAATCCTCAGGATTCAAAGCAAGTGCTGCCTGCCTGGCCTGTTCTTTACCAGTTTCATTCAAAGGAATGTCAGTTGAACCCTGGAGCCTTAGATCGATGTTCCAATCAGTTTGTCC
>JAULUM010000008.1:0-2901 GCA_032111565.1 Rhodoluna sp. | reverse complement strand
AGCCAGGGCGTGGGCCTGCGCCAACCCGGTGGCATTTAGCGGCACATCACTTTGCCCCTGGTAGCGGCCTTCGAGGTTCCAATCAGTTTGTCCATGGCGAAGTAAACCAAGAATTGTTTCAGTCAACGAGAAGCCTTTCTAGAGCAAGGGAGGTGTTTGCCTCAATCTTTGCGTTTGCAAAATCATCTGCCCGAGTAGGTCCCATGTTTACGACAATAATTGGCTTTTGAGTCTTCGCTGCAAGCTTGGCGAAGCGATAGCCGGAGTTTACAGTTAGTGAGGTTCCTGCAACTAGAAGAACTTCTGATTGCTCTAATAAAGCAATAGAAGTTTCCACGCGAGTTACAGGAACCGATTCACCGAAGAAGACTACATCTGGTTTGTAAACACCATCGCAAGATCTACAGCTTGGCACTATGAAATTCTCTGTTCCTTCGACCTCAGCATCACCGTCAGGTGTGAACTCAACTGACTCATCTTTGCGGATATCAGGATTCAATTGCTGCAGCATTTCATCCATATCAGTTCGTGAGATGGAATCTCTACAACCCATACAGATAACTCGATCTAATCTGCCGTGCAGGTCAATAACGTTCTGGCTTCCTGCTTCTTGGTGCAAACCATCAACGTTCTGAGTGACTAGAGCTTGAAGTTTTCCCTGTGCCTCAGCTTTAGCAAGGGCTAGGTGACCTGGATTAGGAAGGGCAGACGCAATTCTGGACCAACCGACATAACTTCTAGCCCAATATCTTTTCTGGGCAAGCTCTGAGCCCATGAAGGTGTCATAAGTCATCGGGTGCTTAGCGACCCTACCTTGGCCTCGATAGTCGGGGATTCCGGAGTCAGTACTAAGGCCAGCACCGGTTAGAACAAACAATTTCTTGCCAGCGATGCGCTCACGTGCCACTTCCAAAGAATATTGGGCGGCATGTGAAAAATCAGGGTTTTCGATTTGATACATTAAGGAGCAGTTTACAACTTGAACTAGTTGATTATTGACTGACATCCAGTTTCATGCGGAAATAGAGGGCGGACTGTGACAAGCCATGTCTTGCCATTGGAGTTGAACCTTGATGCAGAATCCAACTTCGGTAAAAGCGAATTGAATTTCAGATTCTCCGCGGAAGTCATTTCCATACATGAACTAGTCGCCTGAAGTGGCTTTGAACCAATCCACTTGTGAACCTTTGTAAAAGTTGGATCTACTTCGGCTAGGGTTGCCATGTAAAGCCACTTAGAAGGTTTCCAGATTGTTGGACGGGACTTTGTCCACATGTACTCGGAGCTAAATGATTCGACCTTGTCCCTAAACTTTGATACAGCTCTGCGGGCATCGAGTTTTGATTTAGGCCGAACATCGTCAGCATAACCAAGCGCAAATATTGAAACTCTCGATTGATGTCCCTTTGGGGATGTTTGTGTGATGAAGGTCGTGTCGGGAACATCTACGATCAAAGTTTTACCCCAATCAAATTTTGGATTCATGAGATTCACCTTTCTAGCTGAATCCAGAATTCTCTTAACCGCGGGTTGCTCTCGCTTTTGTAAGAATCCTGTCACGAACTGTCCTGGATATTTCATATTTTGGTATTTGATTGGCACGATCAAAAGGCCATCGCTATACAAAACTGTTGGGGTTCTAGAGAATGCATACTCCTGAGTGGTGTAACCACCGGCGTCTTGGATAAGCAGGGAAACATATCTATTAGGGGGAGTTGTCCCTTGAGCCCAGCCAGACGAGGTAAGACACAGAACAAGGCCTGCTAATGCAAACCCTTTGAGAGAGCGCATATCTGCCTCCTATCTATGTCTACTTATCTTGATTATGTATCGTGAATCGAATTTATGACAGACATTAAACAACTATGGGCCAAATGTAAACAGAGCCCCGATGTATTCATCGAGGCTCTGTCGTAGCTGTCTCAAACTACGTGTCCGAAAGGGGACTTGAACCCCTACCCCCTTGCGAGGACTAGCACCTCAAGCTAGCGCGTCTACCATTTCGCCACCCGGACTGAGTTTTGGTGCTCTGTTATGTGCACCAGTTCTAAATGTTACTACGAATACCTTAAAAGACTTTGGGCCCTAAGTTCATGACAAATAGTCCAAGCAGGAGTAGTTTTGAGTTATGGCTGAAGCGCGTAACACTCTGAACAGTTTGATAGCTGCACTCGAAAGACATTACGAGGCGATATCTAGCGGTAGGGGAAGTGATGACCCTGCGGTCATTGCCACATACGAACACCTAAAGACAGCCTTTATGGACTACGAAGAAGCCGTGTCTGATCAGTTTGGTGAAGTTCTTCCAATGGAGTTAGCGGAAGACGACGAAGACTGGTCATGAATTTCCTAGAAGCAATAATTCTAGGAATAGTTCAAGGCCTCACAGAATTCCTTCCTGTCTCATCAAGCGCTCACGTTCAAATTGCCTCTGAGCTAATGCAAGTTCCTGGGCTATCAGACAAGAACTCAGCCACCACAGCATTTATCGCAACTATTCAGTTGGGTACTGAAGCTGCTGTCTTGATTTACTTCGCCAAAGACATCGCGAGATTGCTCAAAGCTTGGTTCAAAGGCTTGTTCAATTCTTCAGCGAGAGACAATGCTGACTACAAGATGGCCTGGCTGGTCATCTTCGCATCCATACCGGTCGGAGTTATTGGTTATGCACTTAGAGAGTTCATCCAAGAGACGGTTAGAACACTTTGGGTAGTTGCATTCACCATGATCATCTTTGCCATCATCTTGTTCCTTGCCGATCACTACGGCAAGAGACAAAAAGAAATTAAGGACATGACTTTCAACTCAGCATTAGGGTTTGGTCTGGGTCAAGCTCTCGCTGTGATTCCTGGCGTTTCAAGATCTGGAGCAAGCATTAGTTTCGGCCTGTTTGCTGGATTC
>JAULUM010000007.1:0-18585 GCA_032111565.1 Rhodoluna sp. | reverse complement strand
CCCTCTTCGGAAGGAGCTGAGAAGGTTAGGTTCTTGAGTGGTGGTTGTGGTGCCTGTTCAACCTGAACATCTAGGTTGAACAGGAAGCCAATAGCTTCTTCCTTAATAGCACCCATCATCTGAGTGAACATGTTGAAGCCTTCACGCTGGTATTCAACCAGTGGATCACGCTGAGCCATCGCACGAAGACCAATACCTTCTTTCAGGTAATCCATCTCGTAAAGGTGATCGCGCCACTTTCTATCAACAACGGAAAGAACAACACGACGCTCTAATTCATGCATGGCAACTTCACCAACAGTCTCTGCACGCTTCGCATAAGCAATTCGTGCATCAGCAAGAATTTCTCTTGCTAACCAGGCTTTGGTCAATCTAGAACGTGTTCCAGCTTCAGCAAGTACTTCTTCAACTGTGATGCCAATTGGATAGATGGTCTTGATATCAGCCCAAAGAGCTTCAAGGTCCCAATCTGTTCCAGCGTTTTCAACAATCTGAGAATCAACGATGTTTGTGATGACGTCTTCCAAGAATGAATCAACGCGACCGGTTAGGTCATCACCACTGAGAATCAGCTTGCGGTCAGAGTAAATCGCTTCACGCTGGCGGTTTAGCACATCGTCATACTTCAAAACGTTCTTACGGGTTTCAGCGTTTCTTGCTTCAACCTGTGACTGAGCGCTAGCAATAGCCTTGCTTACAACTCCTGACTCGATAGCCATGTCATCAGGAATGTTGCTTCTGTTCATTAGAGCAGCAGCTGCACCTGAGTTGAATAGACGCATTAGATCATCGGTTAGTGAGAGGTAGAAACGAGATTCACCTGGGTCACCCTGACGACCTGAACGACCACGTAGCTGGTTGTCGATACGTCTAGACTCGTGACGCTCTGTTCCTAGAACATACAAACCACCAACAGCAACAACCTTGGCTGCCTCTTCAGCAACCTGCTCTTTGACCTTCTCATAAGTCTCTGCCCAAGCTGCTTCATATTCTTCTGGCTTCTCAACAGAGTCAAAGCCTTTCTTAGCCAAAGCCTCAAAGGTTAGGTACTCAGAGTTACCACCGAGCATGATGTCAGTTCCACGACCAGCCATGTTGGTAGCAACCGTGACAGCGCCTAGTCGACCTGCTTGAGCCACAATAGAGGCTTCTCGAGCGTGGTTCTTAGCGTTTAGCACCTCGTGACGAACCCCGCGCTTAGAAAGGAGCTTAGACAGATACTCGCTCTTCTCAACGCTTGTGGTACCAACCAAGACTGGCTGTCCAGTTGCGTGACGCGCTGCAATGTCTTCAACAACCATCGCGAACTTGACTGCTTCGTTCTTATAAATCAGATCGGACTGGTCAATACGAATCATCGGCTTGTTGGTTGGAATTGGAACAACACCGAGCTTGTATGTGCTCATGAATTCAGCTGCTTCAGTAGCGGCTGTACCAGTCATACCTGACAAGGTCTTGTATAAACGGAAATAGTTCTGCAGAGTAACAGTGGCTAGAGTCTGGTTCTCTGCCTTGATAGCAACACCTTCTTTAGCTTCAATAGCTTGGTGCATACCTTCGTTGTATCTGCGGCCTTCAAGAATACGACCGGTGTGCTCATCTACGATTAGCACTTCACCCTTCATGACGACGTAATCCTTGTCACGCTTGAAAAGTGCCTTTGCCTTCAATGAATTGTTTAGGAAAGAGATCAGTGGAGTGTTAGCTGCCTCATAGAGGTTTGAGATACCTAGGTAATCTTCAACCTTGGTAATACCTGGCTCTAAGATTCCGACGGTGCGCTTCTTCTCGTCAACTTCGTAGTCAATAACTGGCTGAAGCTTTTCGGCAATCTTTGCAAACTCACCGAACCAGCGGTTCGCTTCACCACCTGACGGTCCAGAAATAATAAGAGGAGTTCTAGCCTCATCAATAAGGATCGAGTCAACCTCGTCAACGATTGCGAAGAAGTGTTCACGCTGGACAATTTCACCAGCACTCTGCGCCATGTTGTCGCGCAGGTAGTCGAACCCATATTCGTTGTTAGTTCCATATGTAATGTCGCAAAGATACTGCTGTCTTCTAACTTCTGGGCTCTGGCCAGAAAGAATAATTCCGGTTGACATACCTAGGGTTCTGAAAACACGACCCATAAGTTCACCCTGGTACTCAGCCAAGTAGTCGTTGGTTGTAACTACGTGAACTCCGCGACCTGCAATTGCGTTCAAATAAGCAGGAAGAGTTGCAACTAGGGTCTTACCTTCACCGGTTTTCATTTCAGCGATATTTCCGAAGTGAAGTGCAGCTCCACCCATTAGCTGAACATCGAAGTGGCGCATACCTAGGGTTCTTCTTGACGCTTCTCTAACTGCTGCGAAGGCTTCAGGCAAAAGATCGTCTAGTGTCTCTCCCGCAACATAGCGCTCTCTTAGAGAGGCTGTCTCGTGCAGTAAGTCTTCATCGCTGAGGGCAACGAAGCTCTCCTCTAGGCCATTGACTTGGACAACTATCGCTCTCAATTTGGCAAGAATCTTGCCTTCACCGGCTCTTAGTAGACGATCAATTATTGATGCCAAGGTTAACTCCAAACACTCTTAGGGGGTTTCTACTCAATCTTAGACTGCGAACCATGGGGCCTTCTGCCCTTGTAAACACTGGGCTCATGCGCTCCAGCCCTTGCAAATACGAAGAAACCAGCTACCTCAACCCCATTAGCTCTCAGGCAGGCTATGGCCTCAGCCATAGTGGCCCCAGAGGTCAGGACATCATCAACCAAAACCACAGGTCTGGCCCTGTCATGAAATCCCCTCAAATCTGCCCTAAAGGCTCCTTCAAGGTTCTTAATTCGTTCATTAAGACTCAGCCCCACCTGATCCAATCTCACCCGAGCTGACTTCAATAGCTCTCGATAGCCAGCACCAGGTACTCTCCTAGCCAAAGCTCTCGCCATTATCGAAGTATGAGAGAAGCCCCGTTTTTTAGTATTCGAAGGCGATGAAGGTATTGGCACCAGTATCGGCTTAAATAATTCGGCTGGCCAGTAAGGCACTATTAACTCAGCAACAAATGGAATCAAACTTGTAATTCCCTTTTCTTTTACTGAGTTCACAATCACAGCAGCATCTGAGCTGTATTGAGTGCTAGCAAAACCTAAAACTCCAAGGATTTCAAACCTAATTTTGTGGGCCACAAAGCTTTGCTGACAGGAAACACAAAGTGGTGCGCCGAGTTTGACACAAAGAACACATGGAGTTGGAAAAACTAAATTAAGAATTTTCTTCACTTAAAGAGTCTTGATGTATTGAAAGTTGTTTTCCCCTTAGAGGAACTAATTGTTGATAACTAGGATTTTAGAATTTCAAGAGGTAGAGGTGATTCAAACTCTGTAATGTCGTGACGTTTCGGAATAGTCAATCTAAAGCAGGACCCAAGACCAGGTTCGGCGGTTACTTCTAGTTGACCTAGATGTAACTGAGCATCTTCAAATGAAATGGCAAGACCAAGTCCCGTTCCACCAGTTGTTCTCTTTCTCGATGGATCCGCTCGCCAGAATCTATCAAAGGCTTGTGCTAACTCATTCTGGTTCATGCCAATACCTCGGTCAGTAACGCTAACCGCTACTGCTTTATCATTCTGAGCAACTCTAATTAGAACCGGCTTTCCTTCACCGTGTTCAATGGCGTTAGTCAATAAGTTGTTGAGAATTCTCTCAATCCGTCTTGAGTCCATCTCGCACTGGACGGCACCGGAAGGTATATCTGCTTCAAGGTAGACTCCCTTAGAATCCGCAAATGGCTGAATAGCAGCTAGACAGACTCCCACTACTCCATTCATGTCATGAACCTCAAACATCGGCTCAACACCATCGGCGTCGTATCTTGAGATTTCAAGAAGGTCGGCAAGCAGTAGATCAAAGCGGTCCATCTGACCGTGCAGGTTCACAATGGATCTTTCAGTGAACGGAGGCAAGCCTTCTTTGTTTTCATAAAGATAATCGGCAGCCAGCTTCATGGTTGTAAGTGGGGTTCTGAGTTCGTGAGAGACATCAGAGACGAAGCGCTGCTGCATCTTTGATAGCTCAGCCATGGCTGTGATTTTCTCTTGCAGGATATCTGCCATGTGATTAAACGAGGTTGCTAGAACTGCTGCAACATCTGCTCCTCTGACCGCAAGGCGTCTATCAAGATCTCCATTAGCCAAGAGCTCACTGGCATCGGCTGCTTCTTGAACAGGCCTAACCAGCCAACTGGTAACTAGGAAAGAGAAGAAACCAATAATCATCAAAGTGACAAAACCACCGAGGACGAGTGTTCTTTGAACAAAGAGAAGCGTTTGCTGCTCGTTATACATGTCATAGACCAAATACAGCTCGTAGTTATGGCCACCCGGCAAAACAAATCTTTGACCAATCAAGATAGCTGGGGTTGACTCCCCTTCTCTCAAGATCTGAATTGTGCGACTTTGTAAACCCACTTCGCTTGAAACAAGCGATCTGAAGTCTTCTGTAATCAAACTCAGATCAATGCCAGCCGAGGTTGGACTAGAAAGGCCCTTTGTGTTGGTTTGGTTTGTGCTGTGTAAGAAAGCAACCTGACGGGTTTGTGAAACACCGATTGATTCAAGTTCTGGAACGACTTCAGCAAGAGCCTGCTCTAGTTTCCAAGAACCTTGACCTGAAACACCTTCAAACAATCTAGAAACTGTGAACTTGGCTCTATTGCTTTCAATGATTGCTTGTTCTGTTTTTCTGTTGAACAAACCATTACCGATAGAAACACTGAGTACTCCACCTAGAACAATGAGCGCAGTGCCAGATAGCGCCACGGTATAAACCAAGGCTCTAAGCGTCAGCGAAGATCTAAAACGATCTAGTGCCGCCTTTGTAATGCGGCTAAACATCATTTACTCAGGCCCTGCTTTATAGCCCCAACCTCTAACGGTTAGAACTAGCTTTGGATCTTCTTGGTCTTCTTCAATCTTTGAACGAAGTCTCTGCACGTGAACGTTCACCAGTCGGGTATCTGCCTTGTAGGTGTATTCCCAAACCTGCTCCAAAAGCATCTCTCTTGAGAAGACTTCGTTAGGGTGAGAGGCCAAGGTTAGAAGAAGCTTGAACTCTAGAGGAGTAAGGGCAATCTTCTTGTCTCCTTTACGAACCTCGTGGCTTAGTGTGTCCATCTCAATTGGACCAATCTTGACGATTGGGTGTAGAACTTCCTTGAGCGGGCGAAGTCTTGCCTTGATTCTAGAAACTAGAACTTCAATTTTGTATGGCTTAGTGACATAGTCATCAGCGCCTGCTTCAAGACCGCGAATCATGTCGGTGTCATCTGTTCTTGCAGTGAGCATGATGATTGGAACACCAGAGTTTCTTCTGATTTCAGTACAAATCTCGATACCGTTTTTACCTGGCAACATCAGATCCAAAAGAATTAAGTCTGGCTTGTGCTTTTCAAACGCTGGTACTGCTTCTAATCCGGTGGCTGCGTAACAAACTTCAAAGCCACTGGCCATTAATCCAATTTCTAGTTGCTCTCTAAGAGCGTCATCGTCTTCGACGATAAGGATTTTAAACATGGATGTTTCTTTCTAGTAGCGGTAGTGATCCGGCTTGAATGGGCCCTGAGGCTCCACTCCGATGTAGCGACCCTGGTCGTTAGTTAGCTCGGTTAGCTCGACTCCTAGGGCGGAGAGGTGCAGGCGAGCAACCTGCTCGTCTAGGTGTTTAGGCAAGATGTAGACGCCGATTGGGTATTCCGACCTCTTCGTAAATAGCTCGATCTGAGCTAGTACTTGGTTGCTAAACGATGTGCTCATAACAAATGATGGGTGACCTGTTGCGTTACCTAGGTTCATTAGACGACCTTCAGAAAGAATTAGAACAGAGTTACCGTTAGGTAACTGCCACTCATCTACCTGAGGCTTTACTTCAACCTTCTTGATGCCAGGAATTCTTTCAATGCCTGCCATGTCAATCTCATTATCAAAGTGTCCGATGTTAGCAACTACTGCAAGGTGCTTCATCTCTAAAATGTGTTCGGTTCTAATGACTGATGGGCTACCGGTTCCAGTAATAAAGAAGTCTGCTTCTTTAACTACCTTCTCAATGGTTGTTACCTGGTAGCCATCCATTGCTGCCTGCAGTGCACAAATAGGGTCAACTTCGCTAATGATTACTCGAGCACCTTGACCACGCATGGCCTCAGCTGCACCCTTACCAACATCACCGTAACCTGCGATGAACACAGTCTTACCACCGATAAGAATGTCAGTTGCACGGTTCAGACCATCTGGAAGTGAGTGACGGATTCCATACTTGTTATCAAACTTAGATTTGGTAACTGAGTCATTGACGTTAATACCTGGGAATAGCAATGTTCCACGCTTGAACATTTCGTACAAACGCTTAACACCGGTAGTGGTTTCTTCTGTAACACCGTAGATCTCTGCAGCGGTGCGGGTGAAACGATCTTTAGAAAGTTTTAGCTGTTCGGTTAAGAGATTTAGAATGACTCGGTATTCTTCGTTGTCTTCAACTCCTGCAGGAGGCACTGAACCAGCGAGTTCAAATTCACGACCCTTGTGAACTAAAAGTGTTGCATCGCCACCATCGTCCAAGATCATGTTTGGACCGATGTAATCTGCACCTTCAGCAATTGCTTCCTGAGTCCAGTCAAAGATTCTTTCGGTTGCCCACCAGTACTCTTCTAGGCTTTCACCCTTCCAAGCAAAGATTGGAACTCCCGCAGGAGCTTGAACAGTTCCGTGCGGACCAACAACTGCAGCAGCTGCAGCTTCGTCCTGAGTTGAGAAAATGTTGCATGAAGCCCAACGCACCTTTGCTCCAAGAGCAACAAGAGTTTCGATCAGAACAGCAGTCTGAATGGTCATGTGTAGGGAACCTGCGATACGAGCTCCACGAAGTGGCTGGTGCGGACCGAACTGCTCACGCATTGCCATTAGCCCCGGCATCTCATTTTCAGCCAAACGAATTAGGTGTCTGCCGTAGTCGGCCAAGCCTAGATCGGCTACCTTGTGCTCAATACCTGTGGTTGTCTTGCTGCTTGTAGAAGTCATGCTCTCTATTATCGCCCTTATTGGACCTCAAAAGAAACCAAATTGTTATCTACGGATTAGCCCTAGAACTTCGTCCCGAATGGCTTCCATAGTGCCCTGAACCTTGGCTTCAACGTTTAGACGCAGCAGTGGCTCAGTATTTGATGCTCGAACGTTGAACCACCACCAGTGACCCTGATTGTCAGTTCCTGAGACAGTTACGCCGTCTAGGTGGTCAAATGAAGCCCTGGTAACAAAGGCCTCTTCAATCCTCGCTTTGGCAGCAGGGACGTCCGTGACAGTTGAGTTGATTTCACCAGATAAGAAGTATGGGTTGTATTGCTTAGAGATAGCGCTCAGGGTCTCAGGTTGAGAACCAAACTCGGCTAACACATGCATGGCAGCAAGCATTCCGTTATCTGCTCCCCAGAAGCTCTTGAAGTAATAGTGAGCTGAGTGCTCACCACCGAAAGCCGCATTGGTAGCAGCCATACGGTCCTTGATCAGCGAGTGACCAACCTTGGTTCTCTCACCAATGGCACCTTCAGATTCAATAACCTCGGCAACCACCTTAGAAGTAATCAAGTTATACAAAATGGTGATATCCGCATTGGCGTCCAAAGACTTCGCTCTAGCGATCTCTCGCTTAGCAACCATTGCTGCAACAGCACTTGGGGTTACTGGATCGCCATTCTCATCAATAACAAAACAACGATCAGCATCGCCATCAAAGGCAAGGCCTAAATCTGCCTTGTGTTCAACAACAGCCTTTTGCAGATCAACTAAGTTCTTAGGCTCTAGTGGATTTGCTTCGTGGTTTGGGAAAGTGCCATCTAGTTCGAAATACATTTCAATAATTTCTATTGGCAACTTAGAAAGTCCTGCTGATTGTCCCAACACTGCAGGAACTGTGAGCCCACCCATACCGTTAGCGGCATCAACAACAACCTTCATCGGTTTCACATTAGAGAGATCAACCAAAGTTCTTAGGTATGTTGCATACTCAACCAAGACATCTTGTTTTCTATATGTTCCAGGATTAGCAACAGGAGTAATGCCATCGGCTAGAGATACTTTTGCTCTGTCTCTGATTGCAGCAAGCCCGGTGTCTAGAGAAATACCGCGAGCACCAGCTCTTGAGAACTTGATTCCGTTATAACTTGCTGGGTTGTGGCTAGCTGTGAACATCGCAGCGGGAAGATTCATTTCTCCCGATGCGAAGTAAGACTCATCTGTTGAACAAAGACCAATAGAAACTACGTTTGCTCCACGTGCCATCGCACCTCTAGCAAAAGCCTGTTCAAATAGCGGAGAAGAGTCACGCATATCGTGACCAACAACTACTGACTCCCCAGCTAGGCCTAGTTCGTCTACGAAGCCTGCAGCTAACGCCTCAACTACTTCTTCAGTTAGATCGATATTTACTAACCCACGAACATCGTAGGTTTTGACCATTGCGTCCCAGTTGACACTCATAAAAGGCCCTTCCGCTCAACAAAGTAAAGAATACAATGTCCCCATGACCCTAAGACCCCGAGATAGAGACCGTCATGGTCGTGGCATCCGCCATTCACTCTCTGGAGCCCTCTATAAGACTGGTGGTTCAGGGTTAGATTCTTTTGCTTCCATAGTCAGTTCAACCTGTGAATACCTGAAAGAACGCTGGCCTGACGAGTTAGGTGATCTGAAGTATCGAATCATGGATGCACCTGTTCTTGGGGCTAATTCAACTTTCGTGAAGCGCTGGTCCGTTAGACCAGAAACCAAAACAATAGTGATTTACCGACTACCTATTCTTCGACTCAACAACAACCAAAGCTCTAACCCAACCGAAGAAAGAGTTCGCATTGAACACCATGTGTTTGAAGCAGCAGCTGAACTTATTGTCAAAGAGCCATGGGAACTAGTATTCGGCGATGACGAATAGTTAGTGAACGCTAACTTTCACTAAACCTGAAATATTCTTGTCATCAAGTAATGGCAGAACACCGATACGCCCATCAATATCTATTACAAGGTTCGCAAAGACTTCCTTGTCAGATGGAATGATTCCCATTGATAAACCAGAGCTTGCTCTAATAACTTCAGTAGAACCAGCACCGATAGTTCTCTTGACTGTTTCGCCACCTATCTTGATTGAAATAGTTGTTGGCTTATCCCCTGGGTTAGTAACAGATACCTTGCTGATTCCCGATTTAGGAACAGCAACAAATCTAGGGGTTGTGAAACCTTCAGCAGCATTGATCCAAGAGAAGTCGGTGTATGCACCTGGAATTGACTTACTTCTAACTAGACGAACACTTGAGTGCACTGGAACATCTGAATCTAAGATTCCAAAGTAATCGCCATCAGCGAGCCCTGGTATTTCAAAGTCACTTACCTTACCGGCACTGGCAGTAACGGAAAGAACTGTTCCGAAAGTATCTTGAGTAGTTCCTAAGACTTGGAAAGTAATAGTTGCGTCTTTAGTCCCTGGCACAAACACCCTAAGCATCTGAGCAACATCAGAATACTTATCAGCTGAGTCCTTGAACTTAGCACTATCAACAGAACCTCTAATCAGAATGCCAGGGATGATGGCCTGCTTACTCGCAGCCGGAGCAGGGGCAACATAGTCAGCACCAGAGGCACTGTTACCTCTAACTGCTTTCTGCTGAATAAGTGCAGTAATAGAACCACCCCTACTCACAACATGAACGGCAATTGATTCAGCTCTAAGGACAAAGGAAGACAGTGGAACAACTGTTGTGTCATTAGCTGGAACAGCAATGCCAGAAAGGCCAGCACTATTTGATGTTCCATTCTCAGTAAAAATCTCTAGGTCAACCGTTGAATCAATGCTGGTTGGGTTAGTAAGAACTAGAAGCGCTTCCCTACCAATGGCAGTAGATCCACCAACCAACCAGAACTCGCTCTGTGGCCTAAGGCAAGGAGCAGCTAGCAAACCGTTGATGCTCCTGCTTTTAGCCATTTGAATCTGGTTAACAGTAAGCAACTCAGATCCTTGAGTGGTCTTACCGCTTTGATCTAAGACAGTAAAAGATGTGAACTTACTCAATCGCTTCGTGAGGTCTTGCCTAACACCAAAGCCGATCACAGGTTTGGATGACTGTCCTTTGAGAGAAGTGTTCTTAAGGGCTGAGTAAGACAGCGTTCCACTAGCCGTCGAGCTTCTCTTGAATGAAGAAACAGAAGTTTGATTCTTGCCACCAGCAATAAAAGTTGGTCCTGTGCAGGTCACTTGCAGATCCTTAGCACTTACCTCATGAACAGCAGATTCGACCTTAGGTGTACTAACCAGAGAAATTGGAGTTCCATAAACAACAGCAGCACTTGCCACTGCTGCAACTAGAAGAAAGCGAAGAAGACGAATCACCATTACTGCTCCTCCTCTACTTGGAAACTATCCTCATTGACTGGCTGAGCAGACTTCCTTGACTTACGCCCTCTTGAAGTAGGAAGAGCTAGCAGAATGAACGCAACAAGTATTCCTAATTGAACAGACTTAGTAATTGACCAATAGGTCTGATTGTCTTTGACATCAAAAGTGTCGCTTGCCTTCACTCTCCATAGCTGGCCAAACTCTGTAGTGCCAACCTGGTCCAACTCACTGACGGAGTTCAAACTAACTGCAAGATCAGAGTTACCAGGCTTATCAGTTACCAATACGTAGCCAATTCCCGCTTGTTTGAGGGCAGGGCTTAGATCTTTACCATTAGCTGACACTAGATTGCCTACCAGAATCGAGAGGGTGTTCTTTAGAGAATCTTTAGCAAGGTTCGAGACATTCTCTGAACTGAATCTGTAAGCAGTTGAAATTGAATCAAGTCTTAGTCCATTAGGTCTGACAAGCTCAGCCCTAAACTCTTGGCCTGACTCAGAACCATCTTTAGAAATAACCAGTAGTCGAAGATCATTACCCGCTCTGGATTCAGCTTCAAATATTGCAGGTAAATTTCTTGAATCTCCAAATGAAATCTTTGCTGGAGTCATAACTGCGCTAACCATAAGGGGCGCTAATCCGCCAACTACAGCCAGAGACACTAATACTCTTCTTATCCCAACTCGGGTAATCGAATCAAACCAGATTCCAATAGCAACTATCACTAGCAACACCGAAATCATGAGAAGCGGTGTTGGATTAGCAAAAACTTCAGTAGCTGAGTCTAAGAAGATAGATGCAGTTCCACCCGCAGTGAATGGAATTCCCTGCAGTAACCAAAGATTTCCAAACGCCAATAAAGTAAGTAGCCAAAGACTGAAGATTCCTTTGGCTTTAGCCAACAGAGAAAGTAGTCCGAATGCCAGAAACCCAATAGCGGCCCAACCAAGAATCTGGTCCCGCCCCAATAGAGCTTCAAACAAACTAGTTTGCTCACTTGGGTAAGAAATAGTTGGATCAGCCAACACAGCAAGTGGAGTCTGATTGATTAGTACCTGATACACAAAATAAGGAGTTACTAGCGCAGCCGCAGGTAACACCACTAAAGCAGCGGTAGCAAACCTACCTCTGGATAGCACTGCATAAACACCCGATAAAACAAGTAGCAGTGGCAAAGCACTAGGAGCACTGGCCGCTGCAACTGCAAACAATAACGCTGCAGCAGCAATCCAAGACCAGGTTTGCGCATTAGATCTAATTGAGCTTGTAATTCCAATGCGGCCCGCTCTTGCCAAAGCAAACAAGAGCCAAGGCAAAGTAATGCTGAAAATCAAAGCTGGAAAATTACCCTCTGATTGCGAAAGAGTGAACGCTGGCCAGAACACATAAATAAGTGCAAGCGGAATCTTCACCGTGTTTCTCAGTGTCACTGTTGAAAGTAATCGCCATGCTCCAAAGTAAGCCAGCGGCATTGCCATAAATAGCACTGCCGTTAGCCCTAAGTTAGGCGCAAAGAAAGTAAGTGATCCGATAAGGAGAAGCACCCACGCAAAAGGATCGCTTGGAGCTGCTAATCCAAAGCCAACAAACTGATAGCTCGCTCCAGTGTTAGCAAATAGCTGCAACCAGCTATCACTCAGCGGAAGAGCAAAGCCACCCTTGACTGCCTGGCCCATTGGAAAGTATTGGAAAGAAAGAGCCAGCAACGCAAGCATTACCCATAGCCCACCACTAGCAGCAAAGCTTCGCTGGGTGAGGTTAGTTCTCGTTGTTGGAGCTTCCTGGAAGTTGGCCAGGTTAGTCTTTTGCTCTTCAAGTTCAAAGGCTAATCGAGTGCGCGATTTCACTTGGGCTGAAGTTGCAAATAAAGGCTTTAGTGCTTTGAGTGATGCACGGTGACGATCTCGAAGTCTTGCTCTGACTGTGAAGAAGGCCCATAGATTTGCTCGAAGAGTGAAAAAAATTCGATCCGGTCTTTTTACAAACAACAGCGTTGCTGTCTGCAAAACAGACAGCAGAGGAAGCGATAGCCAATACAGAAATGAAATAAACAAAGGTAGATGGGCTAATCGCAAGTGATTGGTGGCTTTAGCCATTGCATACTTCACAGAGCCACCGAGCCACTTCTTTGGTCGCTGACCTTGAAGTGATAGCTCTGCGTGACGAACTCTAGCTGTCGGAACAACAACAACTCTGAAGCCAAGTTGATGAGTTCTAATTCCCAGATCTAAATCTGCTGCAAGTTCCGGAGCAACAAGTGAGAAGCCACCTAGTTCAGCCCAAGCATTTGCTCTAATCAACATCGCATTACTTGAGACGGCTAGGACGTCGCTCATCCAGTCATGCTGCTTTTGGTCTAATTCATCGTTGACAAGAGAGAAAGGCTTGAGTGACTTAGTCAAGGTAAGCCCTTGTTGAACAATCATCTTTGGATTGTCATAGCCAATTTGCTTTGGTGAAGCGATAGCAACTAGTGGTGAAAGTTCTAGCGCTCTCACAAGTTCTGCAAGGGCATGGACTTCAGGAAGTGAATCATCGTGAACCAACCAGATGGCAACATCATCTAAGTTCTCGATACCTTCTAAAACCTGCTTAATGGCAAGTGCAGCTAGTTCAGCAAAAGTTGCTTTCTCTTGAATTGTTAGAACAGCATGCTTATTTGATTGAGCAATGAATCCATCAAGAATTGTTGAGACTTCAGTTGAGTTTGAACTATCTACAACGAGGGTTCGTTCAATTCTGAAACTCTGTTTTTCAAGAGCCTCTAAGCTCTTTTGTAAATAGAGCGGCTGTTCATTTGATACAACAACCGCCACCACACGCATGCTCATGCCGTGGCCAGTCCTTAGACTAAGCGCGCTTCTTTAGCTTGCGACGTTCGCGCTCGCTCAGACCGCCCCAGATTCCAAATCTTTCATCATTGGCCAGTGCATAGTCCAGGCACTGCTTCTGAACATCGCAACCAGAACAGATGCGCTTGGCATCTCTAGTTGATCCACCTTTTTCAGGGAAGAAAGCTTCTGGGTCAGTCTGTGAGCAAAGAGCGTCACGTTGCCAAGCGAGTGGGTTGTGATCTGCACTTAGGTCACCACCGAGTATTGAACGGAGGAATGGGTCCTTAAACCAATCGTCTGGTACTTGGCCAAAGCTCTCGTTCATGGACATGTGGTTCCTCTCAAATCTTCATCTCAGCGTCACTGCCGGATTTCACAGTTGTAATTACAACGCTGTAAGTATTGTGGTGTCAACTTGGGAATAGGTCAAATCGAGAACCGTTATAAAGCCTTAACATTCGGTATTTGCCCTATTTTGAGGGATTTTTCGACAGTTAAACACGGGTAACCTTGTGGCATGAAGATTTTAGTTACCGGTGGTGCCGGATACATCGGATCCCACGTCATCAGACAGCTGATTGCTGCAGGGCACGAGCCAGTAGCACTAGATGATTTAACCAATGGCTTTCAAAAGCGCCTCGGTGACACTCCCCTAGTCAAGCTAGATTTAGCATCCCCTGAGGCTACAGATTCTCTAATCAAAGCTTTCAAGGATTACTCAATTGACGGGGTTATCCACTTGGCAGCGCGTAAGGCTGTTGGGGAGTCGGTTGAGAGACCGGAGTATTACTACCAGCAGAACATAAACTCAGTAACCAACCTGCTGCTTGCCATGCGTGAAGCAAAAGTTATGAACATGGTGTTTTCATCTAGTGCTGCAACCTACGGTTCACCCGATGTGGATCAAGTCAACGAAGATTACCTCGCTCGTCCAATCAACCCCTACGGTGAAACAAAGCTTGTTGGTGAGTGGATGATGGCAGATGCAGCCAAGGCCTGGGGGCTAAAAGTCGTAAGCCTCAGATATTTCAATGTTGCTGGTGCTGGCTTCGATGATCTAGCCGACACATCGGTAGCAAACCTGATTCCTATTGCTTTCAACGCCATCAAAAACAACAAGCCAATCCAAGTATTTGGAACCGACTGGCCAACTCCTGATGGCAGTTGTGTGCGTGACTACATCCATGTTCTTGATCTTGCAGATGCCCACATCGCAGCTCTTGATTACCTTAACCGCGACGTGAGAGAGCACTCAATCTTTAACGTTGGAACAGGTAAAGGATCATCAGTTCTGAGCGTTATCGACACTATTCACAAAGTTATTGGACAAGACTTCGAAGTCGACTTAGTTGATCGAAGACCAGGAGATCCTGCAGCCCTAAGCGCTGATGTTTCGAGAATTGAAAAGACTCTGGGCTGGAAAGCTAAGCAAAGTTTGGTAGATATCGTTTCAAGCCATTACAGAGCTAGTTCGAACTAACAGCCATAAACAAAGTTCCAGTGCCGGTAAGGCTAAATGATCTGGCATCTCCGGACATAAACACTGCTTCTCCGATATTGATTACTTCACGCTCACCCTGGCTATTGCTAACTGCAACAGAACCTTCGGTGCATAACAAGATGGCATCACCTGGCAGATTAATATCCGCCAGCAAATTACTTGAACCAACACTTGCCCGATAGAAATCAAACTCCGGAGTTGGTAAGTCAAACTTCTCAAAACCAACTGCAAGTTGCTTAGTTTGAACTAAGGCTGGGTCTGTGCTTTCGAATACTAGAACTTTTGACAGCTCTTCAACATCTATGTGTTTAGGAGTTAGCCCTCCACGCAACACATTGTCACTTGCTAGCATGACCTCAACACCTAACCCAGAAAGATAAGCGTGCGGCATCCCCGCAGGAACGAAGACTCCCTCTCCCCTAGTTAGGCTCATGTGATTCATCAGTAGAGCCGTAGCAATACCCCTGTCTTTGCCATGGTGCTCACTCAGATGAACAACTAAATCAACAAGAGATGGACATTGCTCAGCAGAGTCGATGAGATCTGAAACAAAACTATCGTCACACTCAGCTGAGGTAAGTGCATCAAGGAAAACTTTTCTTATACCTGCATCACTATCAAGCCAAGATATCCATTTAGTTAGAACTGCAGTTAGCTTCGCGCTGGTGCTGACTTCAAGTAACTCTGAAAGTTTCTCCTTGATAAGTGCTGTAGAACTAAATCCAACCAGAGCATCAAAGCGCTCGGTCAGAGCAACAATTAGCTCTGGCTTAGCCTTGTCATCTTTATAGTTTCGATGTGCTGCTTCAACTGGAATACCAGCAGCGTTTTCTCTCGCGAAACCTTCAATAGCTTGAGTTGGGTTTGGATGAGCCTGAATAGATAACGGCGCTTCAGCAGCCAAAATCTTCAAGAGAAAAGGAAGCCGCGAAGTTCTGCCTTTACTCTCGAGCAGTGCCTGCAAAGATGAGTTTGTGCCAACCACCTCGGTAGGTGAACCGTCATGGGTTCCGAACCAGATCTCAGCCATTGGCTCACCAGTTTCAGCTATGCCAAAGTAATCGCTGATGAGGGTTTTAGACCCCCATGCATAAGGCAGAGCCTGATTGGTTAGTTTGACGAGCACTTACTAAGCCTAACTAAGGCCCTTTCAGGTAAGCCGTTGCCACCCATAGACTTGGGGCAGGGAAAATGACTAAAACAAAGAAAAACAAACTCAAGAAGGCTAGGCCTTTGGCGCGTGCCTTGGCCTACCTCGCCCTAGTCGTTCTAATCTCTGGGGACTCTCTATTTGGTGAGGATTACATCAGGGCTAACTTTGTTTGGGGCCTATGGCTTCTAGGAGCTATCGCCACCGTTGTTGGATCCACATACTTTCTAATCAAAGCCGATTGGAAAAGAGTTATTAGGCAGATGCCTGTTGAACTAAATCTGCTTCTGGCCCTAATGATTGCAAGCTCAACCTGGTCTTTCTATCCGATGCAGACCGTGAGCAGCTTCATCATCCAAATGGGGGTGACAGTAATTGCTCTTTTCTTTGCTGCAACTTTCAGTTGGCGACAGATCTTGATTATATTTGCCAACACAATTCGAGGCATCGTTTATGGAATGCTTGCCATCGCAATCTTTTCATCACTCTTCCCTAACGCCAGATATGCCTTTGCCGAGAGTGAGAACTACTTTGACGGTGGTCTAATTAGGCTCATGCTTGGTAACCCAAACCTTGTCAGCAATAACTACGTTGCGGCTTGGGCACTTATTGGTGTAATCACTTTTGCAATAGAGGCTGCAATCAAGAAAAAGACTCGCACCCTCAGCATCATCAGTTTGGTGGCAGCAGTTGTTTTAGTCTTTGTCTCAAAGTCAGCCGGAATGATTTTTGCATCAATTGCAGTTCTCTTAGCCGCAATTGTTTCTCTGGCCGCTGAAGGAAAAGATAAAGCAACTCGTCACAGGTATTACCGGATTGCCTGGTCACTTGCCGGCGTCGGTGTTTTCTTAGTCTTGGCTTTTAGAAGACAAGTTTTTGAATTCTTGGGTAAATCACCTGACATGACTCACCGGACCGACATCTGGGAAAGTGTTGCATCGCTAATTGAAGTAAGAGCACTTGAGGGCTGGGGCTTTATCGGTGCTTGGGTCCCAGGAGTTCAGCCATTCGAAGGTTTGATTGTCATAAATGGTGAGAAGTATTACCAAGCACACAACAGTTACTTGGATATGTGGTTGCAACTTGGAGCTGTTGGTCTAATTCTTTTTGGAATTCTCTTGACTCGTGTCTTTGTGAAAACCTGGCGACTAGGGGTTCACCACTCTAATGCTCTTTATCTCTGGCCTCTTTTACTTCTAGTAACCCAGCTAGTTCGAGGAATCACAGAGTCAAGATTCTTAATCGGATCAGCCATGATGCTTTTGATTCTGTTTGCTGTGAAGTCCTATGACCCAGAAAAACTCTTAGAAGAAAATTCTAAGAAACCTAAGCGCAAACAGCTTGAGCAGATCAGTAGAGGCCCAATCACCAGATTGATTAGACGCTAAGGCAGTCTTAGTACTTGACCTATTCTGATTCGGTCTGAGTTCACCAAATTGTTTAGTTCCATCAATCTCGCAACAGTGGTCTTGAATCTAGTTGCGATTGTGGAGAGCGTATCCCCTGCAACAATCGTGTATGACTTTGGTTGAGTCACGACTGGTGGCTTAGGAGCAACGACAGTTGTCTTCACAGGCATCTGAGCACCAAGTGGCAGGTTCTTCACAAAGTCATCGTTTACCCAAATAAGTGGCGGCTCGCTCACATTGTCTAATCTGTATTGAGCCAGATTTTTAAAGGGTAGACGCTTTCCCTTAACTATTTTGTAAGCCTTCTTGATGGTCTTCTTAGATACTGGGTCAATATATTCGTGGCCTATGTATCGACCAAAACTCTTGTCGGTGATAGTTAGCTGAGCACAGGCAGCATCACTAAGTTTTGTTGATACTCCCGGCAGTTCTTTAGCAACCTCAAGCTTGGTTTCGTGCAATAAAGAATTGGCTGCCACATAGATCTGCCCAGCGCAGGAAACCTTGTATGGACCAAAGGTCGCAGCACTTGGATAACCCACCAATTGAATGTTGGTCAAGACTCTTGGCTCTGCGAGCTTTAATTTCATAGAGCTCTCATTAAAGCTGATCATGCTGTTACCTGAGTCGATGACACCGGTTACCCCAGTTTGCTTATTTCTAACCACTAAACCAGGAGGCAAAACCATCACGCTTCTTGGAATGAAACTCATGCCAGAAATACTCACAGGAATTACTTTTGGTGATTCAACTTCGGAAGCCATAGCCGTTCTATCTGCTTCACTAAAGGTTGCCCTAATGACACCATCCTTTAGCATGAATACGGTTCGCTGGGTGTCTGCTTTTATGAAATTAGAACCGGTAATGACATCTTCCGTGGTTGGAAACTTTTCTACTACCGCATTAGGTAATTCAACTGCTTTCTTTACCCAAGAAGAAGTGCTGTCAATCTTGGTCTTACCGCTCTTACTCAGTAACCAAGGCTGTTCGTTCTCATCAACTACCAAACTGGTCAGTGGCTTGGCTTCAGGGAGATTACTCATTCCTGCGGCACTCAGAGTCCCAGTACTTGCTCTAAATATCTTTGTGAAGTCGATGTCTTTTCTAGTACCTGGATCAATGTCATACATCTGACCACCAAAAATTACAGCATCGCGCTTCAGATCCTTGTTAGCAAAAAGACTTCCATCTAAAGCAACGGGTAAGCCCCAAGGGAGATAGTCAAAATCCGCCAACTTCAAGGGCGAAGGAGCAATCGCTCCAATTCCCTCAGC
>JAULUM010000006.1:13470-42537 GCA_032111565.1 Rhodoluna sp. | reverse complement strand
TTTAGCCCCACGCTTACGTGTTGGCTTCTTCGGCTCAACAACTTCTTCAACCGGTACATCTGTATTCTTTTTCTTCACCATTTAAGGTGCTCCATACCCGGCAAATCCCCTAGGCCACACTCACTAGGCTTTTCGCCTAAAAACTCGTGTTATCCACTTTTGTGAACAACTAAATCTAAATAATGCGAGGTACCAAACTTGTCTAAGAACCCTTAGCCTGCCCGATGGGTCTTACGTGTAAGGATCTAAATAAGTACCTGCGAAACCTTTGTTTATCTCTGTGTGGTAGAGACCAACTACCTCAAGTATCGCACGGATAGGCTCAAAAGCAATGGATTTGGCTTGTTGAACAGAACCTTCAGCACCCTCAAAGGCTCTAAAGCCCTGTGTTTTAGGGGTTTATCGGCCATCTGGTAAAGCACTGGGAACTCTGAGATGCCTCGCATCCCCCTATCCAGATATTGAAGGCGTGAGATACTTTATTTATGACTGAGCAGAAAACTACTGAAAAAGCAGGAATCGGTGCACCGATATCTCTAGCGCTAGTTCTAATCATCTTTGGAATCATCGGCTGGATTGGTGCATTTTCCCTAACTATTGAGCGCATCAACGTAGCCTCTGATCCAGGTGCTGTTCTAGGTTGTGATCTGAACGTCTTTATCTCTTGTAAGACAGTAATGCTTACTGCTCAGGCAAAGCTATTTGGTTTCCCAAACTCTTTGATTGGTTTGTCCGCATTCATGGCACCAATCATTGTTGGTTTCGCAATTCTTGCAAAGGCTCAGTTTGCTAAATGGTTCTGGCAGCTATTCCTAGTTGGTAACTTCCTAGGCTTTGTTTTCGTACTATGGCTATTCAGCCAGAGCCTTCTAGTTATCAACGTGCTCTGCCCTTACTGCATGGTTGCTTGGACAGGAATGATTCCAATCTTCGTAACTCTGTTTTTGTTTAGCGCTAGAGAAGACATTATCCCAATGCCAATCAGAACAACCGCGTTCTGGGATGGCGCTTATGCAAAAGCTTGGCTTTGGACTATTGCTGTTTTCCTAATCATCATCTTGGCAATCACAGTCAGATTCTGGTCTCGTTGGATTCCAATGTTCAGCCAGCTGGGTTGGATCTAAGGAACCTTAAATAAGTAATGGGCTGGCCAATCGGCCAGCCCATTACTTTTAGTTTTTGCTAATTAGTTCTTGCGAGCTCTAACAGTTAGAACTGAACCAAGAGCTAGTAGCGCTAGTGCTAGAGCAAGAATGATTCCTGCATCGTAACCAGTAGCTGCTAGTTCCTTCTCTTCTTCTTCAACAACTGCAGGAACTGAGTCCACGTCGTCACCTTCGATGTTGTCGAAAGTTACAACAGCAGTCTCAAAGTCACCAGGAGTGGTGTCGAATTCCACTAGGTAAGCTTCGGTTCTTGTGCAGTCAAGGTCGTTCCAGTTACCTTTGATACCTTGCCAGTTAGTAACACCACAAGCCTCACCAGTTCCTGGCCAGTTGTTTGGCTCACCCTCGGCCCACGCGTTGAATGCACCATTGATTGCTGTAGGTGTCTCTAATCCAGCGCTAAACTGTGTACCACCTTCAGAACCACCACCCCAGTAGTAGTTACCTAGAGGCTGTGGGTCAACTGTGATTGTTGGTTTGCCTGCAGCTGTAAGAGCAGCGTTTACGTACTCAAGGTTTGCTGTTGCACCAAACCATACGTTTTCCGCACCTGACTTTTCAGCAACGAATGTATTCTCAGCCGCTGATGTGATGTTTGCTAGGTAACCGTTCTTACCCTTGTAAGTCATTAGCTTTGCTGCTGCCATAGCATCTGCCCAGCTAAGTTCTGTGCTCACGTACTTGTAAGTGTGACCTGTAGCTGGGTCATAAGTAGTTCCAACTTCGTATTCACCAACGCGAACGCTGATCAAAAGTGGAGATGTAGTAGTCGCATCACCAGGAGCGGTCCAGCTAACGCCAGATTCCATTGCGGCAACAACTGCATCTGTGTTTCCGTTGAATGAAATTTCATTCTGAGCCTCAAGGCTTGAGTAACCAGGGTTTAGTGTTAGAGCTGAAGCGGCGTCTGTCACAGTCAATGTACCTTCGTCAACCTTTAGTGTTACCGAAAGCTTTTCGAATTCGAAACCAGATAGAACCATTGGCACTGGTACAGTCTCACCACCGGCTACTGGTTCGTTTGGAAGATCTACTAGTACTCTGCTTGCTGCCATTGAAGTCGTTGCTCCAAATAGCACCAGCATTGAAGCAACAGCAACGGCTGCACCCCTCTTGAATGTACGAGAATTCATGTTTGATTCCTTTTCGTGAATATGTATTTTTCGTATGAGACATTTGCTATACGGCATACAGAATAGCCTAAAAAGGCATAAGTCGTAGACATATTGTCTACAAATCGCCGACAATCAACCTATTTCTGGGGGTAGAAAACTGCTCGGTTAGTTTAGAACCAGAGACCCAATTCTCTTGCTGCTGATTCAACAGAATCTGAACCGTGAACTAGATTCTGTTGAACCTTTAGCCCCCAATCGCGACCAAGGTCTCCCCTGATTGTGCCTGGAAGGGCGACAGTTGGATCGGTTGCTCCAGCTAGAGCTCTGAAGCCTTCAATAACCCTGTTTCCCTCTACTTTTAGGGCAACAACGTCACCTGAAGCCATGAATTCAACCAGTGGTTGATAGAAAGGCTTACCTTCATGCTCCTCATAGTGCTGGGCTAAAAGCTCACGGGATGGGGTGAACTTCTTGATGTCTGCGATTACGTAGCCCTTGGTTTCAATTCGTCTGATGATCTCGCCAATCAGGTTTCTCTTTACTCCGTCTGGCTTTATTAGTACAAGAGTCTGCTCAGTCATTATTTGTTTTCCTCTAGATCAAGTTTGATTTCAAAAGTGTTTTGCTCTGCTCGGTTCTTCTTAGCCAAATCGATTGTGTAACCAGCAATCATGGCCCAGCCCCAAAAGCCAACAAAGATTATCGCGATTAGTAAAGCCCAAGGAATCATGAATGAAACAACCAGCAGGATAACCTGCAGAGCCCAGCCAAACCAGTATGAACCAGGCTTACCTAGGTAACCAGGAGTAAGAATCAGAATTGCAGAAAATGTTAGTCCGAAACCCCAAACCACAGGACCCTCAGCCACTTTCAAACCAAAAGCCGCAAGAGTTCCGAAGAACACCACAAAGGCTTCAAACGCTAGAACCATGGAGCCTAGGGTTCTTCTTACTGACCTGTTAGACATCTGAATCCTCCTGGATTTGACGGAATTTAAGTACATCCCCTATCAAAGATACAGTTCCTGTTACAACAATTGTTGAATTAGGCGTTGGCGGAAGCTTTGCTTCGGCTAATGAGAGGGCATCTCTGAAATCTTCTTCTACGCTAACGCGATCAGAACCAAACACTTCTCGGGCAATAGCAGCTAGTGATTGGGTGTCATTTGCCCTAACACTGGTGCTCTTCGTAATGATGATTTCTGCCATCACGGTCTCTAGATGTCTAAAGATACCCTCAGCATCTTTCTCACCAAGGATTGAAACAACACCCACTACGTGCGGCAAACCAAATGATGATTCAAGAGCATTCGCAAGAGAAAGTGCGCCATGAGGATTATGAGCTGCATCCAAAATAATTCTTGGCGATTTACTAACAACTTGTAGACGCCCTGGTGAAGAAACATCTGCAAGAGCTGGTCTAAGAATCATGTCTGACAATGGCGCGCTTGCTCCACCAATAAACTCTTCAACGGCTGCAATCGCAACTGCAGCGTTAGCTGCTTGGTAAGCACCGTGTAATGGAATGAAGAGGTTCTCATATTTGCCTGCAAGTCCATCAACAGAGAAAGTGATGCCTATATCCGATTCGATGTATTCGGTAACTGTGAAGTCTTGACCAAGAATTCTGAAAGTTTCTCCGACTTCAGATGAAACACTCTCTAAGACATCAAGTGCTTCTTTAGGTTGAACTGCCGAAACAACAGCGGCACCTGCCTTGATAATTCCTGACTTAGTTGAAGCAATCTCAGGGATTGTTTCACCAAGTCGTTCCTGGTGATCTAAATCAATTGGAGTGAATACAGCAACGTCACCGTCAGCGACGTTGGTTGAATCCCAGGCTCCACCCATGCCAACTTCAAGAACTAGAACATCAATAGGTGCATCAGCGAATGCTGCAAAAGCCAACACTGCAAGAGCTTCAAAGAATGTAAGCCTTGACTCTCCTTTAGCAAGTAACTCCTGGTCAACCATGTCTAGAACAGGTTCGATGTCTTTGAATACTTCATAAAGAATCTCGTTTGAGATAGGTTCACCATCGATAGCGATTCGCTCGTTCAAATTGATTAGATGAGGGCTAGTGAAGCGACCTGTTCTAAGGCCATGCTCTCTTAGAATTCTTTCGATGATGCGAGAGGTGCTGGTCTTTCCGTTTGTTCCTGTGATGTGAATAACTCGGTAAGACTTTTGTGGATCGCCTAAAAGTTCAACTGCTCTTCTTGTTGGCTCAAGTCTCGGACGTAGCTTATGTTCAGGAATTCTAGCCATAAGAGAAGCTTCAATCTCTTGAATCATCTTCAGGGCATCAGACTCTGAACTCATAACTTCCTCACCACGATACCGATTGGGAGATCGTCTCCAACGGTTGTGCCTTCGCCTTCAACGTCTCCAACAACACTCTCAAGTTCGAGAGTTAGAGTTTCAGATTTGACTAATTCTTCGTGAGTGCCGATTGCATCCAGAACATCTTGAACGCTAGTCACAACCAACTTGATGCGGTCACTAACATCTAGGTCGGCATCCTTACGAGCTTGCTGCACTGCTCTGATTACATCTCTCGCAATACCTTCAACTTCAAGTTCCTCAGTGACTCTTGAATCAAGAAGTACAAAGCCACCTGAAGGCAGGATGCCGATTAGGTTTACTGACTCTGAAGCATCTGAAAGATCAGCAACAAGATCAATCTCGTATTCACCTTCGATAAGTTCAACGCCACCACAGACAACCTTGTTGCCATCTTGAGACCAGTCGCCTGACTTAGATGCTCCAATTACCTGCTGAACCTGCTTACCAACTCGAGGACCAAGTGCTCTTGAGTTCACAGTCAAACGCTTAATAACACCGAACTCGGTAGTCGAATCAAGAGAGAGCTCAACTAGGTCAATTGACTTCACGTTTAGTTCTTCAGCGATGATGTCAGCAAACTCAGACAGTTCATCCGCGTTCTTAGTAACAACAGTCAACTTAGCTAGTGGCAAACGAACTCTCAGCCCATTGACCTTTCTAAGCCCGTTAGCAACAGAAGACACAAGTCTTACCTGGTCCATAGCGGTCATTAGCTTGTCATCAGCAACTAGTGCTTCATGATCAGGCCACTCGGTCAAATGGACTGAACGCATACCGGTTAGACCCTGGAACACTTCCTCAGAGATAAGTGGAAGCATAGGTGCTGCAACACGAGTCATGATTTCAAGTACTGAATACAAGGTGTTGAAGGCTTGCGGGTCGCCATCCCAGAACCTAGCTCTAGATCTTCTGACGTACCAGTTAGTCAGCACATCAGCGAAGTCCCTTAGCTTGGCAGCTGCACCGAAAGTATCGAAAGCATTTAGATCTGCTGAAACTCCGGCAACCATCTCACGAGTCTTAGCGACGAGGTATCTGTCTAAAACGTCTTCACTTGAGAGATCGAACTTTGCTTCATAGTTTGAAGCGTTAGCGTACAAAGTAAAGAAGTAGTAGGTGTTCCAAAGTGGAAGTAGAACCTGTCTAGTTCCTTCTCTAATACCTTGCTCCGTAACTGACATCGTTCCACCACGAAGGATTGGCGATGAAAGCAAGAACCAACGCATGGCATCTGAACCATCACGATCAAAAACTTCATTCACATCTGGATAGTTGCGAAGTGACTTAGACATCTTCTGTCCATCGCTACCTAAAACAATTCCATGGGAAACAGCTGTCTTGAATGCAGGCCTATCAAACAGTGCTGTTGATAAAACGTGCAGGGTATAGAACCATCCCCTAGTTTGACCAGAGTATTCAACGATGTAATCACCAGGTGAATGCGAATCAAACCAGTCACTGTTTTCAAATGGATAGTGGACCTGAGCAAAAGGCATTGAACCTGATTCAAACCAGCAGTCCAGAACTTCAGGGACTCTAACCATCATTGACTTACCAGTTGGGTCATCAGGGTTGACTCGAGTTAGTTGATCAATAGTTGGTCGGTGAAAATCTTCAACACGAACACCGAAGTCTGCTTCTAGTTCGTCCAATGAACCATAAACATCCATGCGTGGATAGTTTGGATCAGTTGATTTCCATACAGGGATAGGTGCACCCCAGAAACGGTTTCGGCTAATCGCCCAATCTCTTACGTTTTCTAACCACTTGCCGAATGAACCATCTTTAGTGTGTTCTGGAACCCAGTTGATTTCCTGGTTGAGTTCTAACATCCTGTTTTTGAGCTTTGTTGTCTCAACAAACCAAGAAGAAACTGCTTTATAAATCAAAGGGTTCTTACAGCGGTAACAGTGTGGATATGGGTGATCATAGCTTGCCTGCTTCAGAAGACGTCCCATGTCTTTGATCTTCTGAGTGATCGGCTTATTAGCTTCAAATACATGTTGTCCAACAAAGTCAGTAATAACTGAGTTGTATTCACCACGTTCATTTACTGAAACATAAACCGGTATGCCTGCAGCTTCACATAGTTTTTGGTCATCTTCACCGTATGCAGGTGACTGGTGAACGATACCGGTACCTTCACTGTCAGCAACATAGTCGCCAACAATGATCTGCCAAGCATTCTTCACTTCAAACTTTGATTCATCAGCGTAGTAATCAAATAATCTTTCGTATTTGATTCCAGCTAGTTCTTTACCAAGAACAGTTTCTTCGATAGCAACAGTAGCTGCTTCCATATCATCAAAACCAAAGTCCTTGAGATGATTACCAATAAGAGACTTAGCAAGAAGGTACTTCCCTGACTCAGTATTGATAACTGCATATTCAATTTCTGGCCCAACTGCGAGTGCAAAGTTAGTTGGCAGTGTCCAAGGAGTGGTTGTCCAAGCAAGTGCTTTTACTCCAGCAAATCTCTGTCCTTCAAGAATTGGGAAGGTAACTGTTACTGTTTGGTCTTGTCTGTTCTGATAAACATCTTCATCCATACGAAGCTCGTGGTTAGAAAGAGGAGTTTCACATCTCCAGCAGTAAGCAAGTACTTTGAAGCCTTCGTAGATCAGGCCCTTCTTGTGTAGTTCTTTGAAAGCCCAGAGGACACTCTCAGTGTATGGAGCATCTAAAGTTTTGTAATCATTCTCGAAGTCAACCCAACGAGCCTGACGGGTTACGTATGTTTCCCACTCTTTGGTGTATTTCAGAACTGAGGTCCTGCAGTAGTCGTTGAACTTATCAATACCGAACTTTTCAATTTCAGGTCTACCTGAGATCTTTAGTTGTCTCTCGGCTTCAACTTCAGCTGGCAGACCATGGGTGTCCCAACCGAATCGTCTTTCAACCCTGAATCCCTGCATGGTCTTGAACCTTGGAACAGTGTCCTTGGCATAGCCAGTAAGTAGGTGACCGTAGTGAGGAAGCCCGTTAGCGAACGGAGGGCCGTCATAAAAGACGAACTCAGGAGCGTTTTCGTCCTTGCGCTGGTCTATTGAGGCCTGGAAAGTCTTGTCTTTAGCCCAAAACTCGAGGATTGACTCTTCAATGGCAGGAAACGATGGGCTGGCTGGACCCTGCTCGCGAATGCCAAAAGAAGCTCCATTATTTTTGGGATACATGGCTTGCTCTCTGGGTTTAGGGGTAAAAGGTCTAATCTCAATGTTAATCTTAATGAACACTAACTTTTGGAGAAGCACAACGTGACCTCAAGCCACGAAACCCCTGATTTCAGAGCCCCAGCCTCAACCCCAGAACGCGTAGGCGTGGAAGGGCTTGAAGAGAAATGGGCCCTAGCCTGGGAAACCGACGGTACCTATAAGTTCAGACGTGAAGCCGATAAGTCTCAGGTCTACTCAATCGATACCCCTCCTCCAACCGTTTCAGGCTCCTTGCACGTAGGTCACGTCTTTAGCTATACCCACACCGACGTCGTTGCCCGCTTCCAACGTATGCGTGGCAAAGAGGTTTATTACCCAATGGGTTGGGATGACAATGGTCTTCCAACAGAGCGTCGAGTTCAGAACTACTTCGGGGTTAGATGCGATCCATCGTTACCTTATGTTGAGAACTTCACTCCTCCTTATGAAGGTGGAGACAACAAGTCTTCTAAGGCAGCTGATCAGATTCCTATCTCAAGAAAGAACTTCATTGAGCTTTGCGAGAAACTAACTGCCGAAGATGAACTTCAGTTCGAAGCACTATGGCGTCAACTAGGTATCTCCGTTGACTGGAGTCAGACTTACCAGACCATCTCCCCTGCAGCTCAAAAAGTTTCTCAGCAAGCATTTCTAAATAATCTCGCTCGCGGTGAGGCTTATCAGTCAATGGCACCGACACTGTGGGATGTCACATTTAGAACTGCTGTTGCTCAAGCAGAATTAGAAGATAGAGATCAGCCAGGTGCTTATCACCGTGTTGGCTTTGACGGTCCTGACGGCAAAGTCTTTATTGAAACAACCAGACCTGAACTAATTCCCGCCTGTGTTGCTCTTGTTGCTCACCCAGACGACGAGAGATACCAAGGATTATTCGGTAAGACTGTGAAGACTCCTCTATTTGGAGTTGAGGTTCCTGTTCTTGCTCATCGCCTAGCTCAGATTGATAAGGGTTCAGGTATCGCAATGATATGTACCTTTGGTGATCTAACAGATGTGATTTGGTGGAGAGAACTAGATCTCCCTAACAGAGCAATCATCGGTTGGGATGGTCGACTACTTGAAACTGCACCCGATGTTATTTCAACTCCCGAAGCGTTAGCGGTCTATGCAGAGATTGCAGGTAAGACTGTGTTCTCAGCTAAGACAAGAATCGTTGAGCTTCTTCAAGAATCAGGTGACATGGTTGGCGACCCTAAGCCAATTACTCACCCAGTTAAGTTCTTCGAGAAGGGTGACCGTCCATTAGAAATCGTTTCAACCAGACAGTGGTACATCCGTAACGGTGGCCGTGATGCTGAGCTTCGAGAAAGACTTCTTGAACTAGGCAAGGAACTCAAGTTCCACCCAGACTTCATGAGAGTTAGGTACGAGAACTGGGTCAATGGTCTTACCGGTGACTGGCTCATCTCTAGACAGCGTTTCTTCGGTGTGCCAATCCCCGTTTGGTATGCACTCGATGAACAAGGCAACCCTGATTTTGACAAGGTATTAGTTCCAGCAAGTGAACTTCTTCCTATTGACCCATCTACAGATGTGCCAGCTGGATACACAGAAGCACAGCGTGGGGCACCGAATGGCTTCATCGGTGAAGTAGACATCATGGACACTTGGGCAACTTCTTCGCTAACCCCTCAGCTAGCTGGTGGCTGGTTAGATGACCCAGAGAAGTTTGCGAAAGTATTCCCTTACTCACTTAGACCTCAGGGTCAAGACATCATTAGAACCTGGTTGTTCTCAACTGTTCTTCGATCTCAACAAGAACACGGCGTTCTTCCTTGGTCTGATGCAGGAATCTCAGGTTGGATTCTTGATCCAGATCGTAAGAAGATGTCAAAGTCAAAAGGCAACGTAGTTACCCCTAACGATCTTCTAGTTGAACACTCTTCGGATGCAGTTCGTTACTGGGCTGCTTCTGCTCGCCTGGGAACTGATGCTGCGTTTGATACCGGCATGATGAAGATTGGTCGAAGACTTGCTATAAAGGTTCTAAACGCAGCCAAGTTCGTTCTCAGCTTTGATGCACCTGCGCAAGACGCCAAAGTCACTGAGCCAATTGACCAAAGCCTGTTACTAAACCTTGCCGAGGTAGTTAAAGATGCGACCACTGCATTTGAAAACTATGATCACACTAAGGCATTAGAACTGGCCGAGAAGTTCTTCTGGAACTTCACCGATGACTACCTAGAACTAGTCAAGGAACGTGCCTACGGTCAGGGTGGATTCAATGCTGACGAGCAAGCATCTGCTCTTGTTGCTCTTCGTCAAGCGCTGTTAACACTTCTTCGTCTCTTTGCGCCATTCTTACCATTCGCAACCGATGAGGTCTGGTCTTGGTGGCAGGGCAAGGGCTCCGTCCACAGAAGCTCATGGCCAACATCTGAAGAACTGGAAGTAGGGCTTGATTCAAACAACCTAGACCTATTACCGTTAGCCTCCCAAGCCCTGTTTGGAACTCGCAAGGCTAAGAGCGACGCTAAGGCTTCTATGAAGGCTGATGTTCTATCGGCAAACCTTGTGGCTCCAAAGGATATAATCTCTCGACTAGAGCTGCTATCGCCAGATCTAAAGGCAGCTGGACGTATTGCTGAACTAGCATTTGTCTCAGGTGAAGAACTAGCGGTCACCGAGGTTGTGCTAGCCCCAAGCGAGTAACTTTTCGGCAAACATCTATTTGGTGAACCTATTCGAAGGCTAGGCTTTTGCTCATGACCTTTGAAACCGAAAACCCATTTGCCCTTCGTTCAACTCTTGAATATGAAATGCCAGACTTCTCTCGCATAAATGATGAGAGCTACCTCCCTGCCTTCTATGCTGGCTGCAAAGAGCAGCTTCAGGAAGTTGATGAGATCATCAAGCAGGAAGAAGTTACCTTTGAGAACACCATCGTTGCGATGGAACGAAGCGGACAGCTTCTCATGCGTGTGCTCGTTGTTTTCTACAACAAGTCTTCAAGCGACACTACTCCTCGACTCGATGAGATTGAAGAAGAGCTAGCTCCTAAGCTTTCAGCTCACACCGATGCCATCAGATTAAACCAGGCTCTATTCGGAAGAATTAAGGAGCTATACGGTAAGCGCGACTCCTTGGGTCTAAACACAGAAGATGCTTGGTTGCTCGAACGTTATTACATGGATTTTACCCACGCAGGCGCTCACTTAACTGATGCTCAACGCGAAGAACTTACTAACCTCAACGAAGAGCTTTCAAAACTAGAAACCCAGTTTGGTAAGAACCTACTCTCGGATACAAATGACCTCGGTGTTGTTGTTGATGACGTGGCTGAACTTGATGGTCTATCCGAGAATGAGATTGCTGCTTGCGCAGCAGCGGCCAAGGCAAGAGGACTAGAAGGTAAGTGGCTGGTTGGCATGGTGAACTTCACCGGTCATCCTCTTCTTGCGAGCATGAAGAACCGCAGTCTACGTGAGCGCGTTATGAAGAACTCACTAATCAAGGGTGCTCGTAACAACGAGAACGACAACCGCCCAGTAATCCTTCAGATCGTGAAACTACGAGCCAAGCGTGCTGAACTATTCGGAGTGAAGACTCACGCAGAGCATGTCCTCCAGGACCGTAACGCTCAGAACCCTGAGAACGTCCACAAGATGCTCAAGCAAATTGCTCCAGCAGCAGTTAGAAACGCAAGAGCAGAAGGCGCTGATCTTCAGAAAGCCATCGAGGCTAGCGGTGAAAACTTTATATTGGACTCTTGGGACTGGTCGCTTTACACAGAAGCAGTTCGTATGGAGAAGTTCAACTTAGATACTTCAGCGATGCGTCCATACTTTGAGCTTGAGAAAGTCCTTCAGGATGGTGTTTTCTTTGCTGCTAACAAGTTGTTTGGAATCTCTTTCAAAGAGCGCAAAGACATAGTCACCTACCACCCAGATGCGCGTGCATTTGAAGTGTTCAATGAAGACGGCTCTAAGCTTGGTCTTTTCATTGGTGACTTCTATACCCGTGATTCAAAGCGTGGTGGAGCATGGATGAACAATCTAGTTGACCAGAACCATCTACTAGGGCAGTTGCCTGTTGTAGTGAACAACCTAAACGTTCCAAAGCCACCAGCAGGTCAACCAACACTATTGACCTACGACGAGATCACAACCCTGTTCCACGAGTTTGGTCACACCTTGCACGGAATGCTTTCAGATGTGAAGTACCCAAGATTCTCTGGCACCAGCGTTGAAAGAGACTTCGTTGAGTTCCCCTCTCAGGTGAACGAGATGTGGCTAACCTGGCCAGAAGTTCTCGATAACTATGCGATTCACTATGAGACTGGTGAAAAGATTCCGCAGGAATGGGTGGATAACCTAAAGGCCGCCTCAACATTCAACGAAGGACACGCAACCACTTCGTACATGGCAGCCGCCATCCTGGACCTTGCTTGGCACTCACTTGATTCCGATTCAATAGTCGAAGATGTTGAAGAGTTCGAAGCTAAAGCAATCGAAGCTTACGGTTTGAACTATGGACCAGTGCCAACTAGATACCGTTCAACATACTTCTCCCACATCTTTGCTGGGGGATACTCTGCTGGTTACTACGGATACATTTGGTCCGAAGTTCTAGATGCTGACACTGTTGACTGGTTCAAGGAAAATGGTGGTTTAACTAGAGCTAATGGAGATCACTTCAGAAAGACATTGCTTTCTCGAGGTGGATCTATCAACTCAATGCAGATGTTCAGAAACTTCAGAGGACGTGACGCAACAATTGAGCCACTCCTAAAGCGCAGAGGCTTACTTTAGGACTTTGAACTAAAAGGTCTTCTGAGCTTTAGAAGCTGAATTACAACTAGCCCTACAAGAATCGCCCAGAACGCTGCTCCTACCTGGAAGAACGCAATTCCACTAGAAGCAATCAAGAATGTGATTACTGCAGGTAAGCGCTCCTCAACCTTCTCAACCATTACGTTGAAAGCATTGACGATAGTTGGAAGAAGTGCCAAGCCGCTAGCGGCTAGCAGAAGCTCTTTTGGGGTCTGATAAACAAACGCAACTGCGATGCCTGTGAACAATGCAAAAATGACGTAAACGAATCCTCCACTCACGGAAGCTATCCAGCGCTTTGAAGGATCCTTGTGAGCCTGCTCGTTAGCGTTTAGAGCCGCAGTGATGGCTGCTAGGTTCATCACAAATCCACCAACGAATGAAGCAACTACTGTTCCAAGACCTGTTGTAACAAGTGAGGCCCTGAAAGGAACTTTGTAGCCGTAGGAGTTCATTATGGCAATACCTGGAATGTTTTGCGATGCCATGGCTACCAAATACAGCGGAAAAGCAATTGTAAAAATCGAAGCAAGATTCAATGTTGGTTGAACCAAAGAAAGAGTCACTAACCAATCAGATGACGAAACTACTAGACCTTGATTCAAGCCAATCAATGTGAAGGCAAGAACAATAGCAACAGGTGATGCCCATAGTGGTGCCAACCAATACAACAACACCCAAACAGTAATCACTGGAAGCACCAGTGCTGGGTAACTAGCACTGGCGGCAAAAGGTGCAACACAGAAGCTAAATATCACCCCAGCCAACATCGCGCTAGCAATTGATTTAGGAATAGCAGAAACTATTTGACCAAGCTTTGGCCATAGACCAGTTAGAGCTAGCAAAAGACCAGTTACCAAGATGCCGCCCATTGCGTTATTGAATCCGATGCTGGTAAGTGATGAGCCTGCAAGAAGAGCTGCCCCTGGTGTTGACCAAACAACCGATAACGGCATCTTGAATCGCCAACTAAGAATAATTGAAAGTGCGCCATAGAAGACAAGCATTAGAGCAACCATTGAGACTGTTTGCTCTTGGGTAGCGCCAATTGCGACAAAGGCACTTAGGAAGATTGCTGTGGTAGCTGCGGTACCTGTGATGCTGGCAACTGTTCCAGCGATTATCGGAGACCTTAGGTCAGAAATGGCTTTTAGCGCCAATTACTAGGCCGACTTTTCTTGTCTTGCTGATTTCAGCGGAGTAACTACTGCTTGCTCAGTTCCTTCGACAACACCCTTGGTGATGCGCACCAGGCCTTGAGCAGCTGAACCTGGAATCTCAAACATGATCTGCCCAAGGGTTTCCTCAAGAATTGAACGAAGTCCTCTTGCACCGGTTTCACGTTTAATTGCTTCTTCAGCAATTGCCTCTAAAGCGTCATGGTCAAACTCAAGTTCAAAACCATCGATTTCAAACATTCTTTGATACTGCTTGACCAAAGCGTTCTTAGGCTCGGCAAGAATCTGAATAAGTGCTGGCTTATCCAAAGGTGTTACAGCAGCTAGCACTGGAAGACGACCAATGAATTCTGGAATTAGACCGAACTTGCGAAGGTCTTCTGGCTGAACCTGGGTGAAGATGTCGGTCTCTTCATCCTTGTTTCTAATTTCAGCTCCAAAACCAATTCCCTTTTTACCAACACGAGCCTGAACGATTGATTCAAGACCTGCGAAGGCACCCGCAACAATAAACAGAATGTTGGTGGTGTCTAGAGAAATGAACTCCTGTTGTGGGTGCTTACGTCCTCCCTGAGGTGGAATGGAAGCCACGGTTCCTTCAAGAATCTTTAGTAGAGCCTGCTGAACTCCCTCACCAGAAACATCTCTAGTAATTGATGGGTTCTCTGCCTTGCGGGAAATCTTGTCGATTTCATCGATGTAGATAATTCCGTGCTCTGCTCTTTTAACATCACCATCGGCTGCTTGCAAAAGCTTAAGAAGAATGTTCTCAACATCCTCACCTACGTAACCTGCCTCAGTAAGCGAGGTTGCGTCAGCAACTGCGAAAGGAACGTTCAGTCTCTTCGCTAGCGTCTGAGCCAAATAGGTCTTACCGCAACCGGTTGGCCCGATCATAAGAATGTTTGACTTTGCAATCTCGATTGAATCGTGAGCTTTGCCTGAGTTGGTTAGGGTGCCTGCAGCACGAATTCTCTTGTAGTGGTTGTAAACAGCAACAGACAAAGCCTTCTTGGCTTGGGTCTGGCCAACTACATATTCATCTAGAAAACCAAAGATTTCCTTTGGACGAGGTAGTTCAAAGTCTTCGACCTGCTTAGGGGTCTTCCCCATTTCCTCTTCAATGATCTCGTTACATAGATCAATGCACTCATTACAGATGTATACGCCAGGTCCTGCAATAAGCTTCAGCACTTGCTTCTGAGTTTTAGAACAGAAGTTGCACTTAAGCATGTCCCCTGATTCACTGAGTCGAGTCATGGATAAAGCCTACCTAGCCTCAATGACATAACCACGTAGGCAAGGGTAGTGAAAAAGAGCCAGCTGGAGCTCTAAATGAACTCCAACTGGCTCTTCTAAAGGAAAGTTACTTAGTCCAGTAAATCTTGGTGTCTGTACCCAGAGGCGCACCGAAGATCTTGGCTCTAACGACCTGAAGACCGACGGTTCCCTTAGGCGCAGAAACCTTGATGCTCACCATTCCTGATGCATTTGAGATTTCTGACCATTCAGGAAGTTCATTGCCTTCACCGAAAGATTCGAAAGTAACTGTGGTTCCAGCCACTGGTCTCTTCTCCAAGTTTGTCAATTTGAAGGTAATGGTCTTGGTTGTACCAGCCTTGACTCGAAGAGTCTTGTTGGTAGCAGTTAGCTTCGGGTTCACGAAAGCAAGGAAGATTAGGTCCTTGTCTTCAAGGCGTTCCTGAGCTTCAGTTGGACGGTTAAACAAGCTCGGTGCAAGGGTGGTTTGTAGACACATACCATCATCGCTGCAAGGAATACCCTTCGAGTACTTGTTTAGCTTGTTCAAGGCTGAAGGGAACATTTCACCCATTAGGTTGTGGTTCTTCAGGTTGAATGTAGCCTTACCAAATGAATCTGTGATAGCTGAAACTGCAGTCTGGCCTGCACCAAGCTGAGGCTGGTCACCACACCAGTCGCGAACGATTGAGCCACCGCTTGCTTTAGTGTCGTTGATGTAGAAAGTCTCTTGGGTGGTTGAGAAAGTTGTCTTTGAACAAGAGAACTTCTTATTTACCAACAAGAACACCTTGCGGTTTGTGTAAGGCACACCTTGAGCGTTTTCGTACTTGAACTGAAGTGAGACATCACCTTTCACATTCGCATACATAACTCTCGCATTTAAGCCTTTGCCATAGAACTGATCCCACTTGCCTCTGGCATCTGGAGTTAGGTTCACGCTGTTTGTTGGCCCTAGTAGTGGTGCAGTTAGTCGCATCACGTTAGTTCCAGGCACTGGCGCAGTGTATGCGTACGCCGGCTGGATAGCAATTGCGCCAAGCAAAGCAATAGCGGTGGTAGCACCTACTAAGGCTCTTTTAGTTGTTTTCTTCATGTGTTGCCTTTCCTTTGTTTATTGTTTTGCTCGCACAAGCTTTTATCGCGGGTTAACTTTTCCGTAACCATCAACTTTGTAATAACGAACCCAGTCAACACTAAGGTTGGATGAATTCAGGCTAGGGTCTATAGACCCTCCGAAGTGTCCACCCATCGCAAGGTTGAAAATCGCGTAGAACGATGGATCAACACCTTGAGCGTTAGGGCCGAAAGGCCAACGGGTTAGACCTGACTCCGACTTCTGAATTTGGTAAACCAAGCTGTCGTTGAAGTAGAAAGAAACTTCTTCCGGCTTCCACATCATGCCGTAGCGGTGATAGTCCTTGCTTAGGTCCACTCCTACGTTCTTGGTTCCACCCTTGTATGAGTGCCCACCACCAGCGTTACGGTAGTGAACAGTGCCATAGGTGACTGTTGGGAAAGTCCCCTTGAATTCCATAATGTCTAGCTCGCCACAACCAGGCCAAGGTACAGTCGCGATGTTGTTACCCAACATCCAGAACGCTGGCCAGGTTCCATTGCCTGCAGATAGTTTGATTCTTGCTTCGAGATAACCGTAGGTGAAACCAACTTTGTTGTAAGTGGTGATTTTTCCGCTCAACCATTCACATCTACCGAAGTAGCAGTTGTAATTAGTTGAACTGGTTTGACGGTTGGCTTGAATGACCAGATTTCCTTGAGAAGTTCCATCATGGGTGTTGGCAGAAGCAAGGTAGTACTGGCGCTCACTGTTACCCCATCCACAGTTGTTGTATGGAGGCCCACAACCATCAGTAACATCCGGCGTCCACTTAGATGCATCCGGAGCTGTTCCAGATGCCCCATTGAATTCGTCTGCCCAGAGCAGAGTTCTTGTTACAGGAGTAACAGGATTACCGATTGAAAGAAGACGATCAATTGGAACAGCTGCCTTGTATCCAGACCCGGCAGGTGAACTTGCTCGAATAACACAATCTCCAACAACCAATGCCTTGACTTTGTTTCCTGTGATTGAACACTGGACAGGAGTAAGGGAAGTAAAAATTATGTTCTTACTAAGAGAACTTCCAAAAAGAGTTTGATCTTCAGCGCCTAGGAACATGTCAGATGGCTGGCCGAACTCTAGGGAGTTTTCTTTCGAAGACGCTTTAGGGGCTGACGTGATTGCAATTGCTGGAGATAAGAATCTTCCGCTAATTGCAGAGATAAGGAACCTGTAATTGGCGTTATTGGTAAGGCCAGTAAATCTAAAGGTTGTAGCGGATGCTGAAACTTTCTTTACAGATTTCCAACTACCTCTGGTGGCGGTGATCTGGTAACCACTGATTTTTAACCTTGAAGTACTGGACATTTTTTGCCACCTCAGGGTGACCGCTTTATCAGAGCCAACGGCAGAGAAACTCTTGACGCGAGACATGCTGGAATTCACCGTTGCGGCGTTGGTGACAGAGGTTATCCCCAGAAACCCGACGCTTAGGGCGACGATTGTGAGATAACGAACAAAGATGCGCAAGCGAGCCTCCAAAATCAGGGTGACCGTTTCGCACAAAACTTATTAAAAGATTAGCAGAGAGCCCCCGTCTATTGAATAAACAGGGGCTCTATCAGTGTTTACACAGAAAGGGATTAAGCCTTACGAGAGGTCAAAACCTGGTCAATTAGACCGTATTCAAGGGCTTGAGCAGCAGTCAATATCTTGTCTCGGTCAATGTCCTTGTTTACTTCAGCAACAGACTTCTTTGAGTGCTTGGCGATGGTCTCTTCCAGCCAGACTCTCATTCTCATGATTTCAGCTGCCTGAATCTCAATATCAGAAGCCTGGCCACGACCGCCGCCACCAGATGCTGGCTGGTGAATCAAGATTGTTGAGTTTGGAAGAGCTAGACGCTTGCCAGGAGCACCACCTGCAAGTAGCACAGCCGCAGCAGATGCTGCCTGACCCAAACAAACAGTCTGAATCTGAGGCTTGATGTATTGCATGGTGTCATAGATAGCAGTTAGAGCTGTGAAAGATCCACCAGGTGAGTTGATGTACATGGTGATGTCTCTATCAGGGTCTTGGCTCTCTAGAACCAACAGCTGAGCCATGATGTCGTCCGCGCTAACGTCGTCAACCTGAGCACCTAAAAATATGATGCGGTCTTCGAAAAGCTTTGTGTATGGGTCTAGGTAACGAGAGCCGTACGGAGTTCTTTCCTCAAAGGAAGGAAGAATGTAACGAGCTTGTGGCATGTTTTCTCTATTCATTAGTCTCTTCCTTACTTATTGCCAACGCCGGTTGAAACTGACGCAAATTCTTGAATGTGATCAACGAAGCCATATTCCAAAGCCTCTTGAGCGGTGAACCAACGGTCACGGTCACCATCTGCCATAACTTGATCAACAGTCTTACCAGTCTGCTTTGCAGTTATAGCCGCCAGCTTCTTCTTCATGTCGTTGATTAGGAAAGCTTGAGTCTGAATGTCTGCTGCTGTTCCACCGAAACCACCACTTGGCTGGTGAAGTAGAACACGAGTGTTAGGGGTGATGAATCTCTTACCCTTAGCTCCTGAAGTAAGTAGGAACTGCCCCATCGATGCGCACATACCGATACCAACTGTTACAACATCATTTGGCACGTACTGCATGGTGTCATAGATGGCCATACCAGCGGTGATAGATCCACCAGGTGAGTTGATGTAAAGGAAGATGTCCTTAGTTGAATCCTCAGCTGCTAGAAGAAGCATCTTGGCACAAATCTCATTGGCGTTGTCATCGCGAACATCGTCGCCTAGCCAGATAATGCGGTCTTTGAGTAATCTCTCAAAGACGTTGCTCTGTGGGTTGTTTTCAGCCATTTACTGCTCCTCTAATCTGTTTTGCATAATCAAGATAACCGAGGAAACCCACAAATTATTCTCGTGTTCGCCACAGGCAATAATCGCCTAAAGATTAGTTGTGGTCGTGACCTTCGTGGTTTTCAGGGCTGAAGCCGTCATCAGTCTTGGTGAATTCAGCTAAATCGACCTTGTTACCATCTGAGTCAGTGACCTTTGCGTTCTCTAGAACGACAGATAGCGCCTTGCGTCTAGCCACTTCGGCTACGAATGAAGGAATCTGGCCCTGAGCATCGACGGCCTTGACGAACTCGTTTGGATCCATGCCGTAAGACTGGCTGGCCTGCATTAGGTACTGCAAAAGCTCGTTTTCGTTGACTCTAACTTCTTCTTTTTCAGCGATTGCATCTAGCAACATCTGAACCTGGAAAGACTTGGTTGACTCAACGATTACTTCTGCTCTGTGAGCATCGTCAGCCTGACGGCCTTCGCCTTCTAGGTGACGCTCAACATCAGCGTTGATTAGTTCTTCAGAAACCGGAACATCAACAAGCTTTAAAAGTTCTTCAGTGAGAAGCTCTCTAGCCTGAAGACCCTGGGTGTAAGACTTTGACTTCTTGATCTGGTCTTCTAGACCTGCCTTAAGCTCTTTCACTGTGTCGAACTCGCTAGCCATTGCAGCCCATGCATCATCGATTGCTGGAAGCTCGCGCTCCTTGACTGCGTTTAGGGTAACTGTGATTTCTGCTTCTTGTCCGGCCATGTCGCCACCGACCAACTTGCTCTTGAAAGTTGTGGTCTCTCCAGCGGTAAGAGTGTCAAGTGCGTCATCAATTCCATCTAGAAGTGAATCGCTACCGATTTCGTAAGAAATGTTTTGTGCCTGGTCAATCTGCTTACCATCAACACTTGCAACCAAATCGATTGAAGTGAAGTCCCCCTTCTTAGCAGGACGCTCAACAGTTGTTAGAGTTCCAAAGCGTGCACGCAGACGATCGATTTCTGCATCAACTTCAGCTGCATCAACCTTGATTACATCAACAGTTACTTTCATGCCCTTGTATTCAGGAAGCTTGATTTCTGGACGAACCTCAACTTCAATTTCAACAACTAGGTTGCCAGCGAAAGTCTTCTCATCTGGAGACTGCTTCACATCAGCTGAAGGCTGACCTAGTGGACGAAGTTTTTCTGCTTCGATTGCTGAACGATAAATACTGTCAAGACCATCGTTAATTGCGTGAGCAAGAATTGCTGGACGGCCAACTCTTTGATCAAGGATTGCTGCTGGAATCTTGCCCTTACGGAAACCAGGAATGTTAACGCTCTCAGCGATGTGCTCGTATGCGTGATCAAGGCTTGGCTTGAACTCTTCTGGAGTTACATCAATAGTTAGCTTGACTCTGGTTGGGGTTAGGCGTTCAACAGTGGTTTTCACAAGTGGCTCCATTAGACGTGGTCAGCTAGAGCCAACCTATTTTTTAGCAAAAATGGTCGGGGTGACAGGACTCGAACCTGCGATATCCTGCTCCCAAAGCAGGCGCGCTAGCCACTACGCTACACCCCGGTGGTTTTTATCCTGAATTTCTTCAAAACAAAACAACCTCCGTAATCCTAACCCATAGAATGTAGGAGAGTAGAATCAAATCCACAAATGCGGGTGTAGCTCAATGGTAGAGTCTCAGTCTTCCAAACTGATTGTGCGGGTTCGATTCCCGTCACCCGCTCCACAAGGCTTATAAACAGGCCTAGAACTGGCAACCAGGGCACCAATAAAGCTTCCTGGTTGCCATTAGTTCTATTGAGACCAATCCCTCACAACGCAGGCACTTCTGCCCTTCCCTCTTATAGACATAGTTCCGATCAGCCCTCTTAGTTCTCTTTTTGAGGCGGTCTTCCCGTGTAATCATGAACCCGGTGGCAACTCCAACTTTCATGAGTTTCACCGAATCCAGCCAGAGTTCTTCTATTTGAGAAACCGATAAAGACTTACCTGGAACATGAGGACTGATTTGAGCCCGGAACAAAATCTCAGCTCGATAGACATTTCCAATGCCGCTAATCACTTCTTGATTCATCAGAAGTATTCCAATTGGACTGGCTGAGTTTTGTACTCGTTCAATAAATCTTTGTTTCTGCAATCCCCTTGGGTCTGAATTTGTGGGGTCAGGACCTAGGCGATTCTCGATCTCTTTGACGGCTCGCTTATCAATAACTTCACAAATAGTTGGACCACGAAGATCTGCCAAATACTCATCGTTATAAAACCTTGCTCGCACCTGCCCATACATGGTCTTTTCGATTTCATTTATAAAACGCCATTTGCCATAGATGCCTAAATGTACTCGACAGGTTAGACCATTATCAAAATTGAGAAACAATTGTTTACCAATTGCTTTAGCACCTTTGAAAACTTGCCCATCAATTAGCTTGGCTTCTGATGAGAATCTTCCCTGTGGGGAATCAACTCGAACGACCTTGCCCTTAAACTTCTTGTTGAACTCATTGGCAGTTCTTTGAACGGAGTGACCCTCAGGCATTTATGGCTTCAAGTCCTTAGAGAATTTCAGAGGTGTGTTCGTAAGTGGCGATCTTGCCAATTCTTCTCATGTGACGCTCATCATTTGAAAAAGGCTCAGCAATAAATATCTTGATCAGTTCAAGAACTTCTTCCTGTGAGTGCTGTCTTGCACCCACTGCAACAACGTTGGCATCGTTGTGTTGACGGGCTAACTTTGCGGTTTCCAAATTCCAAACCAAAGCAGCTCTAATGCCTTGAACCTTGTTCGCGGCAATCTGCTCACCATTACCTGAGCCACCAAGAACAATGCCCAGAGCCTCTTGACCAGCATCTTCATCTGCCCTTACAGCCAGTGCTGCTGTTATGCAGAAACCTGGGTAGTCATCCAGTGGGTCATACTCTTTAGGCCCGTGGTCAAAGACCTCTAGGCCGATTGCCTCTAGTTCCTTGATGAGGAAGTGGCTGAGCTCTAATCCAGCGTGATCTGTGGCTATGTGTATGCGCATCTTGATAAAACTTTCTAGCAGTGTGGTTGGTCAATACTAGGCTAGTTGCTGTTGAAATAAACCTGACATAGGAGTTGTAATGCCTGCTGAAAATCTCACCAGAATTGAAGCTGCCGAGCGCGCCGAGCTCTTGGAAGTATCCTCATACACCGTTGAATTAGACCTTATGAGGGGTGAAGAAGTATTCGGGGTAACCACAACAGTCAAGTTCACAAGCAACCTGATCGGAGCTTCAACCTTTATTGACGCCATCACAAAAAAGGTTCACCGCGTCACACTAAACGGCAAAGACCTAGATGTTTCAGTTGCTGACGGCGTTCGCATCCAGCTAGATAACCTAGAGGCCAATAACGAGCTAGTTGTTGTTAGCGACAACCCATACATGCACACCGGTGAAGGTCTGCACAGATTCGTTGACCCAGTAGACAACGAGGTTTATCTATACACCCAGTTTGAAGTTCCAGACTCAAGAAGAATGTTTGCAGTCTTTGAGCAGCCAGATCTAAAGGCAACTTTCCAGTTCACCGTTACAGGCCCTAGCAATTGGAAGATAATTTCTAACTCCCCTACCCCAACTCCAGTAGACAGAGGAGATGGAACATCAGTTTGGGTATTTGCTCCTACCCCGAGAATCTCTTCCTACATCACAGCACTTATTGCAGGTCCATACACCGAGTGGAGAGATGAACTAACTTCAAGCGACGGTAGAACCATTCCGCTTGGAGTATTTGGTAGAGCCTCACTTGCTAAATACATTGATGCCGATTACATCTTCGAAAAGACTAAAGAAGGTTTCGTCTTCTTCGAAGAACAATTCGACTACCCATACCCGTTTGAAAAGTATGACCAGCTATTCGTTCCAGACTTCAACGCTGGAGCAATGGAAAACGCTGGTGCTGTAACAATCACTGAAAGCTATGTTTTCCGTGGTGCAGTTAACGGCTTTATCAAGGAAAGAAGAATCATTACTGTTCTTCACGAGCTAGCTCACATGTGGTTCGGAGACCTGGTCACAATGCGTTGGTGGAATGACCTGTGGCTAAACGAGTCATTCGCTGAATACGCTTCATACCTGGCAACAGCAGAAGCAACCGAATACAAGGAAGCCTGGACAACCTTCGCTTCTCACGAAAAGTCATGGGCTTACCGTGAAGACCAAATGCCTTCAACTCACCCAGTGGTAGCAAACATTAGAGACCTTGAAGATGTCCAGGTTAACTTCGATGCCATTACCTATGCCAAGGGTGGATCAGTTCTGAGACAACTAGTCGCCTGGGTAGGACAAGAGAACTTCATGAAAGGTCTTGCCTCTTACTTCAAGAAGCACGAGTTCGCCAACGCTGAACTAGTTGATCTGCTAACTGAACTAGAACTCACCTCTGGTCGTGAACTTCGTGAATGGTCAAAACTATGGCTAGAAACTTCTGGAGTAAACACACTTCGTGCAGAACTGGATGAGGACTCAGATGGCAACATCACTTCCTTCTCAGTACTTCAGTCATTCCACCCTGACTACCCAACTCTTAGACCTCACCGTTTAGGCATTGGTTATTTCAACCTGGTTGATGGCAAGGTAGTTCGCACTCACAGAGTTGAAATCGACATCGATGGAGCTAAGACTGCTGTTCCGGAACTTGTTGGAACTAAGCGTCCTGACCTGATTCTTCTAAACGATGGTGACTTGGCTTACGCCAAGCTACGCCTTGATGAGAGATCATGGCAGACCACCCTGCACAACCTCGCAGTTGTTGATGACTCTCTAGCAAGAGCACTGCTATGGGGTGCTGCTTGGGATTCAACTCGAGATGCTGAAGCAGATCCGAAGGATTTCATTCACCTAGTTCTAAAGAACATTGCTACCGAATCAAATGCAACTGCAATGATGACTCTTTTGAACCAGCTGGTAACAGTTCAGAGCATGTATCTAAAGCCTGAACACCGTTTGGAATACAAAGTCAAGATTGCCGATGCTCTTATTCAGATGGCAAGAAACGCCGAAGCTGGATCTGAAGCACAGTTACAGTTCCTGAAGTACTTCCCTCGCTTTGCATCAAATGCAGAACACACCGATGCACTTCGTGCACTACTAACCGGTGCAGAGAAACTTGCTGGTCGTGAAATCGATACCGACTTGAAGTGGGATCTACTAACCGGTCTGGTTGCAGCTGGTGCTGCTGATGAAGCCGAAGTAGATGCGATGCTAGCTACCGACAACACTGCCAACGGACAGAAGGCCGCAGCACTTGCTAAGGCTGCTATTCCAACAGCAGAGTCAAAGGCTAAAACCTGGCACACCGCAGTTGAAACAAACGAATGGTCAAACACCATCCTGCAGTATTCAACTCTTGGTTTCTCAAGAGGTGCAACAGCGGATCTACTAAGCCCATACGTTGACAAATACTTCGAAGATGTATTGAAGATTTGGAACACCAAGACTTTCAAGATGGCTGAGTATGCAATTGTGAACCTCTACCCAATCTCACTAGCAACATCAGAGCTAGCGGAAAAGACAAGAGCCTTCTTAGACACTCCTGAAGTTGTTGCAATTCCTGCGCTTAGAAGATTATTGGTTGAAAACCTTGACCCAATCGACAGGGCCCTAAAGGTTCAAGCGCAGGACAGATAGTTTCAATACGGAATAGGCGGATAACAAAATGCCAGCTTGGATAACTGACTTCTATGCAGATTGGGGTCCAGGCCTGCGCATTTTGTTGAGCGTTCTTGCTGCCCTTGTTATCAGAGCCTTGCTTCAGGTTGCTATCAATCGTGTTGTTAGCTCTGTCACAAAGAGTGTTCGCAAGATTGAAGACATCAGCAAAGAAGAATCTCCATTAGCGCAAGCCCGCCTTCTGCAAAGAACGAGAACAATCGCATCTGTTCTAGGAAACCTAGCAACATGGGGTCTTGCTTTCACAGTGATCAGCATCGCACTCACAGAAGCAGGCGTCTCGCCTGGAGCCATTGTTGCTGGTGCAGGTATCTTGGGTGCTGGTATTGGTTTCGGCGCTCAGTCACTTGTTAAGGACCTCATCTCTGGGTTGTTCATCGTCTTCGAAGATCAGTACGGTGTTGGTGACTCAGTTGATCTAGGTCAAGCCGAAGGTGTTGTTGAGAGTGTAGGCCTTCGTGTCACTCAGGTCAGAGACCTTGAAGGAACTCTCTGGTTTGTTCGTAACGGTGAGATCATGCGCGTAGGAAACCAATCGCAGGGCTGGGCTCGTGCAGTGATTGACGTTGCCATCGACTACCAAACAGACATTTCTCTTGCTCAAGAAGCTCTATCAAGAGCAGCCAAGAGCATTGATGGGAAAGCTCTTGGGGAGCCAGAGATCTGGGGCATCAATGCTTTATCAGGTGATCAGGTAGTTCTTCGCTTGGTGCAGAAAACTAAGCCGGAAGATAAAGATTCAGTTGCCAGAATGCTTCGTCAAGCTGTCAAGGTTGAGTTCGACAAGGCAAACATCAAGTTAGCCTCCAGCTCAAATGCCATCTACGTCAACGTCAAAAACTAATGGCCGAAGAAAACTTCGAAGATAGAGAACGAGTAGAAACAGTTCGTCTCACTCATCAGACTGGATCAAATGTTGAAGGCGACATCTACGAAGCAGTTGGCGGCAAAACATTTTTTGTGAATTTATGCACAAAGTTCTACGAGGGGGTTTCTCAAGATCCACTTCTTAGACCGATGTATCCCGAAGAAGACTTGGGTCCTGCGGCAGAACGTTTGCAGCTATTTTTAGAACAGTATTGGGGTGGACCGACTACTTACCAGGAGCAAAGAGGTCACCCAAGACTTCGCATGCGTCACATGGAATTCAAGATCAATCCAGAAGCCAGAAAAGCTTGGCTAACACATATGGAAGCCGCTCTAGTTGCTCAAGAATTGCCGCCGCTCTATCATGCGCAGATGTGGGCTTATCTTGATCGAGCGGCAACAGCCATGCTCAACACCATGGAGGACTAAGGCTTTAGGGGCACGTAGTCTTTGGCAAACTTGGCTAAGACGTGACCGTGCTCTGACGAGAGTCTTACCCAGTCCCCGGACACATACCAAGGAACTATTTCACCTTCGGTTAGAAAACCTAAACCTGCAGCAACAAAAGCTGAACCCATAGGTAGTGGGAACTTATAGTCGAATGCTCTGCCCCAGATTTCACTTCTCACTCTGGCAGCAATAGGGCCACCAACGGATGCTGGAAGGGTTTCTGATACTTCAGCTATTCCCTTGCGAGCAATTTCAGTGAGTTCGGGTTCAGGGATCTCTCCACCTAATTCCCAACCAGTTCTAGTTGGTGTTTCTGTGCTCCAAGACACTTGAGCTAGTTCTAAATCAAGCGAAATCTGATTTGGATCTAAGTTGCTCTTGCCAGCTAGGTTCAGTAGCCGATCAGCAAGGCTGAGTTGTTCTTCCTGAACCTCTCCTGCTGCTACAGATTGAACTCGTTCCAAAAGATCTGCAATCAAAACGGTTAGATCAAACTCATTTGCCTCAGCTAATTGCAGAGTTCTAAGGCCCAGAACCAGAGGTGCATCTTCTTCATACTCCCCGCTGAAGATAGGAGCAACGTAAACGGTTAGGACGTCGCCATAGGCTCTCAAACGAACTGCACCCTTAGGGTCCATGCGCTTAGCTCTATCTAGGTACTTCCCTAGATCAACAACATCGGCATTGGTTGGTAAAACAAAACTATTCTTCATGTCCTTATAAACTTACCTTGCAACCCCAATCAATGACGATGTGGAGATAGATTGCCTGATTCAATGCCTATTTCGGCCGACCCGCTTGGCGAACTCCTACAAACCCTAGCTTTACAAAAAGCCGCTAGAACTAGAGAAGACATTTTCATGGGGCCGAGCAACTTCATGCATACGGGCAGAGTTTTTGGTGGGCAAGAACTAGGTCAGTCTCTTATGGCTGCATCTGCCACTGTTGAACCAGATAGATTCATTCACTCTATGCACGGTTACTTCCTTCGTGGTGGCGACATGGAATTACCAATTACTTACTCCGTTGACCGTATTCGTGACGGTAAATCTTTCAGCACCAGAAGAGTGCAGTCCTACCAGAATGGTGAACCGCTGTTTTCCTCAATCTATTCTTTCCAGGTTTCCGAGGATGGCTTAGAACACCAGGACTCTTTACCTGATGGCATTCCAGAACCTGAATCACTTCCACCTCTTCATGAACTAGTCAAAGACATGGATGACCCATCAGCTCACTATTGGGCTAAGGGCAGACCTTTTGACATGAGGCACATCGAGAAATCCATTTACTTCTATGTTGAAGGTGAGCATGTTGCTCATCAGGCACTATGGTTCAAAACAATTGGCCCATTGCCAGATGATCAGAATCTTCACAACGCAGCTCTTGCCTATGCGTCTGACTATTCACTACTTGAACCGATATACAGAAGACACGGTTTAGTTTGGTCACACCCAGGACTAATGGCAGCAAGCCTTGATCATGCAATGTGGTTCCATAGACCTACTCGAGTTGATGAGTGGTTGCTCTACGTTCAAGACTCCCCTAATGCTCGAGGTGCTAGAGGCCTATCTCTAGGCAAGATCTTTAACCGTAAGGGTGAACTCGTAGCAACCGTTGCCCAAGAAGGGCTAGTTCGAATTCCTAAAGAAGATCTAGCTAAGCACTAGTCTCTGGTGAGTCGTCTATAGGTTGAACGGTGAGGCTTAGCGGCCTCTGGACCTAGACGAGCAATCTTATTCTCTTCATATCCCTGGAAGTTACCTTCGAACCAGTACCACTGGTCTGGGTTATCGTCAGTACCTTCATAAGCCAAGATGTGAGAAGCAACTCTGTCGAGGAACCATCTATCGTGTGTGATAACAACTGCACAGCCAGGGAACTCAAGTAAAGCGTTCTCAAGAGAACCAAGGGTTTCAACATCCAAGTCGTTTGTTGGCTCATCGAGAAGCAATAGGTTTCCACCTTGCTTCAAAGTTAGAGCTAAGTTGAGACGGTTTCTTTCACCACCGGATAGCACTCCAGCAGGCTTCTGCTGGTCAGGACCTTTGAATCCGAAGGCAGCAACATACGCTCTCGATGGAACAGTAACGTTGCCAACCTGCAAGAAGTCCAAACCATCGGAAACTACTTCAAACAAAGTCTTGTTTGGATCAATACCGCCACGAGATTGGTCAACGTAAGAAATGCTTACAGTCTCACCAATCTTTAGCTCTCCACCATCAAGCTTTTCCAAACCAACAATTGTCTTGAACAGAGTTGATTTACCAACACCGTTAGGTCCAATGATTCCAACTATCCCGTTTCTTGGAAGTGAGAAAGATAGACCGCTGATAAGTGATCTGCCTTCAAAACCTTTTTGCAGGTTCTTCGCTTCAAGGACAGTAGAACCAAGTCTTGGGCCAGGTGGAATCTGGATTTCTTCGAAGTCTAGTTTTCTAGTTCTATCTGCTTCAGCCGCCATCTCTTCATAACGAGCAAGACGTGCCTTTGACTTAGTCTGACGAGCCTTCGCAGATGATCTAACCCACTCAAGCTCATCTGTTAGACGCTTAGCGAGCTTCGCATCTTTCTTACCTTGAACTTCTAGACGTTCACGCTTTTTATCTAGATAGGTTGAATAGTTACCTTCGTATGGGTAAGCACGACCTCTATCTAGTTCCAGAATCCACTCAGCTACGTTATCGAGGAAGTATCTATCGTGAGTAACAGCAAGCACAGCACCTGGATACTTAGCCAAGTGCTGCTCAAGCCAAAGCACTGATTCAGCATCAAGGTGGTTAGTTGGCTCATCAAGAAGAAGTAGGTCTGGCTTTTCTAGAAGCAATTTACAAAGAGCAACTCTTCTTCTTTCACCACCGGAAAGATGTGTAACTGCAGTATCTCCCGGTGGGCAACGAAGAGCATCCATGGCCTGCTCTAGCTGGTTATCAAGATCCCAAGCATCTAGGTGGTCAATCTCTTCTTGAAGTTGACCCATCTCCCCTAGCAGTGTGTCGTAATCGGCATCTGGGTTAGCAAGCTCAGCGCTAATCTCATTGAAACGATCAACCTTGGCTTTGATGTGGGCAACAGCTTCTTCAACGTTTCCTAAAACTGTCTTCTCTTCGTTTAGCGGAG
>JAULUM010000006.1:2876-13460 GCA_032111565.1 Rhodoluna sp. | reverse complement strand
TAATTAATCACTACTAATCAATTATTTTTTATTTATATATATTATATGATTAATAATTGGGTTCAACGACATTATAAAAAATCTTCGTTTAGTGGTGGTTCTTGAAGCAAGATACCAACAGTGTGCCCTGGGCTCATTCTGGCTTCACCATTAGAAGGGGTGTCCATGCCAGCCATGATCTTTAGAACTGTTGACTTACCGGAACCGTTAGGACCAACAACACCAATCTTGGCACCTGGATAGAAAGCCAATGTCACGTCGTCAAGAATTACCTTGTCGCCATGGGCTTTACGCGCCTTAATCATCTGGTAAATAAACTCAGCCATTTTTGGTCCCTTAAAGATAAATGCGACACTCACAATCAAGTCCGCTCGGAGATAAGTATATCCGACAGTATTCAGGGCTCAGGTGCCTAAATCTGCTTCGTTGAAGGTGAGTGTCGCATACCAGCAGCCGAAAGTTAGGGGCAGGCGACTGCTGGATCCTTTGGCCTAGCTCTTAGCTAGAGCTTTCTCTTTGCCTTTAGTTGCAGGCTCGTCATCTTCGTGTTCATCAGGAGCTGGAGCGTTATCCTGATCGCTTTCGCGGATGTTCACTGTTCTGGTGAAACTACTTGACCCCCACATCAAGTCATGACCGACGCTTTCGGCTTCTAGTTCAACTGATGTTCCTGCTCGCTCCCCGTTATCCCAATCTCTTACTCTCAGTCGACCGGTTACTAGCACGCGATCTCCCTTTGAGATTGAAACAGCGGAGTTGACTGCAAGTTGACGAAATGAGGTGATGGTGAACCAGTTGGTTTCTGCATCAACCCAACGATTTAGTTGCTTATCGTATTTGCGAAGTGATGCTGCTAGACGAAATGAGGTGATTGGTAAACCATCTTGAGTGACTAGATGTCTTGGAGTTGTTGCAACTAATCCGCTGACTGTGTATTGATCTGACATGTGTTGCCTTTCTGAAAAGTTTTCATAACTGATTCAGAAAGATTGCCAAGAAAAACGAAATGCTGCTTTAGTTTTCCACAGCCTCGAAAGACCTACTTTAAATACTCGGCGAACGACGCTCTGGTTTTTGCCATCTTGCCAGTTACAACTGTTTGACAATAGGCATTACCTGGATTGTTTGTGAAGTAATCCTGGTGGTAATCCTCAGCAGGCCAGAAGACTTCAAGTGGCTGCAAGGTGGTGACAATTTCGCCATCCCACATAGTCGCTGCACGCTTCAGAGCTTTCTCAAAAAGTTCTTTTTGTTCTTCACCTTGGTAGAACATCGCTGAACGATAGCTCGAGCCAATGTCGTTGCCCTGACGGTTTAGCTGTCTTGGGTCATGAACTGTGAAGTAAAGATCTAGAACAACTTCAGCACTAATGACTGACTCATCGAAGATGACCTTAGCCACCTCGGCATGGCCAGTCTTTTCGCTGCAAACCTCTTCATAGGTTGGGTTAGAGGTATGTCCACCGGCATAACCGCATTCAACATCGATGATTCCCTTGAACTGGGAGTAAGAAGAGTCAAGACACCAGAAACAGCCGCCGGCAAGTACAAATTCAGTCATACCTCTAGCCTAGGGTTATTAGGTGAATAGAGTTGCAAATAGAAAACCCGTAGTTGGTGTTACCGCCGTATCTTTTGCAGCTGTAATGTTCGGCTTCAACGCTTCAAGCGTCAAGATAATTCTCGGAACTGAAATCAGCCCCGAGCAATTAGTTTTCTTTAGGTCAATTTTTACGGCTGTGCTGGCTGGAGTATTCCTGTTACTAACAAACAAGAAGGCTTTTAGAGTTTCGAAGAAAGAGCTACCTGTTCTAATCTTTTATGGCATCTTCGGTATCGCTTTGATGCAGTGGTCTTACTCAAATGCAGTTAGCCTTTTGCCAATTAGCGTTGCCCTACTTATTGAATACACAGCTATCGTCATAGTTCCCCTGGTTTCCCTATTGCTCTTCAAAGAAAAAGTAAAGCCTAGGCTTTGGTTTGGTATTGCAGCTGTTCTTATTGGTTTAGCGATCGTTAGTAATGTCTGGGATTCAGATTTGAACCCTGCAGGTGTCGCCTGGGCCTTTATGGCAGCTGGCTGTCTGAGCATTTACTTCCTGATTGGTGAACATACTCAACGTAAGCGTGATGCCATGTCCACGCTGTTTTACACCTTTGCTGTTGCCGCTATGTTCTGGGCAATAACGAATTTTATAAACCCTGCCAAGATGATTGACTTTGACCTTGTCTTCAACTTGGGTGGAAACTTAGATCACATTTCCATGCCGGTCTGGGCAGGACTTTTATGGATAGGCATCATGGGTTCATTTATTCCGATGCTTCTTGACTACATCGCCCTAGGTAACCTTTCGGCAACAGCAGTTGGGGTTATCGCCACCGCTGAGACAGTGTTTGCAACCATATTTGCTTGGGCATGGCTCAATGAATCAATGACAACACTTGAGGTCATTGGAGGTTTAATAGTGGTAGCAGGAATTGTTCTTGCTGAAACATCGAGAATGAAGTCAGTTAAGGTCTAAATGTCTAAGCGTGAAATTAGCAACAACTCTCTAGCCATGATTGCAACAGTTGCCCTAGTAGGCATCTTGGCTTCAGCTATTGGTTTCTTCAGCCCTGATTGGTGCACTGTGCCGCAGCAAGATGACTGGACTAGCTGTGCTGCTATTGCTCAGCAGAGAAACATTGGTTCTATCGTTCTATTTGTTGTGTGTGTACTAGGTTTTGCTCTTTCGATAGTTAGACGCCGTAAGCCTTCACGCGATTAGGCTTTAGCCATGACAAGCAAAGCTGCTGTAAAGATGCATAGCTCAACTTCTGAGACTATTGCTCTTCGCGAAGATGTAATCAATTACGCACGCGAACGAATGGCTTTGGACCCCGCTCCTCTTGATTCACCACAAACTCTAAAGTTCTTACAAAAACATGCCAGTGGAACTATTTCTGAAAAAGGTTTGGGTGGAAAGAAAGCTCTGAAAGTATTTGAAGAAGTTTTAGCGCCTGCTTGCATTTCAACAGATCACCCTGGTTACCTAAGCTTTATTCCTGTTGCTCCCACGGAAGCGGCAACACTATTTGACCTAGTTGTTTCAGCTACATCTGTTTACGGTGGCTCATGGCTTGAAGGTTCAGGAGCCGTCTTTGCTGAAAATGAAGTGCTGGCTTGGTTAGCGAAAGAAGTTGGTTTACCTAAATCTGCCGGTGGTGTTTTTGTTCAAGGCGGATCTCTTGGAAACCTTTCTGCTCTTGTTACAGCCAGACACACAGCAATTGCTGCTCGTAAAAAAGATGGAAAGAAACTTCCCAAGCGCTGGTCAATCATCGCTTCTAAAGAATCACACTCATCTCTAAAGGCAGCAGCGAGAGTCATGGACATAGATGTTGTTCTAGCTGATGTTGATAGTGATGGCAGACTTCGTGGCAAAGCAGTGCTTGAAGCAGCAAAGAAAATCAAGGATGGCCTCTTTGCCGTTGTTGCTACTTCAGGAACCACGAACTTTGGAATTGTAGATCGCCTAGATGAAGTGGGTGCTGCTGCTAAGAAGCTTGGTGCTTGGTATCACATTGATGGTGCCTACGGTCTTGCCGGCATTCTAGATCCTGGCTCTAAGAAGCTATTCAAGGGAACTGAGAAAGCCGACTCTTTCATTGTTGATCCACACAAGTGGCTCTTCACTCCTTTTGATTGCTGCGCTCTGGTTTATAGAAAGCCTTCTCTAGCAGCAGCTGCTCACACCCAACACGGTGAATACCTTGATACTCTTACCGATGGTGGCGATTACAACCCAAGCGATTACGCATACAACCTAACTAGACGAGCCCGTGGCTTACCTCTTTGGTTCTCATTAGCTACCTATGGAGTCAAAGCATATAGAGCCGCTATTTCAGAAAATATAAAGCTGGCGCATCAGATTGCAGACGTGATCCGAAAAAGACCTGATTTGAAACTAGTGCGAGAACCAGAGCTTTCTATTGTCGTCTTCGAGAAACAGGGTTGGAAGCTTGCCGACTATGAAGCTTGGTCAGATCGAATTTTGAAGCAGCAACTTGGCTTTGTTGTTCCTAGTTCGCACAATGGAAAACCAAACGCCAGATTCGCAATCGTGAACCCAAGAACTGATTTGAAACTACTTGTTCGTCTTCTTGATTCAATGGATGAAGTTAAATGAAAGTAACAATTGCTCCTGCTCTCCCACCGCTAAGCCGAGTGAAAGAGCAAACTAGAAAACCAATCAGAGTTGCACTAGTGCAAATGCACTGGGAACAGGATGAAAGTCTTCACCTAGCAAATCTCAACAAAGGTATTGAGCTTGCAGCACAGGCTGGAGCACAAATGGTGTTTCTACCAGAACTGACACTCAGTAGATATCCAGCAGATAAATTACCAATCGGCAAGCCTGCAACTATTGCGGAAGAACTAGAGGGTAAAACTTTCCAGTTTGCTAAGGCTGCTGCTGAAAAACATGGCATCTATGTTCACGCTTCCCTCTATGAAGACACCGAACTTGAGGATGGGCGAGGAACAAACGTTGCAATCATGGTGAATCCTGAGGGTGAACTCATCGCATACACTCCTAAACTTCACATTCCTGTTACCGCTGGTTACTACGAAGATAAATACTTCGCGCCTGGCCCTAACACTCCAGATGGCTATCCAGTTTATGAACTTGAGGTTGGTGAAGATGCAACCCTTGCTAGCTTCGGCCTTCCTACCTGCTGGGATGAATGGTTCCCAGAAGTTGCTAGAGCCTATTCCCTAGCTGGAGCTGAAGTGTTGGTATACCCAACTGCGATTGGATCAGAGCCTGATCACCCTGATTTCGACACAGCACCGCTGTGGCAGCAGGTGATTGTTGGGAACGGCATTGCTAATGGAACTTTCATGATTGTTCCTAACCGCTGGGGTTATGAAGGTGCATTGAACTTCTACGGCTCCTCGTTTATCTCAGACCCATACGGTCGAGTGCTAGCTAGCTCTTCAAGAAATCAAGATGAAGTTCTTGTAGTCGATCTTGATTTAGATCAGCGCAGAGACTGGCTAGATCTCTTCCCCTTCCTAGCAACCAGAAGGCCTGATACCTACCAAGCCCTACTCAAGCCTGTTGTCAATCACAGGACTGAATCAGGTGATGGTATCGATGGTGGTATTGCTGGAGTGATTCAAAACACACTCGAGGATCTGCAATGACCTGGAAGATGCCAGCCGAATGGGAAAAACACGAAAGAACTTGGCTAGCTTGGCCTGCTGCTGACTACGCTCAAGAAGAAGATGCATTTCTAGCGTGGTCAGAAGTTGCGAACACTGCTTCTGAATACGAACCAGTGACTGTACTGGTTAATGAAAGGCACCTTGCCACAGCAAAGAAGTATTTATCTAAAGACATAGACATTGTTGTCTGCCCTATTGATGACAGTTGGATTAGAGACAGTGGTGCAACTTTTGTTGTGAACAGTGACACCAATGCCCTCGGTGCAATTGACTGGGTCTTCAATGGTTGGGGTGCTCAAAGCTGGAGCAATTACGAATTGGATGACAAAGTCGCATCCTTCATGGCAGACCATGTGAGTGCAGAAATCATCAAGAGTGAGATGGTCAATGAAGGTGGAGGAATCCACACCAACGGAGCAGGATTACTGCTGGCTACTGAAACTGTTCAACTAGGCATTGAACGCAATCCAGATTGGTCAAGATCTGAAGTTGAAGCAGAACTTAATTCAAAGCTTGGAACCGAGCAGGTCATCTGGATTAGACGAGGTCTAACCAGAGATTATGAAACCTATGGCACCAAAGGACACATCGATATCGTTACCTGCTTCGCTAATGAAGACACTCTCCTAGTTCACGACCAGCAGGACGCAACCCATCCAGATAACTCGGTAACCCATGAGGTTATTGCTCGCCTAGAGGAGCAGACCAATGCGCGAATTGTTAGAGTTCCAGCACCAAAGCTTCTTAAGGACGACCTAGGCTTTGTCGACTACTCATACATCAACCACTACATCCTCAACGGTGCAGTGTTGCTGTGTGCCTTTAATGACCCTAACGATCAAGTTGCTAAGGGTATCCTCGAAGAGGTCTATCCAGGCCGAGAAATCAGGCTCATTGACGCCCGTCCTATCTTTGATAGGGGTGGCGGAATCCACTGCATAACCCAGCAACAGCCTGCTGTGTAGCCATTTCGGCGTGGGGTCAAAACCCGCCCCAAACTTGGCGTAAATTAGCCATATGCCTCAAACCCCTTTGCACGCTGAACATGCCCGTATAGGGGCAAGTTTTACCGATTTCGGCGGTTGGGACATGCCGGTTAGATACTCAAGCGATCTGGCTGAACATGAGGCAGTTAGAACTAATGCAGGTGTTTTTGACATCAGCCACATGGCAGAAATTTTCATCAAAGGTCAAGGAGCAGCGGCTTTCCTTGACTACTCACTAGTTGGTCAAGCGTCACAGATTGAAAATGGTAAGGCCAAATACTCTTTGATCTGCAATAACGATGGTGGCATCATCGATGACCTCATCGTTTATCGTCTTGAAGAAGACTCATTCCTGGTTATTGCTAATGCTGGTAACAGAGATGCAGTTGTTACCGCATTCACAGAGCGAGCAGCAACTCTTAACTTTCCTGGTGTTCAAGACAGAAGCGATGACTACGCTCTTCTTGCAATTCAGGGCCCTAATGCAACTAAGTATTTGCAAACAGTCACAGATACTGATCTCTCAACACTTTCTTACTACTCAATCGGTGAAGGCAAAGTTGATGGCGTGAATGCTTATCTCTGCAGAACTGGATATACCGGTGAAGATGGCTTCGAAGTTCTATTCAGTAGTGATGATGCAGTGAAGGTTTTCAACGCACTTATTGCTTCGGGAGCTGTGCCGTGTGGTCTAGCTTCTAGAGACACTTTGAGATTAGAAGCAGGAATGCCTCTATACGGCCATGAACTAAACCTAGATGTGAATCCTTACGAAGCAGGCTTTGCCAGAGTGGTCAGATTAGAGCGCGATGACTTTGTTGGTAGAGATGCTCTTCTAGAGCTATCAACCAAGACTCCATCAAGAAAGCTTGTTGGTCTTGTTGGCGAAGGCAAGAGAGCAGCCAGAGCCGACTACCCTCTATTTGCAGACAGTGAATCAACAGTGCAAATAGGAATCATTACCTCAGGTGCCCTTTCCCCTACCCTGGGTTATCCAGTGGCGATGGGCTACCTAGAGACAGATCTTTCTGAAATAGGCAACACTGTGAGTGTTGATATCCGAGGAACCCGCCTACCAATGACTATTGTCAAACTACCTTTCTACAAACGTTCAAAATAACCCAAAAGGAAAATCATGAGCAATCCAACTAACCGCCAATACACCAAAGAGCACGAATGGGTCCTAGTAGAAGGTGATGTTGCCACAATCGGCATCACCGCATACGCAGCTGAGAAGCTAGGAGACGTAGTCTTCGTAGATCTACCTAAGGTAGGAACTTCGACAACTTACATGAAGATTTGTGGCGAGATTGAATCAACCAAGTCTGTTGGCGAACTTTATGCTCCCCTAGACGGTGAAGTAGTTGAGATCAACGATGTTGTTGTCTCTGCTCCTGAAACTGTCAACACCGATCCTTTTGGTGCAGGCTGGCTAATCAAGGTGAAGTTCACTTCCCTTCCTGAACTTATGAGTGCGGAAGAGTATGCAGCTTTGACCGGAGAAGGCTAAACATCAATGGTGCTTGCTCACGAGGACTTTCAGTACCGCCACATAGGCCCTAACGCTCAAGACCAGAAAGATATGTTGGCTACCCTCGGGTATTCAACACTTGCAGAACTACTAGATGCTGCTCTTCCAGAAGCAATTCGCTTTGAAGGAGATTCAGTTCTACCTGAAGCAATCTCAGAAGCAGAAGCTATAGCTGAACTTAGAAAGATTGCGGCTAAGAACCGCGTAACAACATCGCTGATGGGTCAGGGCTACTACGGCACCAACACTCCATCAGTTATCAAGAGAAATGTTCTAGAGAACCCTTCTTGGTATACCGCTTACACTCCTTACCAACCTGAAATCTCTCAAGGTCGACTAGAAGCCATCATCAACTTCCAGACTATGGTTACCGACCTAACTGGAATGAAGACCGCTAACGGCTCAATGCTTGATGAAGGAACTGCAGCAGTTGAAGCAATGCTTATTGCTAGACGATCATCATCAAATGAATCAAACATCTTCTATGTCTCGAGCGACATATTTCCGCAGACCAAAGCTCTTCTAGATCACAGAGCAGAACCAGTGAATATCGAGGTACGTTACTTCGATCTAACTGAAGCCTCAAAGAACCCTGCTGTTCTTTCAGAAGAGTTCTTTGGAGTCTTTGCTCAGTATCCAGGTGCATCAGGTCAGATCTATGACCTAACTGCTTTGTTTGCTCACGCGAAAGCACACAACGCAATCGCTGTTGCAGCTGCTGACCTTCTAGCACTTACTCTCTACACACCTCCAGGCGAGATGGGCGCTGATGTTGTTATTGGTTCAACCCAGCGTTTCGGTGTTCCCATGGGCTTTGGTGGCCCGCACGCAGGTTACCTAGCAGTTAGAGATGATCTAGAAAGATCTATGCCAGGACGCCTAGTTGGTGTTTCAATTACTTCTGATGGCTCCCCTGCATATCGTTTGACTCTGCAGACTAGAGAGCAACACATTAGACGCGAGCGAGCTACATCTAACATCTGTACAGCTCAAGTTCTGCTTGCGGTTATGGCTGGAATGTATGCCGTGTACCACGGCCCAGCAAGACTAAAGGCAATTGCTGAAGATGTTCTATCTAAGACTCACTCGCTAGCGAATACTCTTCGAGATGCAGGCCTAGAGGTTTCAACTGGAAACTTCTTTGATACCTTCACTGTTTCAAACGTTGATTCAAAGAAAGTCTTTGAGGCAGCCAGAAGCAAGAACATCACAATGCTTGTCCTTGATCAGAAGACCATCGGCATCTCAATCGATGAAACCACTTCTAAGGAAACTCTTGAACATGTGCTTTCAGCGTTTGGTGTTTCAACAGAACTCAAGAACACCAAAGTTGATTTAGCTCTTGCTAGAAAATCTGATTACCTGACTCACGAGGTATTCAACTCTTACCATTCAGAAACTGCGATGCTTCGATACCTAAAGCGTTTAGCTGACTACGACTTTGCTTTGGACAGAGGAATGATTCCTCTAGGCTCTTGCACGATGAAGTTGAACTCAACAACAGAGATGGAAGCCGTGACCTGGCCTGAGTTTGCTGGTCTTCACCCATTTGCTCCTAGGGAAGATGTTCAGGGTTATCTAGAACTAATCAACCAACTAACCTCATGGCTTTCAGATGTCACCGGTTACGAAGAAGTATCTCTGCAACCTAACGCTGGTAGCCAAGGTGAACTAGCAGGTCTTCTAGCCATCCGTGGCTATCACCTATCCCGTGGTGATGCCCAAAGAACTGTTTGTCTAATTCCTTCAAGTGCTCACGGCACTAACGCTGCATCTGCTGTTCTTGCAGGTATGGAAGTTGTAGTTGTTGCCTGTGATGAGAATGGAAACGTAGACGTTGCAGATCTTCAGACCAAGATTGCAGCTACTGGGGACAAGCTAGCTGCTCTTATGGTTACCTATCCAAGCACCCACGGTGTTTATGAAGAAGCCATTGTTGATATCTGTGACCAGGTGCATGCTGCAGGTGGTCAGGTATACATCGATGGAGCAAACACTAACGCTGTTGTTGGTTATGCAAAGTTTGGTTTATTCGGTGGAGATGTTAGCCACCTAAACCTTCACAAGACTTTCTGCATTCCTCACGGTGGTGGTGGACCAGGCGTTGGTCCTGTTGCAGCTAGGTCTCACCTAAAAGAATTCCTGCCGGGTCACGATAGAGCTCAATCAGCTCTTCCAAACTATGGGCCTGTCTCGGCTGCTCCATATGGTTCAGCAAGCATTCTTCCTATCTCTTGGGCATACATCAGAATGATGGGTGCTCATGGATTGCAGAATGCAACAGCGGTTGCAGTGCTGTCAGCGAACTACATAGCTAAGAAACTAGATCATGCCTTTCCTCTTCTATACACAGGTAAGAATGGCCTGATTGCTCACGAGTGCATAATCGACATAAGAGGTATCACGAAAGACACTGGTGTTACTGGAGAAGATGTTGCCAAGCGTTTGATTGACTACGGTTTCCACGCTCCAACCATGTCTTTCCCAGTTTCTGGAACTCTCATGATTGAGCCAACTGAATCTGAGCCTAAAGAAGAAGTCGATCGTTTTATTGACGCAATGTTGGCTATCAAGGCTGAGATTGATGAAGTTGCCTCGGGAAAATATTCGATTGAAGAATCCCCTTTGAGAAATGCACCTCACACGGCTAAGAACATTGCTTCTGAATGGAACAGGAAGTATGACCGTGAAACGGCAGTCTTCCCTGCGAAGCAGTTCAGAAACAAGTACTGGCCAATTGTGAACCGCATCGACAACGTCTATGGAGACAGGAACCTAGTATGTTCCTGCCCTCCGATAGAGTCTTTTGCTAGCTAGTTAGTCGATGTTTTAGCTTCACGGGACCCGCTAACGCCAGT
>JAULUM010000006.1:0-2866 GCA_032111565.1 Rhodoluna sp. | reverse complement strand
TTCCATAAAACTCCCTGCATTTGGTATGCCCTGAAGAATAAGAATGTTTTGGCTCCTAGACTAGAGGGATGGAAACTGCGTCAATGAATGTAAGCCTCGAAACCTGGATTATCACAGTTGTACTGTTGGTCGGAATTATTGTTATCGACCTGATTGTGCAGCTTCGCCGGAAGGGTGAACCTTCATATAGGGAATCAGCCATCATGAGCACGATTTTCATTGCTCTTGCTCTTGCTTTTGCACCTTTTGTCACTTGGGTTTGGGGTCCACAGTTCGGTGGCGAGTACCTTGCAGGTTTCGTAACAGAGAAGAGCCTGTCGGTAGATAACCTCTTCGTTTTTCTAATCATCTTCACAAAGTTCAGAGTTCCTAGGAAGGTTCAGAGCCAGGCTCTGATTGTAGGAATCATGATTGCTCTGGTTCTTAGATTTATCTTCATCATCATCGGCGCGGTAGCAATTTCTAGATTCTCATGGGTCTTCTACATCTTCGGGGCGTTCTTGATTTACACCGCTTACACATTGGTAAGAGACCACTTCAAGGATCACGGTGCTGACGATGCTCCTGGCGGAAAGATTGTTGATTTCTTCAGAAAGCGCGTCAACGTAACCGATGACTTCCACGGCTCGAAGCTTGCAATCAAGAGAGATGGCAAGCGCTTCTATACTCCACTGCTATTCGTAATGATTGCTATCGGAAGCGCAGACATCCTTTTCGCCCTTGACAGCATCCCTGCTGTTTATGGGTTGACATCAGAGGCTTATATTGTGTTCACTGCTAATGCTTTTGCTCTTCTAGGTCTAAGACAGCTTTACTTCTTACTGAGCGGTCTCCTTGCAAGACTTGTTTACCTAGGTATCGGTCTTTCAGTAATACTTGGTTGGATTGGAGTGAAGCTTGTGATTCACGCTCTACACAAGAACGAGCTTCCATTCATCAACGGTGGTGAGGCATTCAAGGAGCTACCAGAGATAAGCACCAACCTATCTCTTGGTGTGATTCTTGTAACAATCACAGTTGCCACAATTGCTTCCCTAATCAAGACCAGAGTCAAGAAGTAAATCTTGTTAGTTCTACCAAAAACAGATCTCGAAGTATCAAACATTTGTTTCGGTGGCAACGTATTTGGTTGGACCGCTGACCAAGACCAATCCTTTGGTCTACTTGATAGATTCCATGAACTAGGTGGAAACTTCGTTGACACAGCCGATGTATATTCCTCTTGGAAAGAGGGCAATCAGGGCGGGGAAAGCGAAACTGTTATTGGTAACTGGTTCAAGCGTTCAGGAAAAAGAGATCAATCAGTAGTGGCGACTAAAGTTGCCATGTTAGAAACTCGCAAGGGACTAAGCGCTAAGAACATTGCTCTAGCTTGTGATGACAGCCTCAGAAGATTGAACACCGACTACATCGACATCTACTATGCACACAGTGATGATCTAGAAACAGCTCTAGAAGAAACTCTTGGAGCGTTCAATGAGTTAGTTATTGCAGGAAAAGTTAGATTCATCGCAGCCTCGAATTACACCTTTGATCGGCTAGCAGAAGCGCTAGCTATCAGTGAAAAGAACAACTTCGCGAAGTACATCGCTCTGCAGAATAGATACAGCCTTGTTGCTAGAGAGCCTTATGAATCTGATGGCGCAAGATCTGTTCAAGAGTTTGGTATCTCAGGTCTTCCCTACTCAACTCTTGGAAGTGGTTTTCTATCCGGTAAATACAGAGAAGGACAGAGTGTAGATTCCGCTAGAGCGGTGGCAGTAGGCAACAATTATGCAAACGCTGAAAACTATGCATTACTTTCTAGAGTTGAAGAGATTGCGCAGCGTCACTCAGTTTCAACCACTGCAGTTGCCCTTGAGTGGCTAAGAAATCAACCTGGCGTGACGGTTCCAATTGCTTCAGGTAGAACTATCGAACAGCTTGAGGCTCTTATGCAGAGCGCAACTTTGACTTCCGAAGAAGTTTCTTATTTAGCCTAGGTTTGCTTCAATAGCCTCAATGATTGGCTCAGCATCAGGCTTAGTTGTTGGTCTAAATCTCTTAACTTCACCGTTTGGCAGAACTAGGAACTTCTCAAAGTTCCACTTCACATTCCCGGCGTTACCTTCAGCATCTACTGACTTGGTTAGTTCTTTGTATAGCGGGTGAGCGCTCTTACCGTTTAGCTTTGCCTTCTCAGTCATTGGGAAGGTTACTCCCCAAGTTGTTGAGCAGTACTCGGAGATGTCATCTGAAGACTTGAGTTCCTGGAAGAACTGGTTCGATGGAACACCGATAACAGTGAAGCCCTTGTCCTTGTATTTCTTTTGCATGGCTTCAAGGGTTTCGTACTGAGGGCTAAGGCCGCATCTAGAGGCAACGTTCACAACCATGGTTACTTTGCCTTGGATCTCCCCAAAAGTCTTGGTTGATCCATCGAGCATTACAAGTTCAATATCTTTTAGATTCATGCTCTAAGGCTACCTGAAAGCCAAGCCGTAGCCGAATGTGAGATCGAACTGCCCGCCTAGCAAGAGGTACACTCAAGGTAAGACAAAGGGAAATGAAATGAAGCTAAACGGAAAAGTTGCTGTTGTTACAGGTGCTGGAAGCGGGATGGGGCGTGAGATCTCTCTTGAATTAGTGAGAAGGGGTGCCAAAGTCGCTCTGGTTGATTTCCGCAAGGAGACCTTGGCTGAATCAGCTGCTTTGATCAAAGCTCTAGGTGGCACATACTCTGAGCATCTGCTTGATGTCTCTGATGCAACGGCAGTTGAAGCACTACCCTCAGCAGTTCTAAAGGCTCTAGGTTCTGTTGATGCTCTAGTAAATAACGCAGGTATCATTCAGCCGTTTGTAAAAGTTAATGATCTCTCTTTGAAAG
>JAULUM010000005.1:1832-3174 GCA_032111565.1 Rhodoluna sp. | reverse complement strand
GCCTACGTTGACTTCGCCAGTGAAACTGCCCACGTCACATCTGGGACAGAAGTTTCAAGAGATGAGCTAGTTCAAGCTGTTAGAGATGCTGGCTATGAAGTTGGCAATGACCGAGGTCAGCTAACTCATATGATTTGGCGCTTGGTTGTTGGCGCACTGATAGCAATACCGGTTGCTGTTATCAGCATGATTCACGAACTATGGCCAGATAACTGGACTTTGATTGCTGCTTTCCTAACATTGCCCATCGCAACCTGGGTGGCTTGGCCATTCCATCAAGCTGCATTCAAGAACCTAAAGCTAAAGACAGCAACCATGGACACACTTGTCTCGCTAGGTGTTCTAGTTTCGTATCTTTACAGCGTTAGCCAAGTCTTCACCAATAGCCATGAGGTTTATTTCGAGGTAGCGGCAGTAATTCCTGTTGTCGTTCTATTTGGAAGATGGCTAGAAGTTAGAACCAGGAGATCAGCTACCGATTCAGTGAAAGCCTTACTAAGTGCTATTCCTGAAATTGCAACGGTTAGAAGGGGTTCAAGTCAGGAAGAAGTTCCAACTAATCAAGTTGTGCTGGGTGATTTAGTTGTGGTTGCAACCGGTCAAAGAATTCCAGTTGATGGTTTGGTTGTTGAAGGCATAGGTCAGGTAGACAATTCTCTAATCACAGGAGAATCAGTTCCTGTCGAAGTTCTTACTCAGAGCAAGGTATCTGCTGGATCACTCAACATCGGTTCAGCTTTAGTAGTTCAAACCACTGCAGTCAGCGCTTCAAGTCGCATAGCTCAAATAGCAGACCTAGTTAGAGAAGCAACAGCACAGAAGACAAAGATTGGGTCAATCACAGACCGTATTTCTGCAGTGTTTGTGCCAGCAGTAATTGTGCTATCAATACTTACTCTGTTGTTTTGGAGTTTTGTACTTGGAGACTCAGCCGAAGGCCTATCTGCCGCTATCGCTGTTCTAGTAATTGCGTGTCCATGTGCTTTGGGAATTGCTGTTCCAATGAGTCTTGTGGTTGCTACATCGATGGGAGCAAAGCAGGGGATAGTTATTAGAAACCCAGACACACTTTCTCTTCTCAGTAAGGTCACCAAAGTAGTCCTAGACAAAACAGGAACCCTTACTACAGGACAACTTGAAGTAACTAAGGTTATTGCTCTAGGAAACACTGACAAGCAACAAGCACTAGCCATGGCTGCAGCTGTAGAGAGATCATCGACTCATCCTCTTGCTAAAGCAATCGCAGCTCAAGACTCAACACTTACAGCAACTAACGTCAAGGAAATATCTGGTCACGGAGTCTCAGGATCTGTCAACGGACAAGAACTAACTGTTACAAGAT
>JAULUM010000005.1:0-1822 GCA_032111565.1 Rhodoluna sp. | reverse complement strand
TACCAACACAGAAGAACTTGAAGCAGCCATCAAGCAAGCAGGGTCAGCAAGCATTGCAGTTGTGAGCTGGGACAATCAGGCAAGGCTAGTAATCGCCCTTTCAGATGGAGTTAGAAGTGAATCCGCTAAATCAATCACTCAGCTCAATGCTCTGAATGTTGAGCCAATTCTGTTATCCGGCGATACAAGTTCAAGAGTTTCATCAGTTGCTAAAGAACTAGGCATTCAGAACTACTTAGGCGAGGTAGCACCAGAAGAGAAGCTAGACAAGATTAAGTCACTCAAGTCTGACTCATCAGTTGTTGCAATGGTTGGCGATGGACTAAACGATGTTGCGGCACTTGCTGGAGCAGATGTTGGTCTTGCTATGGGTTCAGGAACTCACGCTGCTCAATCAGCAGCGGCAATAACTATCGTTGACGATAACCCACTTGCTATTTCCTATGCCCTGTCTCTAGCTAGAAGAACTTGGGCAAACGTCAAACAAAACCTTGTCTGGGCTTTTGGCTACAACGTTGTACTAATCCCGGTTGCTGCCATGGGGTTATTGGATCCTATGTATGCAGGCACAGCGATGGCTTTCTCTAGCATTTCTGTTGTTCTTAACTCATTGCGCTTGAATCTAATTAGATCAATTAGCTGATGCTGACAGCAGGAGTAGACCTAGCTGCTGAACCCAAGGGAACAGCACTAGCCATCATTGAGTGGACCAAGACAAAAGCAACAGTGGTTGATCTCCAACTTGGTGTAAACGACCAAGCAATTGTTGAAGCAGCTGGGGTAGTAGACAAACTTGGGATTGATTGTGCTCTGGGTTGGCCAATCGAGTTTCTAGATTTTCTAAACAATCATTCAAACCTTGAGAGCACATCATTTCCCGAAGGGGGGATGGATTGGCGTAGGAGAGTATCTTTCAGGGAATCAGATAGAAACGTCAGAGCAATTACTGGAAAGTGGCCGCTAAGTGTCTCAACAGACAGATTAGGTCTCACAGCGATGCGCTCTGCTGGACTGCAGGGGAGAATTTCCCAAGCAGGTATTCCAATCGATAGAGCAGGCTACGGCAAGATAGTCGAGATCTACCCAGGAGCATCTTTGAGGCTTTGGGGTTTTGATACAACGGGCTACCGAGCGCAAGCAGAAGTAAGAGAAGAACTTCTATCCAGTATTGAAAACGAAGCTTCATGGCTCAACCTAGGCTTATTCAGGGATCAAATGATTAGTTCAACAGATGCCTTCGATGCAGTCTTAGCCTCACTAGCAACTAGAGCAGCTGCAATTGGTAAGTACACTGAACCATCTCCAGAACAACTCAAAACAGCTCAGATTGAAGGTTGGATTGCACTACCTACCTGTTCTTTGGCTGAACTCCTGTGAAAACAGAGGCTAGAAACACAGCCTCAAACTTAGACTTGTCTTATGACTACTTACCGTGGATACACCCAAGAACAAATCGTTGCTCTAATCGATCACACCCTGCTAAAGCCAGAGGCTACCCAACAAGATTTAGGGGCCTGCATCAAAACTGCTATTGAGGCTGATGTGAAGGCCATGTGCATTAGACCTATGGATGTCGCTTTCTCAGCTAAAGCATTAGAGGGTTCATCCGTTCTTCTCTGCACAGTAATTGGTTTCCCTCACGGAACAGTGACAACAGCAACCAAGGTTGCTGAAACCATTGATGCTGTCAAGCACGGAGCTATTGAAGTTGACATGGTCATGAACCTTGGCCTCTTTGCCTCGGGTGAATACGAGCAGGTGCAAGATGATATCGCTCAGGTAGTCAAGGCAGCCAAGAGCACAAACCCTAAGGCAGAGATAA
>JAULUM010000004.1:64003-68542 GCA_032111565.1 Rhodoluna sp. | reverse complement strand
TTCAGCACTTGTTGGTCTTCTATCAAGAATTAGTTTGATACGGACATACTCTTCTTGCTTGAGTCCTAACTCTCTCCAAGGTTGTTCCTTATCTGGAGTCTTCTTAGCGTTCTTAGTTGTGTCAACTGTTGAGATTTCTTTGGCCATTATTGGTTCACCAACTGGTTCAACACAGATGTGAAGAAGGTAAGCCCATCAATACCGCTTCTCATAGCAACGGGAGTATCAGGACCAAAGCCTGGTTCAACTGCATGTTCAGGATGAGGCATAAGACCAACAACGTTTCCTCGAGCATTACGAAGACCTGCAATGTTGTTTACTGATCCATTTGGATTTACTTCGCTATACCGGAATGCAATTAGTCCATCACCTTCGAGGCGTTTCAATGTTTCATCGTCAGCGATGTATCCACCCTCACCATTCTTGAGCGGGATAGTGATCTCTTGCCCTAAGCGGAATCCATTGGTCCAAGGAGTGTCAACATTCTCAACAATTAGTTTCTGATCACGACAGATGAAGTGCTGGTGTTCATTTCTAATCAGACCACCAGGAAGTAAATGAGATTCAACTAGAACTTGGAACCCATTACAAATACCTAGAACAGGTAATCCACCGTTAGCTGCATCAATGATGCTTTCCATGACTGGTGCTTGAGCTGCAATGGCTCCACAACGTAGGTAGTCTCCAAAACTAAATCCACCAGGCAAGATAACAGCATCAACTGAATGCAAATCTGAATCTGCATGCCAAAGCTTGACTACTTCACCGCCTGCAATACGAACTGCTCTTTGAGCATCACGATCATCTAGAGTGCCAGGGAATGTAACAACACCTATCTTCATGGAGATTAGTTCTCCACTGTTACAGAGACAACATCTTCAATGACTCCGTTAGATAGGAAGTCAGCAGCAATCTGCTTGGCAGCTTCGATCTGTGCTTCTGTTGGAGTCTCTTCATAGTGAAGCTCAATACGCTTACCGATACGAACATTAGTGATTTCAACACTGCCCTTACGCTGCAAAGCGTTAGCCACTGCTTTACCGGCTGGGTCTAGTAGGTCTGCTTTAGGCATGACTTCAACGATGATTTTTGGCACAGATACGCTCCCGATTGTCCGGTGGGGCTTGAATTATGTTCTTCAGCGTCAACTTTGACTACTTAGAACAGGTCTAGTTTATCGGGCTAGGAGGCTAATCAGTTGAGCATACTTAGCGGTTGTCTGCTCAACTATCTCTGTGGGTAGCTCAGGTGGAGTGGTTCCAGAAGCAGGGTCCCAGTTAGCCGCTAACCAGTTGCGCACCTGTTGCTTATCAAAGCTATCTTTGCGATCACCAGCTAGCCAGGCTTCTTCGGACCAGTAACGGCTGGAGTCAGGGGTTAACACTTCATCACCCAGGGTGATTTCTCTAGTGGCGGGGTTGATACCAAATTCAAACTTGGTATCAGCCAAGATAAGCCCTGCTTTGTTTGAGAGTTCACTTGCCTTCGCAAAGATTTCAAGGCTCAGTGTTTTTAGTGACTCAGCATCGTCTTTGCCGATCAGTTCAACAACTCTTTCAAATGTGATGTTCTCATCTTTATCGCCTAGCTCTGCTTTGAAGGCAGGAGTGAAGATTGGTTCGGGTAACCTGTCTCCTAGAGCCAGACCTTCAGGCAACTTATTGCCACAAATCTCACCCGTTGCTAAGTAGTCCTTATAGCCAGAACCTGAAAGGTATCCACGAACAACACATTCGATAGGGAACATCTCGAGCTTTTTACAAACCATTGCTCGTCCTAGAACTTCCTCTGGAACAGGAACTTCATGGCTGAGGTGATTTGGAACATCTAGTCGGTCAAACCACCAGTTAGTAAGAGTCGTTAGGTATTCACCTTTATTAGGTATCTCAGGAGAGAGGACAGTATCAAAGGCACTTATCCGGTCACTGGCAACAACAAGGATCAGATGCGACAAAGATGAATCATCAGATTCGTATAGGTCTCGAACCTTACCGCTATATACATGGTGCCAACCAGGAATCACTTTAGACATTGTGCTCCTCATCAACCTTTAGAGCGATATCAGATCTGTAATGAGACCCTTCAAGTTTGATGTCTTTGATTGCCGCGTAGGCCTGCTGCCTTGCTTGGTGGAAAGTGGTTGCGGTTGAAACAACTGATAACACGCGACCTCCAGTAGCAATAAGTGTTCCATCTTCAAGTTTTGTCGCAGCGTGAGCAATCTCAACAGTGTCACTGTCAGCAACTAGTCCTGTGATCTCTCGATTAGGTGCTGAAGTAACTGGATAACCTTCACTCGCTAGAACGACTGTTACAGACACTTCTTCGCTGAACTCAGGCTCATATAATTCACCAAGATGTCCTACTGCTGCACTGTGAAGAAGGTGAGCAAGAGGAGTTTGTAATCTTCGCAAAACAACTTGAGTTTCAGGATCACCAAATCGCGCGTTGAATTCAATGACTCGAATGCCTTTACTAGTAACAATTAATCCGCAATACAAAAGACCAACAAATGGAGTGCCTAGACGAGCAAGTTCTCTAACTGTCGGTAATGCAACTTTTGTCTGAACTTCTTTAACAAATCCTTCAGGTAGCCAAGGAAGGGGAGAGTATGCACCCATACCTCCGGTGTTAGGACCTTCATCGTTGTCGTATGCTCTCTTGAAATCTTGAGCAGGAGATAGAGGTAACACTGATGTTCCATCAGCCAAGAAGAATAGTGAAACTTCTTCACCATCTAAAAATTCTTCAACAAGTATTTCCATACCTTTAGACAGGAAGGAGTTGGCGTGATCAAGGGCAGCAGTCTTATCGCTAGTAACAATTACACCCTTGCCAGCTGCGAGCCCATCAGCCTTCACAACATAAGGGGCACCATATTCATCTAGTGCATTTTCAACTTCATATAGAGATGTACATTTGCGTGCCATAGCTGTTGGAACACCGGCTGCAGCCATTACTTCTTTAGCAAAAGCTTTAGAGCCTTCAAGTGCAGCAGCGGCTTTGGAAGGACCAAATACCGCGATACCTGCTTCTCTTAGTGCATCGCTAACCCCAGCAACCAAAGGGGCTTCAGGGCCAATCACCACTAGATCTGTACGAGCTTCTAGAGCCCAAGCTGTAACAGCTTCTGGATTATTGGCATCTAAATTGATGGTGCTAACTTCTAGGGAGATCCCACCGTTACCTGGAGCACAGGTAATCTCACTTGGATTTGTGCCAGTTCTGATTAGGGCTTTGACAATCGCGTGCTCGCGAGCTCCAGAACCTAAAACCAAGATTTTCATTGGCTTTAGTTTATCTAGGTTGGGGTAGACCCCGATGCTTGAAGCACCAGGGTCTACTGGTTCTACCTGATTTTGATGATGGCTTCGATAATCACAATGATTATCCTCAGCGACATCAGAACCAGAACAACTATTTGAGACTTGCTCATTAGTTGTCCTTCCGTAGGGCATGGACCAAAGGAAGGGCCGAACCGGAAGGTGCAAAACTATTCCAAAATGGAAAAGTTTTACCTATACTTTTAATCACAAGTGGATTCGGAGGTTTCTTCCGATTCGACCCTCGTCAAGAGGTTCAAATAAGGCCCCTGGTTCCTGCCGGGGGCTTTATTTCATCTCTGGCTAAACTAACCATGCGTTCAGTGAGCAGAAGAAGTCTCACACTTTAGAAATTTCTAAGAGCAAGTTATAAACACCTAGTCCTATGAAACAAGCCCTGACGTTTAAAAATCAGGGCTTGCTTGGTTCTACCTGATCTTGATGATGGCTTCGATAATCACAACGATTACCCTCAGCGACATCAGAACCAGAACAACTATTTGAGACTTGCTCATGAGTTGTCCTTCCGTAAGGCATGGACCAGGGGAAGGGCCGAACCGGAAAGTGCATAACTATTCCGAAATGCAAATAGATATGGCATACTCGAAACGTAAATCGCTTCGGAGGTTTTTCCGATTCGACCCTCGTCAAGAGGTTCAAATAAGGCCCCTGGTTCCTGCCGGGGGCTTTATTTCATCTCTGGCTAAACCAACCATGCGTTTAGTGAGCATGAGAAGTCTCACACTTTAGAAAACTCCTCGCCTAAGTTATAAACAGCGACCGAACCTCACTAACCTTGTTCTATGGCGAGAAGAAGAATCAAGCACGATGAGGGTGTATCCGCGGTCAATGCTGTGATTCAGGCCAACAAAAATCTAACTCCACTAGCTGAATCAGATCAACAGTTCATAACTGCTGTTAGATACCTCCTCGAAGAACTTGCTGAGGTTGCACCAGGCAATTCAGTTGAAGTCAGGGTCCCTCCTCTAGGCGCTACTCAATGCATTGAAGGCCCTAGGCACACAAGAGGAACACCACCGAATGTTGTTGAACTTTCCCCTAAGGTTTGGTTTGATTTGGCTCTTGGCAACTTGAGCTGGGAATCAGCCGTTACTGAACACCAAGTTAGTTCTAGCGGAGTAAGAGCATCTTTAGAGGATGTCTTGCCGCTAACCTTGAAGCATGTCCAACGATAAAACTGAGACGGTAAAGATCC
>JAULUM010000004.1:63117-63993 GCA_032111565.1 Rhodoluna sp. | reverse complement strand
GAGCACCTAAGTTCATTCCTTTCATGCTCACAGGCGTGTTGCTAGGCGGGGTCGTGGCAATTATCTTGTCCCTCTCAATCACTACCGAGGTAGGGCGAACAGCAGGCTTTATAACCCAGCTTCTGGTCTATTGCTTGGGCCTAGGAGCAGGCCTTGGAGTGGTGGCAGCAGTCATATTTGATGCCGTAACAGCGCGCAAACTCAAGGACGTGCAAGTCTCCAAAACCTCCTCCAACTAGCCCGCTAAACTATGAACGTAACGCCAAGTATTTGGCGACAAAGAAGTCAAAAACTTGAGTTTTACAAGCACGCAACCCCCACTCGTAGAGACGGAAACTGCCCTTGCTTCGTGGAGATGGACTACTAAATCACGATTTGCTACCCGATGAAAAAGGGCCGCAAGATCAATGTGGTGTATTTGGGGTATGGGCACCTGGGGAAGAAGTAGCTAAGCTCACATACTTTGGCCTTTACTCACTCCAGCACAGAGGTCAAGAATCAGCTGGTATCGCAACATCTGATGGAAAGAAGATTCTTGTTTATAAAGACATGGGTCTTGTCTCTCAAGTTTTCTCTGAATCATCTCTTGAATCTCTAGTTGGCCACATTGCTGTTGGACACAACAGATACTCAACTACAGGTGCATCTTCATGGCGCAATGCTCAACCAACTCTTGGTAGAACTGCTTCAGGCACTGTTGCTCTTGGACACAATGGAAACCTAACCAACACTGCAGACCTGCTTGAGTTACTGAAGGTCAAGTATCCAGATCAAACCGAGAATGAAATCACCGGTGGCAACACAACAGACACAGCTGTGCTGACAGCCCTTCTTGCAGGGGATATGGATCACACCTTAGAGTCAACTGCTCTTGAA
>JAULUM010000004.1:0-63107 GCA_032111565.1 Rhodoluna sp. | reverse complement strand
GGCTCTGGCCCGCCCTGGCCATGCTCGTGCCGCTGCTGCCGTATAAATTTCATTTACCCATATTTTACTGAAATAACTTGAACTACTTCCTAAAGTCAAAGGTGCTTTCTGTTTAGTGTTCATGGATGAGACAACTCTTTATGCAGCACGCGACCCACAAGGCGTTAGACCACTTGTTCTTGGAAGACTAGATCGAGGTTGGGTTGTTGCGTCTGAAACAGCAGCACTAGATATCGTTGGCGCTAGTTATGTGAGAGAAATTGAGCCAGGCGAACTAATTGCTATTGATGAGCATGGGCTCAGATCATCAAGATTTGCTGAAACTAAAAGAGCCGGCTGTGTCTTTGAGTATGTGTATCTTGCCAGACCTGACACCACAATAAACGGCAGAGTTGTCTATGACGCGAGAGTTGAGATGGGTAAAACTCTAGCCAGGGAATATCCAGTTGAAGCAGACATGGTTATTCCAACTCCTGAGTCAGGAACACCTGCTGCTATTGGCTATAGCCAAGAATCAGGCATTCCCTTTGGTCACGGGCTAGTAAAGAATGCATATGTTGGAAGAACGTTCATTCAACCTTCACAGACCATTCGCCAAAGAGGTATTCGTCTAAAGCTCAATCCTTTGAAGGAACAGATCAAGGGTAAGCGCATCATTGTTGTTGATGACTCAATTGTTAGAGGTAATACTCAACGAGCACTAGTTGCAATGCTGCGTGAAGCCGGAGCACTGGAAATTCATGTGAGGATCTCTTCTCCTCCGATTACTTGGCCATGTTTCTATGGCATTGACTTTGCAAGCCGTGCAGAACTTATTGCCACCGGTTTAGGTGTTGAAGAAGTTCGGCAATCTATTGGTGCTGATTCTCTCGGGTATCTAACTAAAGATGGAATGGTTGCCTCAACAAACCAGCAAGAGAACCAACTCTGCACAGCTTGCTTCACTGGTAAGTATCCAATCGAGTTACCTCCAGAAGACAGACTAGGTAAGAACCTACTGGAGAAATCTCCTGCAGCTTGTGAGCCAGGACCAGATAGTGAACTAGATGCCATTGTGAAAGCAGCCAATGACTGACGCCTATGCATCATCAGGAGTTGACACTCACGCTGGAGATCTAGCAGTTGAGTTGATGAAGAAATCTATCAAGTCAACACTTAGTGAAAATGTTGTTGGTGGCTTCGGTGGCTTTGCTGGAATGTTTGACGTTTCATTTCTAAAGAACTTTGATAGACCACTTCTTGCAACTTCAACTGATGGTGTTGGAACCAAGGTTGCAATTGCGCAAGCTATTGATAAGCATGACACCATAGGCCAAGACCTTGTTGGCATGGTGGTTGATGACATTGTTGTTGTTGGAGCCAAGAGCCTGTTTATGACCGACTACATCGCAACAGGCAAAGTAGTACCAACAAGAATCGCTGACATAGTTTCAGGTATTGCTAAAGCATGTCGAGAAGTTGGTGTTTCACTTATCGGTGGAGAAACAGCAGAGCACCCAGGACTTCTAAAGCCAGACGAATACGACGTTGCAGGAGCAGCAGTCGGAGCTGTTGAATACAGCAAACTACTTGGACCACACAAAGTTCAAGTGGGCGATGTTGTTCTAGGTCTTGAATCAAGTGGTCTGCACTCAAATGGATACTCACTAGTTCGCAAGATCATCAGTGACAGCAAACTTGATTACAACAAGACAGTTCAAGAGTTCGGAAACCTATCTCTTGGTGAGGTATTACTCGAACCAACCAAGCTATACACCGGCATCCTAAACAACCTTCTTGAAAGCGACCTAGGTTCATCTGTCAAAGCCATGAGCCACATAACCGGCGGCGGAATCGGGGCAAACCTTGCTCGAGTATTACCTAAGAACACAACCCTAGATGTTGATAGAAGTTCATGGAAACCATTGGATGTCTTCCAAGTATTAACACAGTGGGGCAACCTAACTCTTGATCAAGTTGAATCAACCTGGAACCTAGGTTTAGGTTTTGCAGTGATTGTGAAAGCAGATCAGGCAAGCAACATTCAGCAGCAACTCATCACAGCAGGAGTGAACACCTGGCAACTAGGCACAGTCGAATCAAATGACTGCAGCCTAGAAGGATACATCCAAGGCGCTAAGGGTGTTGATGGTGGAGCTGTAAGGCTCGTTGGAAGCTATAAAGCCTAGCCCTTGGAAGACTCGTCAGAGTCAGATTCTGGATTTGTTTCGACTTCTGCAGTCTCATCCTCAGGGTATAGATCAGCCCACTTGTCTTCATACTCTTGTTCGTCTGAAGTGGTGCCTAATTCAGCCTGTAGGGCAGTTAGGTCTGTGTTCGGGCTGAAATACTTCAGCTCCCGAGCGACCTTGGTGTTCTTCGCTTTTTGACGGCCACGACCCATGTCGAGACCCCCTCTTTTATGCTTGGCTGAGCTAAATGCGCTCAGGATACGGTAAATCTGCCACCTAGTATATCAGGGTTGAGCCTAGTAAAAGCCCAACCCAAGCGGCTGTGGAGGAGAAAATCACGGTTACAACTGTGTACAGAGTAGCCGCTAGAGGCCTGTCCTTAGCCACCAACTGAACAGCCCCAGCAGCCCAAGAACTAAAGGTAGAGAGCCCTCCAGCTAGGCCTACGACCAGAATGGCAACCCAGGTCACATCCTCGGCGAAGGAGGTAACTGCCCAGCCCGCAAAGAATGAGGCAACCACGTTCCCAATAAGAATGCCCCATGGCCAGTATCCACTGAACTTACTAATACCAACCCTGAGCATGGATCCAAGCCCACCGGCCAGAAATACACCCAGCAAGATCATCGGGTTGAACACTTCAGCGATACTCATTCAAGTCCCGCCTTTGCCTTGCCAGTTCGAACTCCAGCTGCAAAAGCTAGGAAGCCAAGAGCAAACATCACAGCTGTTAGAGGAAGAGTTGCCTGCTGATACAAGAACAAAGCAACACCAGACATAGTCGTGAAACCACCAGCAAAACCTGAACCCCAGAAAGTCTTACGATCATCGGATGCAAATCTTGGGTGGAAAGAAACCAAACCTAGAAAGAACGCGCCAGCTACGTTCACAAGGAAAAGAGAAAGAGTTCCAGCCAGAGCTGAGCCTAAGGTTAGCTCTAAACCGCCGCCGAGTAGATATCTTGAAACTGAACCAAGTCCTCCACCAAGAAAGATCAAAAGCCACTCATTCTTTATGAGAGATGCTCCTTGACCAGCTTTGGATGTTGACATTGTTATTTCTTGATAGGTTCGCCGTGCTGACGACTAGAAAGTCTAAATGTTGCAGCAAAACCTAGAAGAAGGAAGATACCGGCAGCAAGCGCTGACCATTTAGTTCCATCGGTGAAAGCGTCTTTGGATGCTTGGATGAAACTCTCTGGCACACCACCGGCGACCATGCCAGGAATATTTCCACCAGCAGATTCAACTACTGATGTTGCGAACCCATCAGCAATACCCTTAGGCATGCCTAGCTGCTCCAACTTAGCTAGCAAGCTTGACTGCAGTTGAGTAAATAGAACTGTTCCTAAAACAGCGATGCCTAGAGCAGATCCAATCTGACGAACAGTGCTTTGTGAACCAGAACCTTGACCAATCTTGTCCATTGGAACATCAACCATGATTACTCCGGTTAGCTGAGCTGTTGCTAGACCAATACCAATTCCATAGATAAATAGCGCAGGAGCTAGCGGCCACCAACCAACCTGATCATTAGCGAATAGAGCAACAGCGATTACACCGACAAGTTCTAAACCAACACCAATGCGAACAGCCAATGCTGGCGCGAGCTTTCCGCTCATAGCTCCACCAACAGCAGAGGCTAGGAATGCACCACCAGCTAGCCATAGCAAAACAAGTCCTGAATCAATTGGTGATAATCCAACTACGTTCTGAAGCCAAAGTGGAATTGCAAAAAGTATTCCAAATTCACCCATAGAGATAATCAATGCAGCAATCGAACCATTTCTAAATGAAGCAATACGGAAAAGGTTTAGATCTAGAAGAACAGGCTTCTTTGCTTTTTCTCTTTTGTTTTCCCAAAGAACAAATGCAATACCAAACAGCAAAGACAAGCCAAGAGCCACGGGAATAGGAGAGATACCTGGATTACCCCAAGACCATTCACCAATAGTGAACTCCTTGTTTACATTCCACCATCCGTAGTTACGTCCTTCAATAAGACCGAACACAAGAGTAAGGAATAGACCAACAGATAAAAATGCTCCAAGCACATCGGGGGCACCAGCTCGTTTGGCGACTTTTGATTCACTCACGAATAGCAAGAGACCCGCAACAATAACAATTCCAATAGGCAGGTTAATGTTGAACGCTAAACGCCAACCTTCTTCACCAAAGCTAGTAGCTAACCAACCACCAAGAACAGGGCCAAGGGCCACCATTCCACCAATAGTTGATCCCCAAACAGCAAAGGCGATTCCACGTTCTCTACCTTGGAAGTTAGCGTTCACTAGAGAAAGAGTTGTTGGGAGCACCATAGAGCCACCAAAGCCCTGAGCAATACGAGCCATAATCAAAGTGCTGGCGTCAGTCGAATAACCTGCCCATACAGAAGCAGCAACGAAGATGACGATACCTACTACTAGTAATCTTCTTCGCCCAAAGCTGTCAGCTACCGATCCCCATATAAGAAGGAGTGCAGCAAAGACTAATACGTAACTCTCATTGACCCATTGGACTTCATTGCTTGATAGATTCAGTGCTCTAATCAAGGAAGGGAAGATGGTGTTCACGATTGTGCCATCGATGATGACTATAGAGATAGCCATCGAAATAAAAACTAGGCCTATCCAGCGGAACCGAGCAAAAACTGCCATGAGAGATACTTTCTGTTTGTTCATTCAACCTAATCTCGGCTGAACGAGTTAAGCCTAGTCCTGTGGCCTTGATAGCCTTTACTAATGCGCAAGGGTAAGTCGTGATCAAGTACTTAGGCTCAAAGCGCACCCTTGTAGGTGTTCTTGGTGCTATTGCCCAAGCCTCAGATGCCAAAACTGCAGTTGACCTCTTTACTGGAACAACCAGAGTAGCCCAAGAGTTCAAGAGATCAGGCCTTGATGTTATTGCAAGCGATAGTGCCACTTATAGTGACATTCTTGCCAAGTGTTATCTGGAAGCAGATGCCAGCAAGGTCAACCTCCAAGAACTAGCCGAGAAGATTGCTTACCTCAATAACCTCCCGGGCAAAAGCGGTTACGTTACTAAAAACTTTTGCGAAGAAGCTAGATTCTTTCAACCGAAGAACGGTCAAAGAATTGATGCTATACGGGAAGAACTTCAAGCGAACTTCAAATCCGATGAGCACTTTCCTATCCTGCTTACCTCACTGATGCTGGCTGCCGACAGGGTTGATAGCACCACAGGTCAACACATGGCATATCTCAAGAACTGGTCACATAGATCCAAGCACGACTTAGAACTTCTTGTTCCAGAACTAATTCCGGGTACTGGCAAGAGTGTTCTTGGTTTGGCTGAAGAGGTAATCAGTGAGCTACCTGAAGTTGATCTTTTATATATGGATCCTCCATACAACCAACACAGATACTTCACCAACTACCACATCTGGGAAACACTGGTTCGTTGGGATAATCCCGAACCATATGGCGTTGCTATGAAAAGAATTGATAGTCGATCACCACATACGCACTCTGTGTTTAATAAAAGAAAAAAGATGCCATCTGCATTTAAGGATGTAATCACAAAAGCAAAAGCTAAGACTCTTGTTGTTTCGTACAACAATGAGTCATGGGTTGAGCCAATAGATATTGCTGAGGCCTTGTTACAAAATCACGAGAGCGTTGCACTTCTAGAGTTTGATTACGTGCGATACATCGGTTCACAAATTGGTATCTATAACAAATCTGGAGCGAAGGTCGGATCTGTTGGCGAACGCAAAAACAAAGAATTGATTTTTATTGCGGGGGAAACTTCAAGAGTCGAAGCCATCGAAGATGTTGTGGCTGGACGCGGGATTGAACCGCGGACCTAACGATTTTCAGTCGTTCGCTCTACCAACTGAGCTATCCAGCCTCAACCAAGACAAGTCTGTGGCTGAGCGATTTACATCGCAGCGATCCTGACGGGACTTGAACCCGCGACCTCCGCCGTGACAGGGCGGCGCGCTAACCAACTGCGCTACAGGACCAGAAGTACTTTTAGAACTCATCGCTGGTGACCCCAACGGGATTCGAACCCGTGCTACTGCCGTGAAAGGGCAGCGTCCTAGGCCACTAAACGATGGGGCCGTCAAAGCGATGGAGCTTTAAAGCACCAATGGCAAGGCTACTTGCTTTGGGTGGGTTTTTGCAACCTGAGAAAAGGCCAAAACGGTGTTAGTTTAGGAATACCGCACTAAATAAGGGAGGTGGCGCGATTTGAAAACCTTACGTTCACGCTACCTAGCCCTTTTAGTCATTGCTGGGGTCCTTTTCAGTGGATTCACCATCCAGCAGGCAATGGCTGTCCCTAACTACCCTTCTGAGCAGGAAGTAAAGGACGCTCAGCGTAGCGTAGCCAAGAAGAAGGCCATGATTACCCGAATCCAGGGAATCATCGTTGACCTATCCATTGAGCAGGCTGATCTAGAGCGCGAAGCCATGATCAAGGCTGAGAAATACAACCAAGCAAGGGCTGAAGTAGAGGAAATGGCCGCCAAGGTTGATCTTCTCCAGACCAAAGTCAACGCTGCCAAGGCCGAGGCTGAACAAGCCCAGAAACAACTAGCCCAGATTGCTAGTCAAATGTGGCGAGACGGAGCAGCCGGAACCTCACTAAACCTGTTCTTGAACTCAGACAACGCGGGCAACCTCTTATATCAGCTTGGTGCTCAAGAGAAGATTGCTCAATCAAGCGATCAGATCTACAAATCAGCTATTCAAAGACAGCAGTATGCGAAATCTCTCACAGATCAACTAAAGGAAGCTGAAGAAGAACTGGCCGCTAAGGCAGCAGTAGCTAAAGCAGCTTTGATTGAAGCTAGAAATGCAGCAAATACTTTGCAGGCAAAAGTTGATGAGCAAAAAGCCATCAACGCAACACTAAGAACCCAACTAGCTTCTCTGGAGCGCATTTCAGACAGCCTGATGAGACAGAGAATTCAAGGTCTCATCGACGAAGCAAGACAAAACAGTTTGCCTGGACCTATCGATGCACCAAGTCTTTATGAAGTTGGACCACCGAACACTGCAAAGGTTGAAACTGCAATTAACTTTGCGTCACAGCAACTTGGTGAAAGATACGTTCTCGGTGGTAGAGGACCAGATATTTGGGACTGCTCTGGAATTACAAAAGTAAGTTACGAAGTTGCGGGAACCTATATCGGTACCCACTCTGCTACTAACCAGTTCTATAACATGGCTGCTAAGCGCAGACTGATTCCTATCAAGGAAGCAGTTCGCGGAGATCTGATGTGGTACTCATACACAGATAACTTCAATGGCGATAAGTACCACGTAGTTATGTATCTAGGTAATGGCATGATGCTTGAAGCTCCAAACCCAAATAGAACAGTTCGTATTGTTCCGCTTAGATACGGTGACCTATTCCGTTATGCCGGACGCCCTACCCCATAACTTAGACTTGTTATTCAACCTAAGGAGGTAGCAGATGACTGAAGTACGTCAAGTAAAACCTGCTACCGAAGGCTGGGAGCAGAAAAAAGATGCTTCCGGAAGACCAGTACTTGAGTTTGAAGCTAAGCCTAGAAAAGTTCAACCACCAGTTCATTTAGTGGACATGTCTAAAGAAGAACTAGCCGATAAAGCCAAAGAGCTAGGCGTACCAGGATTCAGAGTGAAGCAGATTGCTAAGCACTACTTCACTCACTACACAGCAAATCCTGAAGATATGACTGATCTTCCTCAAGAAGGCAGAGCAGAACTCGTTGGGGTATTCCTGCCGAAACTTCTAACTGAAGTAAAGAGGCTGCAAACAGATAATGGTGACACCATCAAGTTCCTATGGAGACTATTTGATGGCGCACTAGTTGAGTCTGTGTTGATGAGATACCCAGGCCGAATTACTCTTTGTGTTTCATCTCAAGCTGGTTGTGGAATGGCCTGTCCATTCTGTGCAACCGGTCAAGCAGGGCTAACTCGTAACATGACTGCTGCTGAGATTGTTGATCAGATTGTTCAAGCAAACGCTGTTATTGCTGCAGGAGGCTTGGGTGGTAAAAAAGCTACTGAGCATGAAGAACGAGTAGGCAACATAGTCTTCATGGGTATGGGCGAACCACTAGCAAACTACAACAGATTGATGACTGCAGTTAGAACCATGGTTGCCAAAGCTCCAGAGGGCTTAGGCATGTCCGCTAGAAACATCACAGTTTCGACCGTTGGTTTAGTGCCAGCAATTCAGAAGTTAACTAAAGAAGAAATACCTGTGACCTTCGCCCTATCGCTTCATGCACCAGATGATGAACTTAGAGATGAACTAATTCCAGTGAACTCAAGATGGAAAGTCGATGAAGCACTTGATGCTGCCAGAGCATACTTCGAAGAAACTGGACGTCGAGTATCGATTGAGTATGCACTCATTAAAGACATGAACGATCATCAGTGGCGAGCAGAGCTATTGGCTCAGAAGCTAAACGCTAGAGGTAAAGGTTGGGTGCACGTCAATCCAATTCCTCTCAACCCAACCCCAGGTTCCATCTGGACAGCGTCAACACCTGAGGCAACCAGAATCTTCATCAGTACTTTAGAAAAAGCAGGCATCACAACAACTCTTAGAGACACAAGAGGCAAAGAGATTGATGGTGCTTGCGGTCAGTTGGCGGCAGCAGAATGAGTGACATTCAAGAACTACCTGATGGCACCAGAATCATCTGGGCGCCAATTCAAAAACCAAGACCATTAGCCTTTCTAACTCAAGTCACTGGTGAACTCCTAGTTACCTTTGGCGTGATCCTAATGCTTTTTGTTGGATACAAAACTTTGCTACAAGATAACCTTGTCGGCTCAACACAGTCTGACTATGCAGCTAACTTCGAGAACAAAGATGGCTTCGTCCCGCTTGATCAAGTTTCTCAACCAGCAGACATCTTTGCTCGAATGTATGTTCCGCGATTTGGTGAAGACTGGACTCGTCTAATCGCTGAAGGAACCAGATGGTATCCAGTGCTAAACGAGATTGGTGTTGGTCGTTACTCCAAGTCAGATATGCCTGGCGAGGTTGGCAACTTCGCAGTAGCTGGTCACCGAGGTGGCTTTGGTGGAGCTTTCAGAGACATTGACAAGCTCGTAGCTGGAGATCGTGTTTATATCGAAACTAAAGACACTTGGTTTATCTACAAATTCCTAGAGACAGAAGTAGTCAAGCCAAATGAGGTTGGGGTAATTGCGCCGGTCCCTGAAAAGCTTGATGTTGCAGTACCAGGTGGAAGATATTTCACTATGACCAGCTGCACACCTATCTTCATTAACACCGACAGAATCATTTCTTGGTTTGAACTTGAGAGACAGCAGCCACGTTCAGCAGGCATGCCATACGATCTCAAAGTAGTGATTGGATCTCGATAATGTACTCCTGGATTTGGAAGAAACTACCTGGCAACAGAGTGTTGAAAATCATTCAAGCGGCTCTGCTTTTAGCAGGTTCATTAGCGCTGATGTATTTCTTTGTATTTCCGTTCCTAGATGTGGTCGTTTTTCCTGAAACTGAAACAGAGATTTAATCTACAAGTTTTAAGCCAAAACAGTAAAGCCCCCCTTGACTAAATCTAAGTTTCTGTCTAGAGTAATGTCATGACTGAAAAGCTTCCACTTGAATTCGGATTAGATACCTTTGGTGATGTTGGTTCTGATGGCCAAGGAAATCCGATCACTCCTGCCCAATCCATCAGGGACATAGTTGATCAGGCAATCCTTGCCGATGACCTTGGTATTGACCATTTCAATGTTGGTGAACACCACAGAAACGACTTTGCCGTTTCAGCCCCAGATACAGTGCTAGCGGGTATCGCAACTGTCACAAACAGAATCATCTTGGGTTCAGGCGTAACTGTTTTATCAAGCGAAGATCCAGTTCGCGTCTATCAAAGATTCGCAACCCTTGATGCTCTTTCAAATGGTCGAGCTGAAATTACAGCAGGTAGAGGTTCCTTCACAGAGAGCTTCCCGCTATTTGGCTTTGCACTTTCAGATTATGAACAACTCTTCGAAGAGAGACTTGATCTCCTAGTAGAACTTCTCAAAGAGAAGCCAGTTACTTGGTCTGGCGAAACGAGAGCAGCGCTAAATAACCAAGAGGTTTATCCAAAGACAGAACGAGGGGCTATTCCTCTTCGGGTTGGAGTTGGTGGGTCACCACACAGCGTTATCAGAGCTGCCAAGCATGGTGCAACACTAGCTCTCGCCATTATCGGTGGTGACCCAGAACGTTTCGCTCCTTTCGCAGGGCTATACAGAGAATCTCTAAAGCGATTTGATAAGCCTCAGCTACCTATCGGTATTCACTCGCCAGGCCACATCTCAGATACTGATGAGCAGGCAGCTAGTGAAATGTGGCCTCAGTACCTTGCTTCGTTCGGCAGAATTGGTAGAGAACGAGGCTGGGGGCCAATGACCTACGACCACTTCGATAATGAAGTCAAACACGGTTCGTTATATGTGGGCTCTCCTGAGACCGTGGCTAAGAAGATTATTCATGCCCTTGAATCAACCGGAGCAAACCGCTTTGATCTAAAGTACTCAACTGGAGCAATGCCTCAGTCACAGATGCTGCGTTCTATAAAGCTCTATGCAACTGAAGTCATCCCAATGGTCAAGGAAACATTGGGTGCCGAAGTGACCATCACTTACTAGAGAAACTGAATCTTGGTTGAGGTAAATCTCAAGGTTTCCTGAGAACTGGCCCATCCAAAAGATGGTTGTAACTAACCCTAAATAGGCTAATCCCGACCCCAACAATAGGAGCCACGGATGAATCTTGGAAAAGTTGCACTTGTACTATCAAGCACATTAGCTCTAACCGGTTGTGGATTCTCTTTGCCTTCAGAGGCAGACGCAGAGCCATGCCAGCAGCTAAGCACAGTGCTGACTGACAAACTGGAGAACCTTCCAGCCGGAGGCTTTGATGCAATAGCACTGGCGAGCACCATCCAAAGTGATGTAATTACCATCGCGCCAGAAAGCTTCCAAACAGTACTTGAGAAAGTAAATACTGCTCTAACATCAGATCCAATTGCTGCAGGCGACCTAACAGCAGCCGCCACCGAAATCGGAGTTCGCTGCGCACTAGTTGGTGTGAACCTAGAGTTCCCTAGCCCGACTGACTTTCTAGTCAACTAAGCACAAAGAGTTAAAACAGAAGGAGCCACCCTTTCGGGTGGCTCCTAAAGTTTTAGGAACTAGTTGTTACTAGTGACCTTCAGCTGCTGCGTGCTCTTTGCTCTCTTCAGCTGACTTGATTCTCGCGATTGCGAAGATCATTAGACCGAATAGACACTTAGCTAGGATGTCAGCGATGCTGTATCCAATTTCACGAGCTACAACTTCTGATGCTGTTGGAGCACCAGTGCTGTTCATCGCAAGGATGAATGTGATTGGGTAGACACCCCATGTAGCTAGAAGAAGAAGACGTAGAGTCTGGAATAGACCACGTACCTTTTCTGACTGGCTAGCAAGGCTCTTCTTCATTTCAATCCATAGAACATACATGATGTATAGGAATGGAATGGTTGATAGAAGACCCCATACGCTTGGAGCGATGTCCATGATGTTGATCTTTGCGTCACCTGGGTAACCTAGAGCGATCATTGCTGCAGCTGCAGGAACTAGACGCTTTAGAAGTGAAGACTGAACAGCCTTTGCAAGACCTAGAACTGCAACTAGCTCAACTAGTAGTAGTGGAACAGTTAGGAACCAGTCAATGTAACGGTAACCAACGTTGTAGTTAGCTGCACCGAAGTCCAGCATGTTAGCGCCAGCACCGACAGCAGCAGTGCTGTATTCGTTGATGCCGTAACCGTGGTTGAATGAGTCAAACATACGGAAGTAGTGGTACGCAGCGATTGATGTAACTGTCGCTGAAACCATAACTGCCATACGGTACTTAGGTAGTACGCGATCTCTTGCTACAAATAGGAATAGCGAGGTGAAAACCATGCTCGCGATACCTAGTGAAAGCACGTTGTAGACTGCGCTAAATTCATAGCCAGTCAATGAGTATGAAAGTACTCCGACGTTCTCCATTTATGTTGCCTTTCGATAAGTTAATCAAGCGCATGATTGAGCCCGACTTTTGTTGCTTTTACAAGGTTACCCATGTAAATTCCGAAGAAATACGCCCTTTAGGGCGTGTTTACCTATTTGTTATACAGGTAAAACACAGACTAAGTCTCCTATAAAGCCCCTAGTTTCTAGGCAACTTTGACGGTTTCATACCCTCTGAGGACGAAAGTTGGCCTTCTTTTTGGCGTTTCAGCGAGCGAAATATTAGGAAAACGCTCAAATAACAGGGGAAGCGATGCACTCATCTCAATTCGGGATAGCGGAGCCCCTAAACAGAAGTGAATACCTGCCCCAAAACCAATGTGGGGGTTCTGTTCCCTGGCAAGGTCAAGCTCGTCTGCCCTATCAAAGATGGTTTCATCCCGGTTGGCTGATCCAAGAAGAGAGGCTATCTTCTGACCTTCTCTAACCATTACCCCACCGATCTCAGTATCAGCTGTTGCGGTTCTTTCGAATAGGTGAAGAGGAGCATCGAATCTAAGGAACTCCTCGATCGCTGTGTCAGCAACTGCTCTTGGTTTGTTTCTTAGCAGTTCTAGCTGATCTGGTCTTTCAAAGGTGGCGACCATGCCATTACCAAAGCCGTTGACGCTAGCCTCGTGACCTGCGTTCAACAGCAGAACGCAGGTGGCAATCAGTTCTTGAGCGTTTAGCTTCTCACCTGCTTCTTCAACAACAGCCAGCTCGCTGATTAGGTCTGTGCCTGGCTCTGATTTGCGCTTATGCATGAGGGCTCTGACATACTCGGCAAACTCATGAGCTGCCTGCTGAGCTTCCTCTTGCGCTTCAACTGAAGGGCTTACTTCATACATCTTTACTATCGATTGTGACCAAGGCCTAAGTAGATGCTCATCCTCATCTGGGAAGCCAAGTAGAGCAGCGATTACCTTCACAGGCAGAGGCTCTGCATAATCAGCAATAAGGTCAAAGTTGCCGTTTGAGGACAGTTTGTTTTCAGCCTCATCGAGGAGGAGGTTAGCGATTCGCTCAACCTCAGGTCTAAGGGCTTCGATTCTAGATCTTGAGAACGCCTTACCAACTAGAGAACGAAGTCTGGTGTGCTTAGGAGGCTCTGAATCTAAAAGGCTATCTGAGTGCAACCAGTTGAATTCGTTCCACTGGCTCTCTGGCTCTTTAGGAGTAAAGATACGACCTAAAGTCTTTGTTCTTAGAACTGCATTTGCATCGTTGTATCGCGCTGCAAGAAAGATACCTAGCTCTTCATGCCAAACCGGTTTACCGTGTTGCCTAAGCTCTTTTAGAGAAGGGTATGGATTAGCTACGAAGTCTGGATCTGAAAAGTTGATCATGTAACAAGGCTAAGCCAGCAAAAACAGTTATTTGCCTATTTTGGCAATTGCCTTCTGGGCTGGTAACAATCCAATGGCAAGCACAATAAAAAATGCAGCAATAGTCAAAATCCACTGAGCCATAGTCTCAACCCCATACTGAGGGTCAATGAACCAGTAAGCCCACCAGCCAGTGATAAACCCTCGGGTAATAGCGATAGCTAGCCAGGTGAGTGGATAGACCAGAACCCAGAAAGCTGACTTCAGCTTGAGTGGAACTGCAGTTCGCGCGATTAGCCATTCAAGCAGAACAAAGATAGGCATCCAGGTGTGAAGAACCTGGTTAGGAATCTCTGGCCAGTCGTAGCCAATGTCACGAGGGTCTAGCTCAGCATCAACAAGCAACGCGTTATAGATAACACCTACGATGACCATAGAAGCAGCCATAGTTAGACGGAAAAGCGTGAGGAACTTAGTCTCAGGACGATTTCTTAGAACTCTTAGGCCACCAATTATTAGGACAACACCAGTTAGCAAACTTGAGGTAATAGTAAAGAATGAGAAGTATTCGGTAGGACGGAAAAGGTTGTGTGCCACACGGTCACTGATCTGCCAGAAGACGCTTCCGAATAGGGCTAACGCCATTAGGATTCGAATGAATCCAAGACCCATAGATGTTTTTAGCATTAGAAAAGCCTAATCAGAGTGACCACCTTCAATGGGGCTCAAACTGCACCTGATGCGAAAGTGTTATAGATAGTTAGAATTGGGCCATGCTCAAGGTTTTGCTAACAGGATTCGAGCCATTCAATGGTGCTCGACTAAATCCAAGTGAGCAGCTCGTTATCAGAATGAAATCTGATTCTGTTCCTGGTGCACAAATCATGACTGCTGTTCTCCCAGTTGTTTATGCTGAGGCAGCAAGTCAACTTCTAGCGCTGGTTGAAGAACACACTCCTGACGTTGTTATATCCTTCGGTCAAGCTGAGGGAAGAATTTCAATCACCCCTGAACGCTTCGCAGTGAACCTCAACGATGCTTCAATTGCCGATAACAAGGGACATATCAGAATTGATCAATTAATTCACCCAGGCTCCCCAACAGCCTATGAATCAACCCTTCCTGTTAAAGAACTAGTGAGTGCACTAAAGGCTGAAGGAATACCCTCAACCCTTTCTCTCACAGCCGGAGCCTTTGTCTGTAATCACATCTTTTATGAATTACAGAATGCCCTCAAAGACAAACACATCAAATCCGGCTTTGTTCACGTTCCTCTGATGAGGGAACAACAAGAAGACTTCCCTGGTCTGTTCACAATGGATATTGAAACCATGGTGTTGGCAGCCAAGACTATGGTTTCTGTGCTTGTGGCCAAGGCAGACTAATGTGTAAGAACTTCTGGCCAGCGCTGACAGTTTCATTAGCCCTAGTGCTGGGTTCAGTAACTAGCCCGTCAACTGCTAACGATGATATTTATCTTCCAGAGATTGAAACAGTTGCTGAGCAAAACCTTTGGGCAGTAAAAGAAATAGCAGTCGATAAAGTTGCGGAACTTGGTCTTTACGGTGCGGGGGTAAAAGTTGCTGTTTTAGATTCAGGTATTTCAATGGCAACGCCAGGCATAAACAACAAAGTGCTTGCATACAAAGACTTTTTGCCTTCCCAACAACCTCTTCCTGATCATGGGACACAAACAGCAGGAATAATTATCAGCGACTTTGATGCAGCCACAGGAATCAGAGGCGTTGCACCAAACTCATCGCTAATTGTTGGCAGAGTGTGTCAAATGAGTTCATGCGATAGTCATGCAATTCGCCGGGGTCTTGCTTGGGCTGTTGAACAAGGCGCACAAGTTATAAACATGAGTTTCTCTGGTGGAGCTGATCCATTTATGAATGCAGCGATTACCGCAGCAGTAAATCAAGGAGTAGTTGTTGTTGCATCTGCTGGCAACAGTGGATGTGAGGCTATGGCTTCCTGGGGGATGAACAGATTTTGTAAACAAGGAGTCATCTCTGAGCAGTTCTCTGCATCATTCACTATTCCAGGACTTATCTCAGCAGGAGCAATTGAAAACTAGATCTCGCGCACATTTTTCAAGCTGGGGTCCAAACCTTGATTTGATGGCACCGGGAGTGAACAACGCAACCTACGATCCAGCTGGAGCCACAAATGGTTTCGGTGGAACTTCTGCATCTGCTCCACTCATTGCAGGAATCGCTGCACTAATACTGAGCATTAATCCAAAGCTGACCCCAGAACAGGTCCAAGCAATTCTTCAAAGTACAACCAAGCCAGCTCTAAATGTGAAGCCTAAGGTCTGGGATAACTGCACCAAAATAGAGACAACCAACACTTGGACTTGCGATAACCAAGTTGAAAACGAATTCCCTCAGGAGTATTTCACTGGCGCAGGCATAGTCAATGCATTAGCTGCTGTGAAAATGACTCAACAGCTAAATGCGGGGGAGCTGCTTCCTCAACCAACAGCAGTGGCAACTGAAACACAAATTAAGCTAACTTGGCCTGGTGGCCCAGCAGCTCTGTACTCGAACAACAAACTAGTTGCACCAAACGCAGCATCGGGATACACCATTACAGGTAACTACCAACACAGTTACTCCTTCCATCTAAAAAGAGGTGGCGTTCTTTCAGAACCAGAGCTACTAGTTCTTCAAAGACCACTCGTGCCACCGGCTCCAGTAATCACTGAAGCAAATGCTCGAGCAGATGTTCTCAACATAAGAACTGAAGACCTAACTTCTTTTGAAGATCAACTCATCATGTTTCCTGGTGAAATTGGTGCCATATTTGAGTTTGATTCAGGTAAGAAAATTCCTTGCACAGGCTATTCACCAGCATCTTCAGAAGCCTCCGACCGTCCAGTGAGTTTTAGTTGCCCTTTGACTAATGCCAGCGGTTCACTAACTGGCAAATTCAGTTTGGTAAATAAGTATTCGAGGGTTGGGCCTGCTACAGACTTGCAGGTTGCAAGTATTTCGCCTGCAAACAAGGTTCTTGAAATTACTACTACCTACATTTCTTCTGATGCCATTCGTTTTAACTGGGAAGCAGTCCCAGGGGCCCAAAGCTATGGTTACAGGTACCTTCCAACAGGCGAGATGTTCTGCACAGATGGAACCCAGTTCGGCCTTAGGGGAAGAACAAGCCAGCCTTCGGCTTTCGGCGTTGAAGCAAGGGCCTCAATAGATTGCAAAGGACCCATCCTTGCTACAAGTGAATTGCTTCCTTATGTCCTGCTCTCGCCTAAACCAGCTAAACCAACTGAAATTACCGTCAAGCACAACGAATTCCTCTATGTTGAGTTCGATGTTCCAAATGCTAAACCCCAAGATCAATGGAGAATCTATAGATCAGATGGCATGGTCGTACGAATCTCCCCAGGACAGAAAATCGCAATGGGCATGCAACCCAACGAGAACGTCAACGGCAAAACCTTTAGCTATCGAATCATGCAGGTTGTCTCTGACACGTGGGGAGAAGTTTGGAGTGAACCGAGTGATCCAATAGTGGTTTCCACTAAAGAACTGTCAGCACCAACTGCCGATAACTGTCACACCACAATAAAACGAGAAGTAGTGTGTTCCATAAATCCCAACACAGACGTCGAATCAACCCTCATTGAGTATCTGGACTTTGATGGCGTGGTTGTTCGTTCTACTCGTGTTAGTAACGATTCACAGAAGATAGACCACCTGCAGGCAAATCCAATGTCGGCAGCATTCGTCAGAGTAAGTGCGCTAACTGGTAGAACTAATGAATGGATGCGTCGTGGAAATTCTGTGACCGTGAGAATTCAACCTAGAACCACAAGTCTTCTCACGCACACAGCGCACTAAACCTTTGGCTTTCTTCCAACCAGTGCCCAAGTAATCGAAGCTGCATCAATTAACTCCTGAACAAGGGCAGCTTGACTTGGATTGAGCTGTCCAAAAGCAGCAGCCAGCATTGCAACAACTGCTAGTGACATTCCAATGGTGCTAGCCTGCAAAGCTCGTGCTCTTGCGAGTTGAGCGATGTCTATTGCATTAGCAAGACGCCTAATTGAGTCTTCAACAATGACAACCGACGCGGCCTGGCTTGCAGCTGTTGTTCCTTTAGCACCCATAGCAATTCCAACATCGGCTGCTGCTAATGCAGGAGCATCATTGATGCCATCACCAACAACAAGAACGGTTCCTTTGGCGGAGGCTTTCTCTTCCTTAAGTATTTCTAGTTTTCTTGTTGGCGAGCATTCAGCAAAGTATTCAGTAATGCCAAGTTCCCCTGCGATTGCTTCAACAGTTGACTGTCGATCGCCTGAAACCATTAGCACTTTCTTCACCCCAAGAGTATTAAGATGAGCAACTGTTTCATGCGCTTCTTGTCTGAGCGGATCATCTAAACCTAGATACCCCTTTATGACACCATCTATTTCAATCTCTATAAGTAGTGAATTAGTAAGTTGAGCCCAAGGCTGGATTGGCAGAGTTGGTTGACCCACCTTAACTTTGTGCCCAGAAACTACACCAGATAAACCATGGCCATGAATCTCTTCAACGTCAATTGCCATAGTCAGATTAAGTTGACGTATTTTAGCTTCAGCAACAGTTGCTCTTGCCACAATGTTGGCACTGGTTTGCTCTAGAGACGCAGCAAGAGACAAAACCTCATCCGCATCGCTTCCTTCAGCAAAAGCCATAGCGGTGACCCTTGGACCACCTTCAGTAAGTGTTCCAGTCTTATCAAGTAAGACAACTTCAACTTGGGCTAGTTGCTCAATAGCAGAACCCTCTTTGATGATTACTCCAACTTGCGCAGCTCTTGAGATACCAGAGACTAGTGCAACTGGGACAGCCAATATAAGAGGACAAGGTGTTGCAGCAACCAAGACAGCAACTGCTTGCTTCACATCCTGAGTAATCACATAAGTTCCAATAGCGATAAGTAACGCGAGAGGAACAAACCTGGCAGCCCAAACATTAGCTAAGCGAACACCTTTAGATGCTTGGTCTTTAGCGCTAGCAACAAGTCTGATCAGGTTGGCATAAGTGCTTGTCTCAGATGTTGAGGTGGCAACAATAACAACCGCGTCACCAGTATTGATAACACCAGAGTTAACTGTTGTCTTGGCTTCTCGCCATACGGGAAGAGATTCTCCAGTTAGAGCTGATTCATCAAAAAGCGCTGCTTCTTCCAGAAGGCCATCTAGGGGAACAACTTCACCTGATCGAACTAGAACCTTGGCATTAATCTGAACATCTTTTATAGGAACATCAGATACTTCACCTGTCGCAGATACCACATGAGCAAACGATGGTGCTCGCTTCATTAGTTCATCAAGATGCCTACTTGCTTTGCCTTGAGCCCATAGCTCTAGCGCTCGACCAGTAGCTAGCATCAGCGAAATCAAACTCGCTGCGAACCACTCATTTGTAAGCCCTGTGGCAATAATTGCCAGCACTGCCAAGACATCGCTACCTAACGCCTTTTCCTTGATTGCAGCGACTAACCAACGAGTGCTGAGAATCAAACCCATGGCTGCTCCAACTGACCAAGCAATGTTGGCAGCAAGTGGTGAACTAAAGCTCAAGACAAAACCAGTTACTGCACTTGCTAGAGCAAGAAGCAGAAACGAGTAACGAGTGAACAAATTAGCCATGGTTAGATTGTCGCACTCTATCTGCCATAGACTCGAGCCATGACAACTATCGGGGAACAACCAACAATCACATTTCTAGGTGCAGCAGGAACAGTCACAGGCTCACGATTCTTACTAAGTTGCGGTGAAACCCATGTAATGGTTGACTGCGGTTTGTTTCAGGGACTCAAGGAACTTCGCCTAAAGAACTGGGAACCACTAGCCATTGATGCAGGCAAGATCAGTGCTGTGTTACTTACCCACGCCCATCTAGATCACTGCGGCTATATCCCTAAGTTAGTTCAGCAAGGTTTCAAAGGAAAGATTCACGCAACCAAGTTCACAACAAAGCTAGCTGAGGTTATTCTCAGAGACTCAGCTCGTATTCAGACTGAAGATGCTAAGTATGCTGCCAAGAAGGGTTTCAGCAAGCACAATCCACCGAAGCCGCTCTATGACGAGGATGATGCTGAGAAAGCTATTCAGAAGTTCCAAGAGGAAGAGTTCAACCAGAAGATTCAGGTTGCTAAAGAGACCTTCGTAACCTTCCACCCATCAGGTCACATCCTTGGAGCTGCGACTTTGGAAGTCGAGTTCTTTGGAAAGAAGCTAATGTTCTCTGGAGATCTTGGTCGAGAAGAACATCCACTTCTAGTCAACCCAGAGAAAATCGTTGCAGGAAGATTCGATGCTCTCATAACCGAGTCAACCTACGGCGATCGTGAGCACGTTGCTTCATCAACAGATTTTGAAAGTGCAATCAATGAAACTATCGATGGAGGTGGATCAGTTCTAATTCCTGCCTTTGCAGTTGATAGAACTGAAATCATCTTGGTAAGAATCAGAGAACTTATGGAAGCAGGAACTATTAGAAAAGTTCCTGTATTTGCTGATTCCCCTATGGCACTAAAAGCTCTGAATTACTATCGTCAAGCTATCAACGAGGGCTCAGCTGAGATTCGCAAAGAGATCATTGATACTTGGGCAGGACGCGATCCATTTGACCCAGGTTCTCTAGTTGAACTTGAAACAGTTGAGCAGTCAAAGACTGTCAATGATCCAAGTGAACCTTGCATCATCATTTCAGCTTCGGGTATGGGAACCGGTGGTCGTGTGGTTCATCATCTAAGGCAGATGCTCCCTAACTCTAAACACACTGTGTTGTTTGTTGGTTACCAAGCTGTTGGAACTAGAGGACGAGCTCTTGTTGATGGAGCGGAGCAAGTGAAGATGCACGGTGAAATGGTTCCAGTTAGAGCAAGAGTCGAACAGATTGCAGAGTTCTCTGTTCATGCTGATTCAAATGAACTAATTGAATGGCTAGGTTCATCATCTGTTGAACCGGGCCAAGTGTTTGTTGTTCACGGTGAAGCTGGTGTAGCTGAATCATTTAGTGATTCAATTGTTGCCAAGCTTGGTTGGAAATCCAAAGCACCTAAAGATGGCGAAGAAGTTCTTCTCTAACGAGGAGAGTTGTTCTCAATCTTTGGGGCTCTAAATAGACCAACCAAGTAAGCAAAGCTGAAGCCAAAACCAACTGCTGCATACGCATAGTCAAACCAGGTAAGTGTTTCAACTGGGATTAATAGTGTTAGAACACCAAGTCCTGCAGCTGAGATAGCCATCACTCTTGCTGAGAACAAGACCGTTGAATCTTTGCCTTTTAGAGAAACTGAAAACATGTTTCCAGCAAGAGCAACGAGGGTAAGCCCGATCATTCTCATAGCCCAGTCCAGTTCAGGAGTTGAGCTTATTCCTAGTAATTCATTGAATAGGGATGGGCTAATCAGTAGCAGGAGTGCGCTGAAGCCAAAAACAGTTGCTCCGGTGAATAGGACTCTGCGTAGGTATTTGAAGTTATCCATGTCTTTCATAATGGCAGAACCAGAGTGAAACTCTGGGTTCCTAAAGCCAAAGTTCAGCGTTTACTTCTAGGCTTAAGTGGTGGCAGCCACAAGCTAAACCCACGTCAACGGCGACGAAAGATCAATGATGCGCGCATTAGTAAAGCAAGTAGAAGGACCGGGGCTTGAGATGGTTGAAAGACCAGAACCAACTATGGGGGAGAACGATGTACTCATCAAAGTTCTTAGAACAGGTATCTGTGGCACTGATCTGCATATTGAGAGCTGGGACAACTGGGCCCAAGAAACACTAAAGACCCCAATCATTCCAGGCCATGAATTCTTTGGTGAAGTAGTGGCAATTGGTTCTCGAGTCCATGAAGTTGAAGTTGGGGCCAAGGTTTCCGGCGAAGGACACATTGTTTGTGGGCTATGTCGAAACTGCCGAGCTGGCAGAAGACAGATGTGTATCAAGACCCTTGGTATTGGAGTCAACCGTGACGGAGCATTCGCTGAATACATCGTTATTCCTGAATCAAACGTCTGGGTTCATCACGATCCCATTGATCCCGACTTAGGTGCAATCTTCGATCCTTTTGGCAACGCTGTGCACACCGCAATGGCTTTTAGCTTGGTCGGGGAAGATGTCCTAATAACTGGAGCAGGACCTATTGGTTTAATGGCTAGCGCTGTTGCCAGACATATTGGCGCAAGATTCATTGTTGTAACTGATGTGAGCGCACCAAGACTTGAGCTAGCCAGAAGCATGGGAGCTGACATTGCACTGAATGTCTCTCAATCAAAAATCAGCGAAGCACAAAAACAACTTGGTATGCGCGAAGGTTTTGATGTTGGTTTTGAAATGTCAGGACACAAGAGTGCTCTACCTGAGATGATCGACAACCTAAATCACGGTGGTCGTGTAGCAATGCTTGGCTTGCCTTCAGACTCAATAGAAATTGACTGGACGAAGGTAGTCACACACATGCTCACTCTCAAAGGCATCTATGGCCGTGAAATGTATGAGAGCTGGACAGCGATGAGCTCTATGTTGAAATCAAGTGAAACACTGAGACAAAGAATCTCATCAGTAATCACTGACAGATTGCCTGCATCAAAGTGGCAAGAAGGTTTTGACATCGCTCGAACAGCATCTGGTGGAAAAGTAGTTTTGGATTGGACTCAACTCTGATGTATGAATCACTCAAGAAACAGCTTCAAGGAACATTAGATGAAATACGCTCGGCTGGACTTTATAAAAGTGAACGTGAACTAGATTCTGCCCAAGGTTCACACATTATCTCTAACCAAGCGAACCTTTTGAACTTTTGCGCCAATAACTATCTAGGCCTTGCCAATGATTCAAGAATTATCAATGCAGCTAAGCAGGTATTAGACGATAGAGGCTTTGGAGTTGCCAGCGTCAGGTTTATCTGTGGAACTCAGGACATTCATAAAGAACTAGAAGATGAAGTATCCAAGTTTTTAGGTACTGATGACACCATTTTGTTTAGCTCTTGCTTTGATGCTAACGGTGGAGTTTTTGAATCTCTCTTCGATGATCGCGATGCAATCATCAGCGATGAACTAAATCACGCCAGCATCATCGACGGCATCAGATTATCTAAAGCGGCCAGGTTCAGATACAAGAACAGAGACATGGAAGATCTTGAAAGATGCCTCGAAGAAGCTAAAGATGCAAGACAGAGAATCATAGTTACCGATGGTGTTTTCAGCATGGACGGTTATCTTGCTCCTCTTCAAGAAATCTGCGACCTAGCAGAGCGTTACGGAGCCGTTGTAATGGTTGATGATTCTCACGCCGTTGGACTAGTCGGAGCTGGTGGTAAAGGGACTCCAGAACTTGCTGGGGTAACTGAACTAGTTGACATTTATACAGGAACATTTGGCAAGGCTTTAGGCGGTGCGGCCGGAGGATATGTTTCTGGCCGTAAAGAAATAATTGAAATCCTAAGACAAAAGGCAAGACCTTATTTATTCTCAAACTCATTAGCTCCAGCCATTGTTGCAGGCTCACTTGAAGCAATAAAGATTGCAGGCTCTAGTGAAGGCGTGAAACTTCGGGAGCAACTTCACTCAAACGCAAAGCGCTTCAGAACTGGAATGAGTGAAGCTGGCTTCACTCTTCTTGAAGGTGAACACCCAATCATTCCCGTGATGCTAGGTGATGCTGTGTTAGCTGCCAACCTTGCTAAGGCCATGTTTACTAATGGCGTTTATGTCACAGCTTTCAGTTTCCCTGTTGTTCCTAAAGAGAAGGCAAGAATCAGAGTTCAACTCTCTGCATCCCATAGCCCTGAAGATATCGATGCCTGTGTTGCAGCGTTCATTAAGTCCCGCAGCATGATTAGTATTTGATGATGTCAGAACCAGTTAAGGGACCTAAAAGCTACTTTCCTTCAATTGAAGCAAAGTACGGCAAACCAATTGCCTTTTGGATGAAAGAACTCAAAAAGGTTAAAGATCTCAAGCACTTAGAGCAGGTTAACTTCCTTAAGGAAACCCATGAAATGGGCCATGGCCACGCTAATGCCTTGGTGGCAGTGTTTAGGGCAGAGAACTCCTAGCCCTAGACCTAAGGATTAGAGTCACGGTTAGACTTTACCAATGGCAATGAAAGTAACTGTTATTGGACTCGGCTATCTAGGAGCAACACACGCTGTTGCAATGTCCAAGCTAGGCCACACAGTAATAGGTATTGAGCCAAACCAAGCAAAGATAGACAGCCTTAGGTCAGGTCACGCAGGATTCTTTGAACCAGGGCTTGACGAAGAACTGGGCAGACAGATTGCCTCAGGAAGACTCAGCTTTTCCTCTTCACACGACGAATCGTCCAAAGATGCTGATGTTCACTTCATTTGTGTTGGAACACCGCAGAAAGATGGATCTCTTGCAGCTGACACTTCTTATCTGCATGCAGCTATCAAAGACCTAGCACCTTACCTTTCTAAAGATGCGGTTGTTGCAGGTAAGTCAACTGTTCCGGTTGGAACTGCAGCGTTGCTCACTTTAGAACTTGCTAATCTGACTGGCTTTAGCCCTAACCTGGCTTGGAACCCAGAGTTCTTAAGAGAAGGAACAGCGCTTGAGGATTCACTAAATCCTGACCGCCTTGTTGTTGGGGTTACAAACAAACACTCTGAAGACAAACTTCGTGAAGTATTCGCTCCCATGATTTCATCGGGTATTCCATTTATTGTGACTGACCTTGCAACTGCTGAACTTGTGAAGTCAGCAGCTAACGCTTTCCTAGCTACCAAAATCTCCTTTATCAACGCCATGGCTGAAATTGCTGAAGTATCGGGCGCTGATGCAACTCAACTAGCAGCAGCAATCGGTTACGACGAACGTATCGGTAACAAGTTCCTACGTAACGGGGTCGGCTTTGGTGGCGGCTGTCTGCCTAAAGACATTAGAGCTCTAATGGCACGAGCTGAAGAACTTGGCGTTGGTCAGTCGGTTGCTTACCTCAAAGAAATAGACAAGATCAACATTCGTAGACGTGATCGAGTAATTGACATGTTGACTCAAGAACTTGGAACCCTAAAGGGTAAGAAGGTGTTGGTCTTAGGAGCAGCCTTCAAGCCAGACAGCGATGATGTTAGAGATTCTCCAGCTTTAGAGATTGCTTTATTGATTCAAGGTGCTGGAGCAATAGCTGTAGTTCATGACCCGATTGCTTTACCTGGTGTTATCAAGAAATATCCAGAGCTCACAACTGATGAAAACCTGTTGGCTGCATTCGATGGTGTTGATGCGGCAGTTCTTGCAACCGAGTGGCAAGAGTATCGCCAGCTAGATCCATCAACTATTACTGGAGTTGCCAATAAATTCATCATTGATGGAAGAAATGTTTTAGATGTTGCGAAATGGCAACAAGCAGGATTTAAAGTACTAGCCCTGGGTAAAACCATAAAAAACTAAGGAAGAACCATGACCACAGTCATGCATTTCATCGGTGGCAAACAAGTTGCCAACTCATCACCTAGAACTGGCAACGTCTTTAATCCTGCAAAGGGTGAAATTACAAAACATGTTGCACTAGCTGAAACCCAAGACGCTAAAGCAGCTATTCAGGCAGCAGCAGATGCATATCCTGCCTGGCGAGACACATCTCTTACTAAGCGTCAACAGATCATGTTTAACTTCAGAGAGATTCTGAATGCCAACAAAGAAGAACTTGCTGCAATTGTCACTGAAGAACACGGCAAGACTCTGCCCGATGCTCTGGGTGAAGTAACCAGAGGTCTTGAAGTTGTTGAGTATGCAACGTCTATGTCTAGTCACCTAAAGGGTTCCTATAGCGAACAGGTTTCAACCTCTATTGATGTTTATTCAATCAAGCAATCGCTAGGTGTGGTTGGAATCATCAGCCCATTTAACTTCCCAGCAATGGTGCCAATGTGGTTCTTCCCTATTGCCCTCGCAGCGGGTAACACAGTAGTTCTGAAGCCTTCAGAGAAGAATCCTTCAGCTGCCATTTGGATGGCAGAAAAACTAAAGCAAGCAGGTTTACCTGATGGTGTGTTCAACGTTCTCCAAGGTGACAAGGTTGCTGTTGATGAGTTACTAACCAACAGCGATGTTCAAGCCATCAGCTTTGTTGGTTCGACACCTATCGCTAAATACGTTTATGAAACAGGAACTGCTAACGGCAAGAGAGTTCAAGCTCTAGGTGGAGCGAAGAACCACATGCTGGTTCTGCCTGATGCAGATCTAGAACTAGTAGCAGATTCTGCAATCAACGCCGGCTTCGGATCAGCAGGAGAGCGCTGCATGGCAATCTCAGTTGTCATTGCTGTTGAGCCTATTGCCGATGCACTGATTGAAAAGATTAAGACCAGAATGAGCTCTCTCAAGGTAGGAGATGGGACTCGTAACTGTGACATGGGCCCACTTGTTACCAAGGAACACAGAGACAAGGTCGCTTCATATATCGATATCGCTATTGCTGATAAAGCAACAGTGGTTGTTGATGGTCGAGGTATTGAAGTCGATGGCGACGCTAATGGCTTCTGGCTTGGTCCAACCTTGATCGATAAGGTGCCAACCAGTTCAAGAGTCTATAAAGACGAGATCTTCGGCCCTGTTCTTTCTGTTGTGAGGGTTGGTAGCTACGAAGAAGGCTTGAAGCTCATCAATGATGGTGCCTATGGAAATGGAACAGCTATCTTCACTAACGACGGCGGAGCAGCAAGAAGATTCCAGAATGAAGTTGAAGTCGGCATGATTGGGATAAACGTTCCTATCCCGGTACCAGTTGCTTACTATTCCTTTGGTGGTTTCAAGAGCTCTCTCTTCGGAGACACCAAAGCCCACGGCATGCAAGGTGTTCACTTTTATACCAGGGAAAAAACTGTCACGAGCAGATGGCTTGACCCTAGCCATGGCGGAATCAATCTAGGCTTCCCGCAGAACTAAATCCTCGGGAATAAATCCTCCCTAGTTAGTGTTCTATTACTTGACTAGGAGAAAAAAATATGTGGATTTTTACCAAGAACGGTTTTGTAAGTGCAGTAAGAAAGAATGCTCACCCAGATGTTCTAACCATCAGGGCTAGAGACAAAGAATCATTAGCAGAGCTCATTGATCTAACCGAGGCGGAACTTGCTAAATCACCAGATGGCGATTACCCGTACCGTATTTTTGTAAAGCCAGAAGCCTTTGCAGAATGGCTATCAACTTCAGCCCTGGACATTGATTACGACAACTTCAAGAGTAAAGTCGCCAAGGTTCGCGGCAATGCTTTCACAGCATCTCTACACAATGTCTGGTCAGCAATGCTGAACGTTGAAGACGAGGATGCTAGAGACGGTGAAGCTCACTACGTAGATCCAACTAACTAGTCGTTAGTTGGCATAGTTCCGTATCCGCTAACGCTGTAGTAACGAACGTAGTCAATGTCGAACATTGCTTTGTTGTAACCACCGGCGATACGACCACCGTAGGTTCCACCCATAGCGAGGTTCAAGATCAAGTACATCTTTGGAGTGACTCCAGTTGCACTAGGACCAAACGGCCAGTGGGTTAGACCAGTCTGACTCTTCTTCAAAACAAATGTTGTTTTGCCATTGAATGAGAAAGTAACTTCGTTAGGCAACCAAAGCATTCCGTAGGTGTGGAATTCGTTTGACAGCGCAGAGGTGTGGTTGTGGCCACCACTCTTGTACTCATGGAAACCTAGGCTGTTTTGGTAGTGAGCAGCAGAAGTTGATCTAGTTGGGTTGTTTCCTGCGAACTCCATAACGTCTAGCTCACCTGATCTTGGCCATGGAACAGTTCCGATGTTGCTGCCAAGTGTCCAGAATGCTGGCCAGGTTCCACCACCAACAGGCATTTTCATTCGTGCTTCAAAGTATCCGTAGCTGAAGTGATTCTTACCCTGGGTGGTGAACTTTCCAGAAGTCCAGTTTCTGTTACTTCTACAGTTAGGCTCGCCAATTGCAGTTGCAGCGGTGATAGTCATAATTCCGTTACCGTCTTGCTTAATTGCACAAGCAGCATAGGCCTGTGATTCTTGGTTACCCCAACCACAGCCTGGTGGTAGTCCACAGCCATCTCCAGTTTCGATAACCCAGTTAGCAGGATCAGGACCTTCGCCTGCTGCTCCATCGAATTCATCTGACCAAAGGAGAGTCTTTTCAATTGACCCAATAGGAACGGTGACTGAAAGGTTTCTTGTTTCATCAGGTGCTGCAGAGTACTGGGCATTGCCAGGGCTACTTGCAACAACAGTACAAGTTCCAATTGCAACTGCCTTGAGGAAGTTACCATCGACAATTTCACAAACAGTAGGTGTGGTGGTGCTGAAGAAAACATCGCCACCAGCTGGAAGAGCAAACAGTCTTTGGTTAGCTTCACCAATCATCATGTCGTCAGGCTGCCCAAAGAAGATTGAGTTCTCAAACATTAGAACTTTGGTTCTTGCCCTAACAAGAACTGCTGCTGATGAACGAGTTCCCTTCATGCCATAAACCTTGAATGCATAAGAAGAGTTCTGTCTAAGACCGGTCAATCTTAGAGACTTGGCAGTTGCTGAAGCAGTACGAGTAATTTTCTGAGAGCCACTGGTTGCCACGATCTTGATACCGGTTACTCTGCCTTTAGCAAAAGCAGTCCAGGTCAAGGTTGCAGTAGTAGGTGTAGTGACCACAGCCACCTTGGTTGGCTTAGGCACTGCGGTAACAGCGCTTGCATCCATACCTAGAATTCCGATGGTTAGAGCTGCAAGTAAAAGAGAAGCAGATGCCTTTTTAGTTGTCTTCATTTTCTATACCTAACTAGTGACCATGTGAAACTAAAGTTTGTGACCTAAGTTCAGCACTAAGCAAGGTGTATTTAGTGCGAAACATGAAGTCTTTTGTAATCAAAGCGTTTCGCACAAAACGCAAGGTTTATAGAAGTCTAACTGCATGAAAACGGAAATAAAGATGCCTAAGGATCTTTTATGGCCGAGGTTTTCAGCCTTCTATCAGATTAGATCTAGCGCTTGAATATGAACTTTAGCCAGGTCCCGAAGGTAAGACCCTTACCTAGTTTCCTGAATCCAAAGGCTGCTCTGACCATGTATGGCAGAGTCCTATTGCCCTTGAAGGCTCTATCAAAGATGAGTGCTCGAGCCTTACGGTCATGCTCTGTTCCCCAACCACTACCTGAGCTATCGCTTGGATGGGTAGCCAACACTATTGGAACAAAATCACACCGAACCCCTGCTGAGACTAGATCACAGATAAAGATGTATTCATCACCCAGATAGGTAACCTCAGCTCCTGCCCCAAAGTTCTCATCAAATAGAACTCCCGCGCCTCTGACCTGCTCAAGATTCACAATCATTTCGTAGGTGGCAGCTTTAGCGCTGTTGATCTTGTTTAGAGATTCAACCTTTGCAGGGTAAGACTTTCTAAGCTTGCCTGTTTCATCTACCGCTTGACCTAGAAGTAATCCAGCGCCTGTCCGCTCTAAGTAAGCAATTGCTTCTTCAAGTCCCTCTTTATTGAAGGTGATGTCATCATCAGAAAAGACAACGTATTTGCCTTTGGCATTTTTCAATACCTGATTACGTATCTTGGTAACTCCAACACCGGCAAAGGAAAGCAGCTCAACGTTGTTACCTGTTGGTGCTTTGGCTAATTGCTCTGCTGTTGGTAATTCTTCATTGCCACTTTGAACAGTGATTAGAACATCCCAATCAGCATGCTCACTTAGATCAGGTAATTGAATGTTGGACAAACGGCTAGCAAGAGTGCTGTATCCGAAAGTTAGTGCGGGCATTAACGCTTAGCCCAGTTCGTCTTCATCGTCGGTCTTTACAGGCTTACCCTTGTTACCGTTCTCACTCAAAGTCTTTGCTCGAGCAAAACGCATTAGAGATCCACTGGTTTGACCAAGGTTGTTGTTCTGCATTCTGAAACCAAGGAACAACATGACAGCGTCGGCAGGACCAAGTGCACCTTGCAAGCTAAAGATAAGAAGTGCGCTGAGTGAGACAACAAATGCAGCGTTGGCAACTAGAGTTCCCATTTCAGCTGATTTGATTCGTGCAGCAACTTTAGCAAAAGCTGTTACCGGTTCTTTGTTTCTCTGCGCAAGAGCAAAAGCTTCTTGGGTTGCTGTTTGCTTAATAAACATGGATTTGATGATCATCATGGTGGAGAGAATAAGCAGTACGTTTACTAGACCCGACTGCCAGTTCACAACGATAAAGAATGTTCCAAGCACAAGAATCTGGGTGAAGGTGTGAAGAAGGTTGTTGGTCTCAAAGGTAAGAGCCCAGTCCCATGACTCACTCATCTTGCTTCTAGTGCCTGGTCTTGAACTTAGTGCTTCATTGAAAACCTTCACACGGTAAGTCTTCTGCCAATAGGTTGCCAGGTGCGAAACACCAAACAAACTCAAAAACATAACGAAGTTCACAACTAGCGTTTCAAACGGCAAGTTCTTACCATCCAAAATCAAATTGCTGAAGATACGAATAACAAATAGTTGCGATAGCGGAACGATGGTTGCAATTGCAGCTAGACCGATGGCCTGCTTACGGTGCTTTCCCTTAGGAAATAGCGCAAGAAATGTCTTGAGGACTATGCGCACTAAATAAAACATTTATTTCCTTCGCTTAAAGCTTCTGGTCTAAAGGTAACTTAGACCTTTAACAATTGCTGCTTCAACTTCATCTAACTTTTCACTTGAAATCTTGTGCTCTGTGGTGATGTTCTCAAAGTCGATCTTTTTGAAGTCCAAACCAACAGGAATTGGATTGATAGAAGCAAGTCCAACTCCCTGAGCGTAGTCACCGTACTTGATGCCATTACCATGCACTGAATCTTCAAAGCCTTCGAAGGTAACCAGAGCACAAGGAATACCGTATGACTGGCAGGTAATAAAGATGTGCATAGCAGAGGTAACAACTCTGTCGTAGGTGTTTAGTGTCTCCACCAATACCTTGATGTCATCTGGGTGTGACATAAAGATATCTAGCTCATCCATGTTTGCATCAAGTGTTAGTGGGATTGGCTTGTGGGTGAAGTGACGAACAAGAGCAACGCGACCGTTGGTCTTGTTTCTTTTCACTGGGAATATTCTTGAGATTAGAACACCTGGGTCACCAAAGCTTTCAACTGTTGGGCCACCAGATTCTTTAACAACTCGAGCAGTAACAGGCCCTCTAACAGAAACATACTTAGCGCTCTTTGCAAGAGTTAGTTCATCGGTTGAGATACCGGTTCCAACAACGACTGAGTTTGGCTTAATGAATCTTCCGATAGAACCAAGTCCAATCATGTGGTCTTTGATTGCTAGACGAACAGGGGACTGGAAGATAACTTTCTTGTCTGTGTAGTGGCTAACAATCAAAGGTGACAGCCAGTCACCAAAGTTGCCTGGGAATGGCTTAGCCCACCAAGCAAGGTTGATTGAAGAAGTAGATGGCTTACTGGCATAGTGCAAGAAACTGATTGAAGCAGAAACAGAGTTCATCTCCGCCTGAGTAAGAAGATACTTCTCTTCAAACAGGTTCTTCATCTCGTTGAACTTTTCAACCTGACCTGCTTGAGCAGCCAACTGAAGATCATCAGAGATCTTCTTACGCTTTTGGAACTCAGGGTTTGAGGTGACAGCTGTTAGTTTGCCTGTGATACCCAGGGTGTCTGCAAGCAGGCGAATGCGGTTAGAAGTTCTTGGCGGTAGCTTGCGTTCAATCTTCTTGGCAAGGTTCAGCGCCTTCTTGCGAAGACCTGAATTGTTGGCTTTGTGCTGTTCGACTTTGCCCTTGAAGTCTTCAACGTTTCCACTGGCTCCAAACTTGAAGAATGCATTTCTAGAAGCATCACTAGTGGTTCCCATACCAACAACTGCGTTAGAAGGAATGATTTGGAAAGTCATGTTGTCGCAGTTAGCTTTCCAAGCTTCTTCCATGAAGTAATCATCGGTCGCTTTGATTGTTGAAACTTTTTCTAGTTCAGCGGCTTCTTGAATCATCTTGCGAGCAAGCGGAGTTGTGTTGACACCCCAGAATGAAGGCTCCCAGAATCTTGAACGTCTTTCATAACCAATTGTTAGTGGGGAAGAGTAACCTCTTTGGAAACCTACGATGTCTGCTGAAGTGTTGAAGATGTAATCAGGTAGCTCCAAGATCATGCAGTCAACATCCATCCAGAAGACTTTCTTATCTGGATTAGCGGCACAAACTTCAGCTAGGAAAGGCACTTTCTTGCGACAGATGTCTGCCCAGTCCTCTCCCTCTTTCTTTTCAATCTCACGAAGCACATACTCAACACCTAGCTCTTCAAGATTCTTAGCTAGACGTTCACCGTGGGCACGGTAGTAATCATCAGCTGTGTAAAAAGAGCAGACAACTACATTGAGGTTTGAAGCCATTAAAGATTTCCTTGCTTACTTTAGATTTCGTTGTTGAACTCGTGGAGCCAAGTGCGCAGGTCTTTACCGATGTCTTCACGATCAACACCTAGACGAAGAGTTGCCTTGATGAAGTCCAGCTTGTCACCGGTGTCATAGCGTCTTCCCTTGAAGACAACTCCTAGAACACCACCTGCTCGTTCCGGGTTCTGGGCTGCAGTCATGAGAGCGTCGGTTAATTGAATCTCTCCACCACGACCCGGTTGAGTTTCTTCAAGAATGTCAAAAATCTCTGGGCGTAGAACATATCTCCCGATCACAGCAAGATTTGAAGGTGCTTCATCGTTCTTAGGCTTTTCAACAAGTCCAGTGACTCGTACTACACCGTCTTCAACTTCACCTTGAGTAACAGCACAACCATATAGATGTATCTGTGATGGATCTACTTCCATCAGAGCCACAACGTTCTCACCGGTTGACTCGTGGACTTCAAGCATCTTAGAAAGTAAGACATCTCTTGAATCCATTACGTCATCACCTAGAAGCAATGCGAAAGAGTGATCAGCAATGTGTGCTTTACCTCTAAGCACTGCGTGACCTAGACCTCTAGGGTCTCCCTGTCTTACGTAGTGGATGTTTGCAAGTTCTGAAGAAGCCATAACTTTAGCTAGACGATCCTTGTCACCTTTTAGTTCAAGGTTCATTTCAAGTTCCGCTACGCGGTCGAAGTGATTCTCCAGAGCGTTCTTGTTGCGACCTGTGATCATCAAGATATCTTGCAGTCCAGCTTCAACAGCTTCCTCGACGACATATTGAATAACTGGCTTATCAATCAAAGGCAACATCTCTTTAGGCATGGCCTTAGTTGCAGGTAGGAAACGTGTACCTAATCCGGCTACCGGAATAACGGCTTTAGTTACTTTGTAAATAGACATGGGGATAAGCGTTCCAATCGGTTCATCACAAGTCTAGTTTCAACGCCTAAAGAACAGACCCGCAATGAAACCAGAACCCCAACTAAAGTGCATCGCTGGCAAAGCAACCAAAAGAGCTAGTTTTGCCTTCAAACCAAGAGATAAAGAGGAGATGCTGATCAAAAGCACTCCGGTTAGGTACGCAATAAGAGGTATAAGCCCTAAAGTGCCGAAAACTCCACTAATTGTGCCTATCAACCCTGTAGTGACCCCCAAAACCAATACCGGTGGGGCAAAATACCTCAAATTTGTCCTATTTATATGTGCTTTGGTCAATTGAGCACGCCAAGCCCCAGTGTCAAAGAACTGTCTAGTCAGTTTACGTAGCGAGCTTCTCGGGTAGTAAGTAACCTCAAGTCGAGGGTCAAACCAGACCAGTTCACCGGATTCTCGAATCCTTAGGTTTAGTTCCCAATCCTGGCCGCGGATCATCTTTTCGTCAAAACCGCCCAGTTTTTCAAGGATTTCCTTGCGGAATACCCCTAAATAGACCGAATCGCTAGGTCCAGCTGATCCACCCACGTGATAAGCCCCACCACCTAGGCCAAACCTACTGCCGTAAGCCCAGGCCACTGCCTCCTGAAAAGGGGTCTCTCCCATGGCTTTCATTACTCCACCAACGTTGGCAGCCCCAGTTTCATTGAGAATTTGGAGGGCAAGGCTCGTATATTCAGGGGAAAGTTGGCTGTGGGCATCAACTCTCACAATTACGTCGTTTTTGGCAGCTTTTATAGCGAGATTCAAACCAGCAGGGGTTTTACCGGTTGGACTAGAGACAATTGTGACCGGATATTCAAGTTTTAGGGCTTCAGCAACCTCTTTTGTCTTGTCAGTGGAGGGACCAATGGCCAAAATGACCTCAATGTTTGCTTTTTCAATGCCTTTTTGCTCAAAAATGCTGGAAACCGCTGTGCGCAGGTGTTTTTCCTCGTTAAGGACAGGCATAACGAACGATATTGAGGTCAAGGGCTGCTTTGGGCTCACACATAAACCATACCCAATTAGATCCGTTACGAGGAGTTCGAGTTGGGGGCTGCAAAAGCTGTGTTTCGGCGAAATTTGCCTCTGCGAAGTCCGGTTACACAAAGATTACGTTTTTAGACCAATCTGCCTTTTTTGTTGTATTTACCTATGAAATGGCTTGACAACAGTGGCATACTGTAAATCTAGTTTTATCCTGTTTTAGGACTCCTGAGAGGGGAGAGCCTTGAGCTTATCAATTAACCGCGTACGTGGCTTCGTAGCAATTCTTGCGGCCACCGTACTGTTCATTCTTCCAATCCAGGCGACTGCAGCTAATGCAAATACTGGTACAGATACATCGCTGTCTGTATTTACAGTCAATGGAGTGGCGGTGGTCGACAAACAAACTGTTCCTATTGAAGCAGGAGTGTTTGAAGTTGCCGTGGTCGCTACTCCTACCGATCCAACTGCCACTCGAACTATCGATGGAAACGTAGGATTGACCCCTGGCGATAACCCTCTCGTAGTCGTAGTCACTGCAGGTGACGGTATTACTAAGCAAACTTATGAAATTAACTTGGATGTTGCCAACAGTCCAAACGACACTGGCGCAACAATCACAATTGAAGGCACCGAATACGTTGAAGGCAACGTCGATCTTCCTGCTTTAACCACTGAAGTTGAAGTTGTTGTTGTTACTCGTGATGAGAGAGCAACATTTGAAGTTACCGGTGCAACCGATCTAAAGCCTGGCCGTAACGTTCTTACAGTTGAAGTAACTGCAGAAGACGGCACTATCGGAACTTACTCAATTAATCTTGACGTTGCACTGAACACAGATACCTCTCTATCTACATTCACGGTCAACGGCGTCGATGTTATTGACGGTGAAGTTGTCGAACTTCCAACTGGAACTGAATCAGTTGAAGTTGAAGTAATCGCATCCGATGCAGACGCTGATTTCGTTGTTACAGGAGCAACAGATCTAGCAACAGGTCAGAACGAACTTAAAGTAACTGTTACTGCGGCTGATGGTGTGACCATCGAAGAAATCATTGTGATTCTTGATGTTCTAGTAAGCAGCGACACAAGCCTTGCTGTATTCGAAGTAAACGGCGAAGCTGTTGAAGACCAGTCGGAAGTAACTCTTGAGCCACTGGTTGATGAAGTTGAAGTAGTTGTAGAAACTACAGACCCAGACGCAACCTACGAGATTTCAGGTGACACAAACCTAGAAGCCGGCCTAAACATCTTGACCGTTACAGTCACTGCACCTAACGGTGAGACCGCTGACTACAACGTAACTTTGAATGTTGCTTTCAACTCCGACACCACATTGGCCTCAGTTCTCATCAACGGTGTTGACACTGCTATCGGAGAAGTTGTCGAACTAGCTCCTGGCACCGAAATGGTTGATGTTGATGTTCAGGCAACTGACCCAGAAGCAAACATCGAAGTTACAGGTGACATTGAACTTGTTCCTGGCGACAACCAACTACTTATCACGGTGACAGCTGCTGATGGCGAGACAGTCGAAGAGTATGAAATTACATTAAACGTTCTTTACAGCAGCGACACATCGCTGTCTTCATTCAAGGTGAATGGCGCAGATGTTGAAGACGGTTCAGTAATCGATCTACCTGCTTTCACAAGCGCTGTTGAAGTTATTGCTTTGCCTACAGATGCAGAAGCAAGTGTTCTAATCGATGGTGACACTGAACTTATTGCCGGTGAGAACACTCTCATAGTTACGGTTACTGCAGCTGATGACAGCACACTCGAGTACTTCGTAACTTTGAATGTTGCGTTCAACGATGATGCATCGGTGAAGCAGATCACAATCAATGATGCTCCAGTTACTACTGGTGATGTAATCAACCTTGAGTACCTAACCGAGAGCGTTGATGTTGCTGTTGAGACAACAGATGCTGACGCAACTGTTTCTATCTCAGGTGACACTGACCTAGTTTCTGGTGAGAACGAATTGGTTGTAACAGTTACTGCTGCAGATGAAACCACCAGCATTGACTACATCTTCACTCTTGTAGTTGCACTAAGCAACGAAACTGCTTTGAGCGTCTTCCAAGTAAACGGAGCAGATGTTGAAGATGGTGCAGTAATCGATCTTGAAGCTGGAACTACTTCAGTCGAAGTTAACGCTGAAACTTTGGATCCAGATGCAACTTTCGTCATCTCAGGTGACCAGGACCTAGTAACTGGTAACAACGATTTGACTGTTACCGTTACAGCTGCTGATGAGCAGAGCTTCTACGAGTACTTGGTTACTTTGGTTGTTGCTCCAGGCACAAACACCGATCTTGCGGTCTTCACCGTAAACGGCACCGAGGTCTTCTACGGTGACGAGGTTGAACTAGAAGCTGGTGTGACAGACGTTGAGGTTGAGATTGAAACTCAAGACCCAGACGCTACATTCACAGTTGAAGGTGACTCTGGCCTTGTTGCAGGAGACAACTTCCTAGTTGTAACAGTTCTTGCTGCTGATGGAGAGACTTCTTCTGAGTACGTAGTTATCCTCAAGGTTCTATACGGAACTGACACTTCAATTGCATCAATTATTATTGATGGCAATGAAGTTTCACCGGATGACATTGTCGATCTAGCTGAAGACACAACCGAGGTTGAAGTTCAGGTAGAAACAACTGACCCAGATGCAACATTTGAAGTATTTGGTGACAACGAACTTGTCGTTGGTGACAACGAACTAACAATCACCGTTCTAGCTGCTGATGGTGAAACATTCGAAGACTTCCTAATTACTTTGGTTGTTCCAGTCAGCACAAACACTGAGCTAGCTGTATTCCAGATCAATGGTTCAGATGTTGCTGATGGTGACACCTTCGAAACTGACCCAGGCGTTACCTCAGTAGAGCTAACAATTGAGCCAGAGAGGATCGAATCAACATTCGAAGTTGTTGGTGGAACTGACCTAGTTGTTGGTGAGAACGAACTAACTGTTACCGTTACTGCTCCAGATGGTGAAACCACCGCTGAGTACAAGGTAATCATTCTTGTTCCTTCAAGCGACAGTTCTGTAACTGGAATCTTCGTAAACGGTCTGCTAACTGTCCCTGGTGACATTGTTGCCGTAGAAAAGGATGCAACCTCTGTAGATGTTTCTGTTGAAACCACAAACGAATTTGCAACTTCAGTAGTTCTTGGTGCAGATGAATTGATCGCTGGCGACAACACAATCACCGTTATCGTTTCTGCTCAGGATGGAACCACAACCGAATACGTATTTACCGTTCGTGTTGGTGGAGCTTCTACTGACGTTACTTTGGACACATTGACACTGAACGGTGTTGCTGTTGTCGATGGTCAAACAGTTCAGCTTCCTTCCAGAACAACTGCTGTAAACGTAGTTGCTCTAACTCGTGACCCTGCCGCTAGCGCGAAGGTCACTGGCCGTACTGGTCTAGTAGTTGGAAGCAACGATGTTGTAGTAACTGTTACTGCAGCTGACCTAAAGACAGTACGTGTAATCACAATCAAGGCTGTTGTTGCCCCATTGAGCTCTAACACCGATCTTTCAACCTTCACTGTGAACGGCTTGGCAGCAGAGGATAAGGGAACCATAGCTCTTCCTCCGTTAACTCGTGTAGTGACCGTTGTTGCAACTCCAGCAGATGCTGAGTCAGTAGTTGCAATTACTGGAAGATCAAACCTTGTTGATGGTGCAAACACATTGACCGTAGCCGTTACTGCAGCCAATGGAACAGTAAAGACCTACACAGTGACTTTGAACGTTCGCGTTCTTTCAACTGATGTGACTCTGTCTGCTTTCACAATCAACGGAATTGCTCCAGTTGAGGGTGTTGTAACAGTAGCTCCAGGCACCACAACTGCGACCGTAGTTGCAACACCGACTGCATCAACTTCAGCAGTTGTTGTTTCAGGAGCGACAGGTCTGCGTACCGGTGACAACGCACTTACAGTTCTAGTTACTGCTGAAAGCGGTGCTACAAGAACTTACCGTGTGACTGTTAAGGTCCCTGCATCGAACAACACCGCTCTAAGAAGCTTGTTAATCAACGGTGTTGAGACAGCATCTGGATCAACAGTGAACCTACCTCGTGGAACAACTGGTGTAGCTGTAAGAGTTGCAACAGCTGACTCACTTGCTCAGTTCGTTGTAACCGGAGCGACCGGTCTTGTTGCTGGTTCAAACACACTTTCAGTGAAGGTAACTGCTGTAAACGGCACTGAGTTCACTCACACAGTGACACTGTTCGTTGCACTCCCTTCAGCTGACACAGGCATCAAGAGCATCAAGGTAAACGGAGCAACAGTTGCTGTTGACGGAACCATTACCGTTCCTGCTCTAACCAGCTCTGTTGTAGTTGAAACTCTTACAAGCGATCCAGAGGCCACAGCTTCTGTTTCAGGCAGAACCGGCCTAGTTGGTGGAAACAACACAGTAACTGTTGTTGTAACTGCCGCTAACGGAACTTCAACTAAGAGCTACTCAGTAACCGTTCGTGTACTTGTTCTTTCAAGCGACGTAACTCTTAAGAACTTCACTGTAAACGCCCAGGCATTCGTTGAAGGTCTGAGCGTTAGCGTTCCATTCGGAACTCGTTCAGTTGATGTTGTTGCAGAGACAACAGAAGCTGCCGCTAAGTTCATAGTTCTTGGAAACGGAACTCTAAAGACCGGAACCAACAACGTAACTCTTAGAGTGACAGCTGTTGATGGAACGACTAAGGATTACGTAGTAGTTGTAAACGTCTTGAAGTCCTCAAGCACAGTTCTAAACGCACTGTTTGTAAACGGGCAGAACGCTCTGTCAGGATCAACCATCACACTTCCTCCAAGAACCTCTCTTGCTCAGGTGAAGGCTGCAACTGCAGATGCTGAAGCTACTGTTGCTGTTACAGGTACAACTCTTACAACTGGTTCAAACACAGTTTCTGTAGAGGTAACTGCTGCTGATGGCACAACAAAGAGAACAGTGAACGTGACCGTTGTTGTTACTGCACTTTCTTCAGACGCAACTCTGAAGAGCTTGTCAGTAAACGGTGCCGCTTACACAACTCGTGTTGAACTTCCAATCGGTTCTAAGTCTGTTCCTGTTGTTGCAGTCGCAAACGACTCAGGCGCAAGTGTTGAGATCACCGGTAACACCAACTTGGTTGCCGGCCTAAACAACATTCGCGTAAGAGTAACTGCTGCTAACGGAACAACCGCAGACACAACTGTTGAAGCATTTGTTCTATCTAGAAGCACCAACACTGGAATCTCAAGTGCTGCTGGCACCTGGACAATCAACGGCTTTGACGTAGCCGCTTCAGGCACAATTGTTGATCTACCTGCTGGTAGAACTGCTGTTGCTGCAACTGCAAGACCTCTAGATGGCAAAGCAACTATGACAATCACTGGAAACACAGGTCTGGTAGCTGGTCTAAACACAGTAACCTTCACCGTTACTGCTGAAGACGGCACAAGCACTGCAGAGTACACAAGAAGTGTTCGAGTAGCCGCGCTTTCAAGCAACACAACTCTTACATCGCTAACTGTTGCTGACTCAGTAGTTGTTTCAGGTGGAACTGTAAACGTTCCATTCGGAACCACACGTGTTTCAGTTATCCCAGTAGTTGCTTCACCAGAAGCTAAGTTCACAATCTCCGGTAACACAGGATTGACAACTGGAAATAACTCAGTGGTTGTAACAGTTACAGCTCCAAGCGGTGCACAGACTGTAAACACAGTGACCGTTGTGGTCGCTGCGCCTGCATCTAACACTGGCTTGAGCACATTCACAATCAATGATCAGGCTGTCACCAATGGCGCAACAGTTAACGTTGCTGCCGGTACAACTCGAGTTCGTGTTTCAGCAATCGCTGATGACGCTAAGGCCTCTGTTGAGGTAACTGGTAAGTCAGCACTAACTGCTGGAGCGAACACTTTGACTGTGAAGGTAACTGCCCTTAGCGGAGCATCAACGACTTACACAGTGACAGTAAACGTAGGGAACTAACAAAGAAAATGAAGAAGATAGCCATGACTAAGAACGCATACAACGCACTAGCTTTCAGAGTGACCACAATTGTGGCCGCAACACTGCTGGTACTACTTCCTGCTACCGGGTTTGGCAGCTTTGCGAGTGTAGCTAACGCTACTGAAGCAAGCTCAGTCACCTCGCTATCAACCTTCACTGTCGAGGGCCAAACGGTCACCGATGGATCTTCTGTTGACGTCCCATATGGAACTGACTCTGTTGAAGTAGTAGCTATCCCTACAGCTGCTGCAGACGGTGCAACCGTTGACATTACTGGCGATGCAGATCTTGTAACTGGCCCAAACACAGTTACTGCAGTTGTTACAGCTGAAGACGATGTAACTACTCAGACCTACACAGTTACTGTGAATGTTGCAGAAAACGATGACACCACTCTTGGCGTCTTTGCTGTAAACGGTAACGATGTAACCGATGGTGCAACTGTTGAGCTTCCTTTCGGAACCACTGAAGTTGAGTATGTTGCTGAAGCTAGCGACGTCGAGGCTTCTGTAGTTGTAACTGTTGACGAGGAACTTGTTACTGGTCCAAACACTATGACTGTTGTGGTTACTGCTGCTAACGGAACTTCATCAACTACCTACACAGTTACTTTGAATGTTGCTGAAAACGATGACACCACTCTCGGTGTTTTCGCTGTAAACGGTAACGATGTAACCGATGGTGCAACTGTTGAGCTTCCTTTCGGAACCACTGAAGTTGAGTATGTTGCTGAAGCTAGCGACGTCGAGGCTGCTGTTGTAGTTGACGTTGCAGACGAACTAGTTACTGGTCCAAACACTTTGACCGTAACTGTTACTGCAGCTAACGGAACAACTACTGCCACTTATACAGTGACCCTAAACGTTCTTGAGAACGATGATGCAACTCTTGGCGTATTCGCTATCAACGGCAACGATGTTGTTTCTGGTGCGACTGTAAACCTTCCTTTCGGAACTACTGAAGTTGAGTATGTTGCAGAGGCTACTGACCCAGACGCTGACGTTGTAGTAGACGTTGTTGAAGATCTAGTTGCTGGTGCTAACACCTTGACCGTAACTGTTACTGCAGCTAACGGAACAACTACTGCCACTTACACAGTTACTCTGAACGTTCTAGCTAACGACGATGCCACCCTGGGTGTCTTCTCAGTAAATGGAAACGACGTTGTAAACGGAGGATCAGTCAACCTTGCTAACGGTGTTACTTCAGTAACAGTTGTTGCAGAACCTACCGACACTTCAGCAACTGCAGTTGTTACAGGTGCAACCGGTCTAATCACTGGAACAAACACTTTGACTGTTGTCGTTACTGCAGCCGATGGAACAACCACTGCGACCTACACAGTTTCACTTGTTGTAGCGAACCTAGATGGTCAGTTCTCAAACGACACCTCACTAAGCACATTCAAGATTGATGGCAGAGATGTTGTTGATGGCGGTTCATTGAATGTTGGTCTAGGTAGATCATCCGTAACTGTTGAGGTAATTCCTACCAACGCTTATGCAACTGCAGTTGCAGCTGGAAACACCAATCTAGTTCTAGGTTCAAACACTGTTACCGTCACTGTTACTGCTGACGATGGAACCATCAAGGTTTACACAGTCACAGTGGTAGTTGCAGCTCCTTCAAGCGTAAAGACAGTTGCGTCTGTAACAGTAAATGGCACAGACTTCACATCTGGTTTCAATGCTGAAGAGGCTCTAGACCTTCCATTCGGAACAACTCAGGTAACTGTAGCTGTTGTTCCAACAAGCAACCTTGCAACTGTCGCGGTCACAAACAACACAGGTCTAACTACCGGTGTAAACAACGTGAACGTAACCGTTACTGCTGAAGATGGAACCACTGCTAACTACACAGTGAAGCTAAATGTTCTTGAGGCTGACTCAAACACAGCTCTTTCAGCGTTGACTGTAAACGGAACCTCACTTCTAACAGCTTCTAGCTTGGATCTTCCATTCGGAACCACAGCGGTTTCTGTTGAAGCAACGACTGAGGCTGGCACATCTACATTCACTATTACTGGTAACAGCAACCTAAATGCAGGTGCAAACACATTGACTATTCGTGTTACTGCTCAGTCAGGTGCAACCCAGGACATCGTGAAGACTCTGAACGTTCTTGCTGCATCAAGCGACAAGGCAATCACTGGCATCACAGTGAACGGAAGCGTTGTTGAAGGAACTGCAATCACTCTTGCTACTGGTGTTACATCAGCTACTGTCCTTGCAACTCTTTCAAGCCCATTTGCTAGCTACGCAGTTACTGGGGCGTCTTCACTAAACCCAGGTGCTAACACTGTAACCATTACTGTTACAGCTCAGGACGGCTCAACAGCTGCTACTGAGATCACTGTGACAGTGGCTCAGCCTTCAACCGTGAACACACTCAGTGGAATCACCGTTGATGGTGAAAGCGTTGAAGTTTCAGGAACTGTAAACAAGGCTTTCGGAACAACTTCTGTAGTTGTTGTTGCAACTCCTACTTCTAACCTTGCAACTGCTGTTGTTACAGGTGACACCGATTTGGTTTCTGGTCCAAACACAGTGACCGTTAGCGTTACAGCTGAAAGTGGTGCCGTTGCAAACTACACCTTCACCGTAAATGTTGCTAAGTCATCAGACAAGACTCTTGCTTCTATCACTGCTAACGGTCAGACCGTTGAAGCTGGTGGAACAGTTAACCTTGCCTCTGGCACAACAAGCGTGAACGTGGTTGCCTTGGCTACTAGTCCAGATGCAACAGTTACAGTTTCTGGTAACACAGGTCTTGTTGCAGGGGCAAACACAGTTACAGTAACCGTTACAGCAGGAGATCTAACTACTCAGGCTTACACCTTCACTGCAAACGTGCTGACACTTTCAGAAGACACCTCTCTAGCGCTATTCACCATCAACGGTCAGGATGCGCTAACCAACTCAACAATCAACGTTGGTAACGAAGTAACCGAAGCATTCGTTCTTGCTCAGACAACAAGCTCTGCAGCAACCTTCACGACACTAACTGCGACTGTGCTACCGAACCCAGGTACATACAACCTGCAGTTCCGCGTCACAGCTGAGAACACAGCATTTACTCGTCTAATCGAAATCACTGTTATTCGCGCTGCAGCTCTTTCAGACAATGCAAACCTAGGAACCATCACAGTAAATGGAACTGCAACAGCTGCAGGTTCAACTGTGAACGTAGCTGCTGGAACAACTTCAGTAACAGTTGTTGCAACAGCTGAAGATGCTGGAGCATCTACAAGCGTTGAAGGTGCAACTGATCTGAAGACCGGAAGCAACGTAGTAACCGTATTCGTAACAGCTGCCAACTCTAGAGTTGTTAGCTACACCTTGACAGTTGTTGTTCCTGCTTCAATCAACACCAACATCACAGGCGTAACAGTAAACGGTGTTTCTGTTCCTCTTGATGCACTTACATTCCAGGTCCCAGCAATCACTACTTCTGTAGTTGTTGCGGCAACCACAGAAGACGTGGATGCTACCTTTGCTGTAGTAGGTGAAGATGCCCTAGTAACAGGTGACAACGAAGTTGTGATCACAGTAACTGCTGCCGATGGCACAACAACTCGTGAATACAAGCTAAACGTTGTTAGAGCAGCTGTTTCTGCAAACACTGCTCTTGGAACAATCACCTTGAACGGTGCAACAGTTGAGGCTGGTGCGACAGTAAACGTGCCATTCGGAACTACTGAAGTATTCGTAACCGCTACCGGTGCAGATGTTGAAGCAACCACCGAAGTAACTGGAACAACTGAACTTGTGACTGGTACCAACGAGATCACTATCGTTGTTACTGCTCCTTCAGGTGCGACTGCTACTTACACAGTGAACGTAAACGTCCTAGCACTTTCTAGCGACACCAGTCTTGCTGTGTTTACAGCTGATGGAACTCCAGTAGTTGATGGCGCTGTGTTGAACCTTGATGGAATCAACAACTTCGTAGCGATTGTTGCTCAGGCTACAAGTGCAGCAGCAACTGTTGAAATCACTGGTTCTGCTGACATCCCAGTTGGTGAGAGCGAAATCGTTGTAGTTGTAACCGCTGAAGATGGCACAACAGCTACCTACACCTTGACTGTAAACCTGAGAGACAGAAGCATTGCTACTCTTTCAAGCTTCACAGTAAATGGTGTTGAGGTTATCGACGGTGAGACTGTCGAATTCGAAAGCGGAACTACTGAGGCTGAAATTCTTGCAGTTCCAACTGACGAAGAAGCATTGGTTGAAATCGAAGGTGGTTCTGGTCTTGAGCCAGGCGAAAACATCGTGACTGTAACTGTTACTGCTGTTGACGAAGTAACAGTCGAGGTCTACACAGTAATTCTTGATGTAGCCCTTTCAGCTGACACCTCATTGTCAGAGTTCACAGCAAACGGTGAAGTAGTTGAAGACGGTTCAGAAATTGAACTTCCAGCTAACACAACTGAAATTGAGATCATCGCTGTTCCAACAGATGAGAACGCTAGCGTCGAGATCATCGGTGCTGACGCTCTAGTTCCTGGTGACAACACAATTGAAGTTATCGTTACAGCAGCTAACGGCGACGTATTGATTTACAGCTTGTTCGTACTAGTTGTTCTATCTGCTGAGACAGGTGTAACAGAGATTTTGGTCGGCGGCGAAACCTTCGTTGAAGGAAGCGTAATCCTTTCAACTGATCTAGAGATTACTGAGATTGATGTTGAAGTTTACACAATTGACGAGAACGCAACTGTTGAAATTACAGGTAACACTGAACTAGTTCTAGGTGACAACATCATCAAGGTTGTTGTTACTGCACCTAACTTCGAGTCACGTGAGTACTTGATTACCTTCCGTATCGGTGGTCTAGCGGGTAACACACAGCTGGAGTCTCTAAACGTAGCTGGCGTCAAGTTGAACCTGGAAGAAGCACCTTTCGTTGTGAACGTGCCTGCCGGTACTAAGTCAGTTCCGGTAATTGCTTTCGCAGCTGACGACAGCTCTAAGCTCAAGGTTGAAGGAAACAGAAACCTTGTTGCTGGAGCTAACACCGTTACCGTTACCGTTACTGGTGCAGACAGCATCACTGTTCGTACCTACACAGTTACAGTCAACGTTGCTGCTCTATCAAGCAACAGCAACATTACTTCTCTGAAGGTAAATGGAACTGATGTTGCTAATGGCGGTACCTTCCAGCTATCAGCTGGTTCTGGTTTCGCTGACGTTGTTGCGGTTCCTGAAGATTCAGGTTCAACTGTGACCTACACTGGCAACAAGAACCTAGTAATTGGTAACAACTCAGTCGTTGTCAAGGTAACTGCAGCGGATGGATCTTTCACTGAATACACAATGACTTTGGTTGTTCCTGCGCTATCAAGCGACAAGAGCCTAAGTACATTCACTATCCAAGGATTCAATGTTCTTGGAAAGTCAAGAATTAGCGTTCTTCCAGGCACCACCAAGCTGAAGGTTACTGCGATCGCTGCTGCTGCAGGATCATCTGTAACCATCGTTGGTCGTGACATTCAGCCAGGACTAAACAATGTAGTAGTAACAGTTACTGCAGCGGATGGTACTAGCCAGACTTACACAGTAAGGGTGAAGGCGTAATGAGAAGCACAGAGACAAACAAGGAAACCAAAACTATGACAGTCAAGAAGATGCTTACAGCTTTGATTGCTACGCTACTGATTGTTGTTCCGATGCAGGGACTAAGCGTCTCAGCAGCTAACGCCAACGGAGTGACAACCACGCTAGCTACATTCACTATCGATGGTAGCGATGTCGAGGATGGCGACGTACTGGTTGTTAGCGCAGGTACAACTGCAGTTACCGTAGTTGCCACCCCAACCGATGGCGGTGCTACAGCTGTTGTTACTGGTGATACCGGCTTAGTAAGTGGTGAGAACGAAGTCCGTGTAGTTGTTACATCTTCTAACTCCTCAGCTACTCAGACTTACATCGTTACCGTATTCGTATCAAGCGAAAGCAACGTTTTCTCTAATGATGCAACTCTCTCTTCACTGGCTGTCAATGGCAATGTGATCACTGCTGGTCAGACAGTTGAAGTTGCTCCATTGACAAGTGCAGTAACTGTTGTTGCTACCACTTCAAACGTGAATGCAACCTCAGTAGTTACTGGTTCAATCAACCTAGTTACAGGTCTGAATGATGTCTCTGTAACAGTTACAGCTGAAGACGGAACAACAACTCGTGTTTATGCATTCAAGGTAAGAGTTCTTGCTCTTCCTTCAGATGTTGCTCTTTCTACATTCACCGTCAACGGTCAGAATGTTAGAAACGGTGGACGTATCTTCCTAGAGCCTGGCACTGAGTCAGTATCAGTAGTTGCAACTCCTAGCGATCCTTCATCTTCTGTAGTTATCACCGGAAGAACTGGCCTAAGCGCTGGGGCAAACACTCTTTCTGTTCTTGTAACCGCTCAGTCAGGTGCAACAGCTACCTACGAAGTAACCCTGAATGTTCAGGTTCCTTCAAACATCAGCTCTCTAGTTGTGTTCAAGGTCTCAGGTGCGAGAGTTGCTGACGGAACCACTGTTTACATCCCATCAGGTACCACCTCGGTCGCAGTAACAGCTATTCCTAGCGACTCTGCTGCGTCAGTACTTGTCACAGGAGCAACAAACCTAGTTCTTGGCGACAATACACTAACCGTTGTTGTAACCGCTGAGGATGGTTCAAGCACCACTTCAACAGTTACTTTGAACGTCTTAGCTAATGATGACACCAGCCTTGCTGTTTTCGAGTACGACGGCAGTGAAGTTGCTAACGGCGATGAGTTCGAATTGGACAGCGATGTAACATCTGTTGACATCACTGCTGTGCCAACCACCAACCTTTCAACCGTAGAGATTATTGGAGCCGACGCTCTAGTTCCTGGAAGAAACATCGTTAAGGTTCAGGTAACCGCGCAAGACACCTCTGTTGCTACATACAGACTGTTCTTCAACGTTGCTGCTGCCGTGGACACTTCACTAGAAGTCTTCTTGGTAAACGGTGTTGACGCTACTCAGACAGACACAATTGAACTTCCTTACGGAACTACAAGAGTGAACACCAAGGTGGTTACCACTGACCCAACAGCTTCATTCATCATTACTGGAGATGGACGTCTAACACCTCTAGAAGAGGGTGACAATGAACTTTCACTTGTCGTTACTGCCTCAAGCGGTGACAGTGAGACTTACACAATCAACCTAACCGTTCTTGCAATTAGCGAAAACAACGCTATTGCAGAAGATGGCGGACTATTAATCAACGATGAAGCTGTTGATCTAGCTCTATTAAACAATGAGACAGGTTTCGTAAATCTTCCAGTCACAGCAACTTCATTCAGCCTTCTAGTCAAGGCAGAGAGCCCAACAGCAGACGTAATTGCAAATGGCAAGACTCTTCTTCCTACAGTTGCTCGCTTCTATGGAGTTGAGAAGGGTGTTAACGAGATTGACATCCAAGTCATTCCAGAGGCAGGTTTGGACTTCGCTGAGACATACAAGCTAAAGGTTTATGTCGGTGGTGCAGATGCGACTCTAAAGACAGTTCGAGTAAACACAACCACTCTTACTGTTGGTGAAGATGGCACAGCTACTCTTCAGACTCCGCTAGCTAACGGGACAAGTACCGCAACTATCTTTGTTGAGCCAACCGTTGCAGAAAAGATCGGTCTTGGAAACGGAACCACTCTTGAGTTTGATGGTGGCGAAGCAACTGTTACTAAAGCAAATGCTGCTAACACTTGGAACGTTTCCGGCCTTGTTACCGGCGAAAACTTTATCTCTGTAACTGTGATCCCAGGTGACGAAAGTGCCGAAGCAGGAAGCTACAGCATCGTGATCCCAGTTGCACTTTCACCAGACAAGAGACTAAAGACCTTCCTAGTAGCAGGTAAAGCCGTTGCTGTGAATTCTGTAGTGGCTCTTGCAAGAGGTGCAACATCTGTTGAAGTTGATGGTGTTCCTGAGAGCCTCGTAGCAACCTACGAAGTCGAAGGTGGAGATTCACTAGTCATCGGTCGTAACACACTTAGAGTTACTGTTACTGCTGAAGACGAGACCACTCAGACCTACACCGTAACCGCAATTGTCCCTAGAACCATAACAACAATCGTTATCCCGTTCCCTAAGGTGGGTGTTCTTACAGTTGACAAGAAGACCAACCCTAAGGGTAACGCAGCGATTCTTGCGGGTCTAAAAAAGGTCAAGGGAACCGTTGGTGTTGTAACCATCACCAACAACTACTTGATCGCTAAGGACAAGACCACTGCTGGTCCTGCACGTGCATCTAACACTCAGAAGCTACTGGTTGCCTTGAAGACTAACGGATTCAAGACTGCAAGCTACCAGCTAATTCCTGGTGCTAGAACACAAAAGGGAACCACAGTAAACATCCTTTCTTACTAAGCAATAACAAAAGAAGCCCCTGGTAATCCAGGGGCTTCTTTGTTTAAAGAAGATTACTTGGTGTGGGTGGCGGTTATCTGAAGTGCATTCACTGAGCCAGAAGATGTAATGCTCTGGTTGACCTTGGCAGGCTTAATACCTCTGGCAGATAATGCACTTAGCAATTGCTTTACTCTTGAGGCCATAAGGGCTCTAGCTTTAGTGGTTGATGTGCTCTTGAGTTTTGCCATCTTTACGTTGAGGATGATGTTTGTTGATCCAAGTAACGAGGTACCAAGGAGCCCAACGCTAGAAGTTCCACTAAATGTTGGGACGGCTGAGTTCTTGTTGTAGACAGGAGTGCTTCTTGTCGTAAAGTTTGTGTACACATAGATCATGACCTTGTTTGTGTTCACATGCTGCTTATTTGAAGAAGTCACCACAACATTTGCACTGTTTAGTCCAGGTTTCAGTGTTCCTATTGGCTGGACTACAGCTGTGGCTGAAGACTGAGAGGGGGTCACTTGGATTTCTGCGATAAGGCTTCCAGCCTCAAGGAATACCTGCTGGCCTGGCTCGTAGATTCGGCCATTGACTCTAACGCTTGCCAGCGTGGTGTCAAAAGGCTGGACAATAGAACGCAAAACATTCTGCTGCTCTCCAAGGCGCCAAACTAGGTTGTTTTGCTGGTTCGTCGCGTGATTTATGCCGCGACTGAATCTGTCACTGATGATGTCTGAACGGATTGCAGTTGCGACTTCTCTAGCCATTGTCTGTAGGTTTAGGTTCCTTGCGGTTCTAGAAACCTTAGCCAGAGACTGCCTGTAAAGCTCAAGGCAAGAAGCGTATTCCCAGCACTTATTTGGCATGATGCCCCTTGATTCCGTATAGCCAAGAGCTCCGCCCCAGGTTTGGTCAACACCCCATGGAAGTAGCTGCACTTTGCCGTCGTTATCAAAGTTCACAAAATAGTTATTGAGGTTTCGAACATAACCGTCCCAGTGACCTGAGTAGATTTCAGAAGCCCAACCTAAAGTTAAGAGATCCATGTCCATTCGAGCAGAGACCGCATCCCACCAAGCTTTGCCACTTAGATTGTTCAATTCCATAAACTCTGTCAGATCAGACGTATTCGTCTTATCACCGGATTCAATCGCAAACATCGGTTCACTGCCCGATGTTAGGTCTGGGAAGTATGGGACGGCACCTTTGTAGAGATGGGCACTTGAAACACCCCAACGCTTGAGCATCTGTTTATTCATGGTTTCAACGTTTAGATGAAGTCCATAGTCAATGCCGTTCAGGCTCACATTGGCATAACCAGTCCTTGGTGAGGGAATGCCAAGGTTTCGATAGAGTCTGTAGCTAATGGTTTCCCGAAGATAGGTTGGGTCTTGAACCATGTTATTCAGGGTTATGCGGCTAACTCCTAGAAGAGTTTGGCCTTTAACGAAAGCATCCATCTTGATCTTGAAGGCTGCCTTACCAGAGATGTCTCGCCAAGAACCCCAGGCACCTTTCAGGTGCACTCCCACCACGTATGGGCCGTAGCGTTTACCACCCATCGTTAGGCTCATTCGGGTCTCACGCCATTCACCCTCATTGTCCCAGCTAACATTCGGGTATCTGAGGGACTCATAGTCCTCATCAGTCATTTGCAAAGAGAAGTTGCTGACCTGAAGGGGATTGAACATTACTGCTGCAGGATCTGTTCCTTCAACATAGGAAGTCGCCGCAGTTGAAGCCGAAGAGTTCAGGAAACTGCCAGTTAAGGACAGGAGAATGATAGCCATCAGTAGGCTTGATTTCTTCTTCCTGAACATATTTCAAGCCTACCCAGTACTTGTTATAGTCTGAAGGTTCTATGAAAAAGCATCAGGATTCATCCAGACGAAATGTGGTCAAGACCACATCTTTCGTCATTGCTACCCTGTTTGCTCTTTCAACAGCTGTTCCTATGGCAGCGGCTCAAGCCGATTGTATTAGCACCCCAGCCCTAGATAAGGCCCACCAGGTAACAGACAAGTCTTTAGGCTTTGGTGTGAAGGCCCTTGCATGGCAATTTGAGCCAGGTAGCGATGCTAGAAATGCATCGCTTTCATCACTAGGTGCCAAGATATCTGTAGTAACAGGCAATCTTCGACACATAACCTTCGGAGTTCTGCACCAAGGGATCCCTAGGTCACAGAACCTTCAGGTCTTGGCTAATTCAAACCCTAAGACCATGGCTAGCCTGAACGGTGACTATTTTGACAGCAAGGGCCCATGGAATGCCATGGTTGAGGATGGTCAGGTTTTATACAGCCCACCGGGCGAATCCGGTGTTATCGGACTTTCTAGACATAAGGTTGTTGATGCTAGGGGATACAGAAGCACTGGAACACTGACCATTGGAACTCGAAAGTTCAACATCACTGGAGTGAACCAGTTAGAGCCCGGAGCAACATCTCTGGTTGTCTACAGGTCGAACTTTATTAGACCGGTTACTCCCAAGGGCCAGGTAAGCTTCCAGATCAAATCAGGCAAGATCCATAAAATCTTTCCAAAGGGTGCAGCTATATCATCCAAGTCAGGAACGGTTGTTCAGGTGAAGGGATACCTAGCACCAATCATTGCCAAGATGAAAGTTAATACCAAGGTTCGAATTAGCCTGCCACCAATTCCTAAATTCGAAGACAGAATCTCAGCAGATAACGTAACCAGCGCTGGAAGCGTTTCTAGCAAGACCAACACACTAGTTTTTGATTCAGTCAACTTCACTAACCTAAGCACCACAGGCTCAACATTATTTGATTCAAACTACGTGGGGAGCACTCGTGCAGGCAGAACAACAATCAAAATTTCCCCTGATGCCCAGGGTAACCAAATAGTTAGAAGCGTTCGTTCAGGCACTGCAACAAGAGTGGATCCAGGAGGTTACGTAATTCAGGCTAAGAGTAGTTCAGCCTCAGTAACTGCCTCTAGGTTCAAGGTCGGCGATGTCGTCACAGTATCTAGATCATTTATCTCTGAATCAAAGTCGCAGTTTGTAACAGCTGCTGGTCGTGGGCCAAGAATTGTGCAGGGCAGCAAGTTGGTCTGGATCTGTGCCCTACACAACAAAGACCATCGTCCAAGATCAGCTATCGGCTGGAATCAAGACGGACAGGTTTGGTTGATCACCTCTAGCCGAGGCTATGACGCCTATGACTTTGGATACAGGCAGGGTGGGTCTACCTCTAGTCAGATGGGGCAGTGGCTTATAGCCCTTGGAGCAACCGATGCTGTGTTACTTGATGGTGGTGGCTCAACAACAATGCAGATAAATGTCCCTGATGTTGGATCTCAAAGATTTGATTTGCCTGATGTTGCTTGGTGGCGCGAACTAGCCAACGCCTTCAGTATTGAAAGAAAGAACTAGTCCTTCTTATTTCTTGGCATCATAACTTTTGCCGAAATCTTGATAGATGTTTTTCTGGTGAAGAATCTGCTTGATAGAGCAGTGATCTTATTGAGTGGCCCGTCAACAACCGCTGCAGGGGTCTTCTCTTTTGAAAGCGCCATGAAGGTTGTGTTAATAACATCTTCTGATGAGCGAATAAATCTGCCAAGAGCAGGTTTTGTCCCGTTTGAATCAAAGAACTCAGTAGCTGTTGGTCCTGGGCATACCGCTAACACCTTGACCCCAGTGTTGCGGGTTTCTCCCCATAGGGCTTCAGTGAAAGAAAGAACAAAGGCCTTGGTAGCGCCATAAACAGCCATGTATGGCAGTGACTGGAAAGCAGCTGTTGAAGCAATGTTGATTACTATTCCATCTTCACGCTCAACCATGCCAGGTAAGAATGCATGAGTTAGTTCAACCAAAGTGTGAATGTTCACGTTGAGTTCGTCAACAATGAAGCTGTTTTCTTCTTCAATGAAGTTGATTGTCTGACCAAAGCCAGCATTGTTTACAAGAATGTCAATCTGTGTTCCGCGACCCTTAAGGATTTTGGCGAGGGTTGAACCAGCATCTCTAGCGCTTAGGTCCATAGGTAGCACACTAGCGGCATAGATGCCGTGCTCAGCTGTGATGCGGTCAGCAAGTGCTCGTAGGCGATCGGCTCTTCTGGCGACCAAGATGACCTTGACTCCAAGGTCGGCTAGTTTGAGTGCGTAGGCCTCACCTAGACCCGAACTTGCTCCAGTAATTAGGGCTGTTTTTCCTGCTAAATCTTTCATCACTGACTATTCTGCCAGTTACTTAGGGGTCTTTGGGGCAATCTCAGGGCTAGGCTTAATCTCAAGTTCATCTAGGAGATTTAAGTGATAGATCGCATTAGGCACTTCAGAGCAGGCCTTCTTTTAGCACTGTCCTCAGCAGTTCTAATCTGGCCAATCAGCTACTGGTTCCCACTACCTGAGTATTTAGGGGTGCTAGCAAGCGAAGAATATGCCAATTACCAGCTTGCCCTTAGAAGCATTGTTGTTATCTACTTTGTTTTCTTTCTACTCAACCTTGTTACAGCTGGGTTATCCGCGACTAAGCTCAGCTCAACCCTAAAGTTCTACTTAGCGCTTGTCCCAGCAGCAATTCTTTTAATAGTCCCATTCCTGTTGGTAATCCCAACTGCCTTGACTTTTAAAGATCGCAACTACTTTGAAATTTTCCAGGCGATGTATCGACTGCTGAGATTTACAACTCCTCAACTTCTCGCCTTGGTATTGGTTTGTACAGCTATTGCTGTTGCCCTGAATGTTAGAGCAGCATTAGTTTTCAGATCAGCAAAAGAACCAGGCAATGTTGTCTCTCAGGTGAAGAAAAGATACGCCATTTACGCTGGTGTCGCTCTGTTGGTTTTTGCAATTCTTGTTCCCTTGGGTGCGTATAACGCTTCACTAAGATCTCTCGATAGATCCGCTTGCAATAGATATGCAGCCCTGGATATCCCAGAGGTTGATGAAGATGTGCCAATCTTCCTATCGGAGATAAGAGTGATAGGTGAGTCCGCAGGAAGCAGTTTCGTGAGGAATACGCTAACTAACTTCTCAGATATCTCTCGTCAGTATTTTTCTCTGATTAACACCGAACCAGTTGGCTCCTTTGTCCTCAAAGAAACAGAAAAGCTCACAGCTACTGCCAAAGAGGCAGTTGTGAGAGCTTGTGCTGACTTCGCAACTCGGTAGCCAAACACGAGTTTTTGCTGCTAAAAAAGTTACGTAAAAGCGTATGTTTCTAGTCAGTCTGGCTAGAGTTCAAAATAAGATGGAACCTGAACGCCAGCTACCAAGGTAGGTTTCTCGATGAGCAGAATACTAAGAAAATTATCCAATTCTTTCTTAGCTCTTTCGCTAGGTATTGGATTGAGCCTTGCCGCAAGCCCAATAGTTCACGCCAAGGACGACTGTTTGCCAGGGTTCGAATTAGTTGGTGAAGTTTGTGAAAACGTATTTGATAATACTCAGGTTGCTCAAGATTTAACTATTCCAGCCGGACTAGGAACAATTGAAGTAGAAATACTTGGTGGAGCAGGTGGTGCAGGAGGTCTTGATGGAAACCTCTGCGTTAGATCGTATGGTGGTGAAGTAGGTTTTCTTCTTCTTAGCTTTCCAGATCTATCTAATAAAACTCTTACCTTTTATCCAGGTGGGAAAGGTAAAGATGGAGCCAGCGGAGCAAGGGGGTCAGGTGGTGGAGCAGGAGGGAAATCTCCTCTAGAAGACCAGTTCCAAGGAGGTCGAGGGGGTGACGCAGGAACTTTTGGTTCATCAGGTGCTGGCGGTGGTGGCGGTGCCGCATCAGTAGTAGAAGTAGAAAATGACAGGTTCGTTGCCGCTGGTGGTGGTGGTGGTGGCGGTTGCGCAAATTCGGCCAACGGTTCCACTTGGGGGTCAACGGCAGAAAACTACACTGATAACTCCAACGGTGGAAATGGTTTATCAACATCCGGAGATCCATATTTTGATGGTGGTGGCGGTGGCGGTGGCGGTGGCGGCATAGCCGGTGGCGCGGGCGGTCTTTTATATAAAGCAGCGGGTAATGAATCGGCTGGTTTTGGTGGACACGCTGGCAAGAGTTCCTCATCCAGTGAGAAAGTCCTCGTTAGTAGGTTCCAAGACTCCAATAGCGATGGAAGTATCCTAGTTAGATACTTTCCAGTGCTCGGCACCAAATCAATTGAGGCAACAAACAACGTCCCTAATGCTAAAAATGCAATCGAATATACGGTCACTTTAAGATCAAATAGGGATTTCAAAGCAACAGACGTTTCCCTCAGTGGTTCTGCCACTACTTGGCAGCCGCTCAAAGTTGAGTTAACTGCAAATAGACCGACTGCAGCTCCTTATGTTTATACCTTCAGCGTTGCCCCGCTGGATCCAAGAGCCAAGCTAGTTGGAACTCTAGTCGCTACTGTCTTCGACATGGCCGCTGCACCGGTGGTAATTAGTTCCGGCGGCCCTGAGGCGAGGTTGTCTTTCAACTCCGCAACTTTGAACCAGAAAACGAAATCGTTTGATGTCTTGTTCAGCGAGGACGTCCAAGGCCTAACCCTGACAGATTTCAAATTACTTCCAAAAACTGCAGAAAGCTGCCGGCTTGGGCAACTCAGTGGCGAGGGGGTTAGTTATCGGATCACAATAACCAACTGTTCGACTGGATTGTTTGGTTTGAGCTTGAACCAGGATTCGGTTACTGATTCATTTTCAATGACAGGACCTAAAACAGAGTTGAGTTCAGGGCTTATAGGTAAATTGACTGATGAGAAAGCCCCGATTGGAACAGTCGTGATTCAACCAGGTTCCACACAATCAAGTAGCCATATTTTTGATGTCAGATTTAATGAAGTTGTCACAGGAATATCTGAATTAAGTTTTGCTCCAGCGCAGGGAACTGCGTCTAGGTGTGAAGTTGGCTATGTTGTTGGAAGTGGCAAATATTTCCAGGTCAGTTTAGATAACTGCACAGACGGAACTTTTGGTCTTACCCTTCTTGAAAACAGCGCTAGAGATGCTGCGGGGAATGCAGGACCTGAGTTCGATGTCGTTTCAAGGTTAACTGAACAATCCACTAAGTCAACAACAATTTCAATTTCACCTGGTCGAATTCCAGAGACCTTCGAACCTAATTTAGTCGCCGAGATATTCTCAGAACTCGATCCTCAAACACAAGAGGCCATCAAGAATGTCGGCATATATGCACCTGTTTCTGGGGCACCCAGAGTAAATGTTTTGACAGATCTTTCAAACTCATCAATCACCGAAACTATTCAACTTTCATCAACTCAGCAAGTCGAAGTTGGTTCGTCAGTTCGTCTGAGTCTTGAAGTAAGTCCTGAAATAGCTGCCTCGTCGGATGTCGTTGCGTTTTTAGAAACAGGGGGCCTCTGGCAATACTTAGGCCGAACATCATTTGTTGGAACATCAGCTAGCTCGGCTGATTTCGCTATTGCCAAACTTGGGCAATACAAGATTCGGTTAGTGATCATCGGTAAAGACGTCGTCACTGACATGTCTCTACCTAAAGTAGCTGGCTTTGGTAAGGGCCTCATTGATTTATCAAGAGCCGTCAATTCAGATGAAACCTTGCTGAGCGCTCAGCAGGTAGAGATTACCCTTGAGGGTATAGCTGGAGCCAAGGGGGTTCCGGCTATTGTTGGCGAGCGTGAGACAGGCTCGGTCCCAGGCGCTCAGACCGACGAGAATGCCCCTAGCCGACCTTATAACCCACTAGCTAGCGCTGAGGGTGTCAAATCCCTTGCTGAGGCGATTGGAACAGCAGTCGTAATTGCTGGAGCCTTGGCTGGCGCAGCAGCAGGTGCCGCTGGTTCTCGAGGCGGCAGCTCTTCTAGCGCTAGTTCAGGCGAGCCAAGTTCCCAGAATACGGATACAAGCGAAGGAGAAATCTCAACCCTTGATGCTGAAGTGGAATCCTTCACAACCGCCAAGATCAGTTGGGGGGATCAGCTGCCGATCTTCAAACTCAAGATATTTACTTTCCTCGATCGATTCACTCACGATCTCACAGTGAGCCTCGCTAAGTTCTCACCAGTGATTTCCAAGATTGTTAACGATGGAGCATATCTACGATCAATCTTTGGCTCGATGTGGTTAGCAGCCCCTATTACGGGTGTGGTTCTAGCAATGGTTGCTCTAGCGCAACCTTCTATTGAACTAAGGCCTCCAACATGGGAACTGTTCTTAGCAATTGCAATCCTTGGAATGTTTGACGCTTTCTCCGGAATGCTGGCAACACTCGTCTATTCCATTGGAATAATTGGCATGTATGGCATCAGTGGCATATCTGATATTCGCTTGATGCTTGGTGTTCTCTTGATAGGTTTTGGCCCTGCACTCATTGGTATCGCCTTCCGAGCAATTAGAAAACAATTAGAAACTAGTTTTGCTTATCTCTGGGATCGATTAGTCGACATAGCAGTTCTAACTTTCTTCATAGGCTGGTCCGTTTCAGCCATGGTTGCTACACTTCCTGCTCTCGCTGGAAGAACCCTTGTTGTTGCTAATTACACCAACGAGTTTGCAATCTTCTTAGCGGCTACAATTGCAATCCGTATTCTGCTTGAAGAGCTTGCAGCTAGAAGTTTCTCTAAGCGATTGGATACCATCAATCCAACTGAAGTTCCTGCAACCTCTCAAATTCAAAAAGTGATTTCAACCGGGGTTAGGTTATCCCTCTTCATATTTGTAACTGCCGCATTTATGGGCAACGTCTGGCAGGTATGGGTTGGTAGCTTGATCTTTATCTTGCCTAACATCTTGAGTTGGTTCCAAGACAAGTTACCAAACTACCCTTGGTTGTGGAGACTACTACCTCAAGGTGTTCCAGGCCTTGCCTTGACCTTGATTGTTTCAAGCGTAAGTGGAGCTATCATCGGTAGCTGGTTTGAAGGGAACCCTGAGTATCCTCAGTACCTATTCATGCTGCTACCAATACCAGTGTTCTTACTAGGGCTCATAGGAATGTTTGGCCGTGAAGGCAATGAAGATGAAGAGCGTCCAATCATGGCGCATAAGTGGCGTTGGGTTTACCGTATCGGTGGAATTGGAATGCTTGTGCTAACCATGAACCTAGCTGGAGTGCTAGTTATTTAATATTGTATTTCTTGACAAGAGCAGCAACCTCTTTTTGTCTTGAGGTAATCCAAGCGATTGTTCGATTCTGCTCAAGGGCAATAATCTCTAGCTGTTCTGGCTTGGTTTTGAACTGAGCATCTAGAACAGGCTTGATCACCTTAGTAACTGATCTCATCTGAGTTCCGAGCTTCATCTTTGTAGCCATAGCTGAAACAGCCTTCAGTTGAGTTAGATATGCATTTCTACATGGAATGTGAGAAATGCACTTCACATACAAGCTTCCTCTAACGGTTGCTTTTGGAAGCCACGGGTGAGTGGAGGTCTTTGAAAGCAGTGGAGCGTTAAAGTTATCTCCCAAAGTTGAGGTCTGCCTATTTTCACCGAATGTTTGGTCAACGCCCCAAGGAATAAAGGTGAACTTACCTCGCGTATTACTTCTAATGAAGTAGTTGTTTACGTTAGGACCGGTGTATCCATCCCAGTGACCTAAGAAGTTTTCAACTGCCATGAACTTAATAAGAGCTGGCCTGTCGGTAACGGTTTCTAGTGCTTTATACCAGTTGGCAGGATCTCTATAGTTTGCCGCAGTAATAAGTTTGGTTAGGTCATTCTTATTAGGTGTGACCTTCCAACCGTGATCAACTAGGAAGGCTCCAGTGTTGTTATCGCCATCATTGTTACCAGGTTTGAAATCTTTTAGAGCGATACCTTCATAAATGTGCTGAGTGATATCTCTAAATTTCTTACCTGCAAAGTTCTCATCAGGTTGTTCAACATTTGCGTAGAGACCTTTATCAAGACCGTTTACATAAACCCTTGCCCAACCAGTCTTTGAGGCTGGAACACCCATGGCATTGAATAGGGCATAGGCTCCATACTCGTGAATCTTGCTCGTGTCTTGCGTTAAAGCGTTTAGGGTCAATCTTCTTTGACCTAGGTAACCGGTTCCAGCAGGACCGTTAGGGAACTTGATCTTGAAGCTAGGGGTGTCTCTAAGTCTTGAAATAGAGGTAGAACCCTTCAGACGAATATCCATCTCCACTGGACCGCTGGTACGGCCATCAACAGACATAGTGACGGTGCCTGGAACATAGATCCTGTAACGGTTTCTGTCATTTAGGGCATCTACTGTGCCCTGAGGCAAATCAAGGTCCACTCTGAGGATCTTTAGGGGGTTGAAGAAGTCTGAGGACTTGAGGGTGCTAGCAGCCTGTGCAGGGGAAACAAGGAGCACTGAGCCTAAAACTAGTGCTGTTGAGGCTGCTAGGAGCCTTCTTACACCCTTGTTGATAACCATGTGGGCTAATCTATCATTATGACCCCGATTGATTACCCTCTTCTGCTGGCCACTCTCAGCATTAACCTAGTTTTGCTTTACGTAGTGTCCTATGTGTTTTTCTATAGAAGACACAAGCGCAGAGACGTCTTTGTGGCCATTTGCCTCATCAATATCACCCTGTTTGTCCTAGGTGGAGCCCTTGGGACATTCACCATCTCTATTGGTGTTGGTTTTGCCCTATTCAGCGTTATCTCAATCTTCAGACTCAGATCAACTACCTTGGGTTGGACCGAGATTGTCTACCTATTGGTAGCTCTAGCCATGGGTCTGACCCTTGGTCTTCCTGCCTATGACCTACCTGTTCAGACTCTTTACGCAGTACTACTGGTAGCGGCTGTTTACGTAGTGGATCACCCAAGAATCCTTCCCCAGCGAGTGAACCAGAAATTTAGCCTGACAACCGACTATGTCGAGATTGAACCAGCCGCTCTAAAACAGAGGGTTGAAGAGCAACTAGGTCACAGCGTTCAAAGAGTTCAGGTTAGAGCCGTCACCACAGCACCAGTTGGAATGAAGCTAGAAATAGAGTCCTAAATGGCACTGCATGCTCCCAAGGCTAAGTTTGACTACGAACCACATCCACACATAGCAAGACGCAAGAAACACAAAGCAGATAACGCTGAGCAGATTCTTTCTGATGCTGGCCCTAGAACCCTAAATCAAAAACTAGGCCTAGCCATCACCAAGAGTGTTGGAACCATGTGGGCAGCATATGTTTTCTTTGCACTGACCCTAGTTAGCCTGCCAGCGGTGATCATGACTGGCGATACAGTTCTAATTGTTGCCTGGATAGCCCAAACCTTCTTGCAGTTAGTTTTGCTTCCAATCATCATTGTCGGTCAAAACATCCAAGCAGCAGCAGCTGAAAAGCGAGCAGTTATGACTTATGAAGATGCAGCCGCTGTCTTAGATGAAGCAGTAAAGCTTCAAAAGCACCTAGATCATCAAGACGAGTCCCTGGCTCATCTAGTGACCCGTCTTGAACAAATCGAAGAGAAGCTTTCAAAAAGGTAGTTATGCGTTTAGTTATTGCTGACTGCTCAGTTGACTACGCTGGCAGACTAACTGCCCACCTGCCTAAAGCCAGAAGACTTCTGATGCTCAAAGGTGATGGCAGCATCCTTATTCACAGTGAAACAGGCTCTTATAAGCCTTTGAACTGGATGAATCCACCATGTAATTACTCAGTTCATGAACCAGATGAAGAGCAGTTGGGTAATGGTGTCAAAGAGATCTGGCGAGTAAGCCAAGCAAAGACAGCAGATATTCTTTGGATTCAAATCTTTGAAATACACAACGACATCAACCATGAACTGGGCAAAGACCCAGGCCTAATCAAAGACGGTGTTGAAGCTCACCTGCAAGAACTAATGGCTGCTCAGATAGAGATCATCGGTGAAGGAGCGAAGTTAGTCAGAAGAGAATACATGACACCTATCGGACCAGTCGATATTCTCGCTAAAGATAAAAACGGGCAAAGCGTTGCTATTGAAATCAAACGCCGTGGTGAAATAGATGGCGTTGAACAGCTAACTAGATATCTAGAACTGATGAATAGAGATGCCGCTTTAGCACCGGTAAGAGGAATATTTGCAGCTCAAGAAATAAAACCTCAGGCAAGAACACTTGCCGAAGATAGAGGTATCGAGTGTCTAATACTCGATTATGAGCAGATGAGAGAAGCCTCTATCGACCCAGACTCTTTATTCTGGTAAACCAGCAGCCTTAACAAATTCTCTGACTGCAATAACTCGAGCACTGGTCTTTGACTCAACATCAATACCAGCAGCAGCAACAGCTCTGTTAACTAGGTTCTCAACTGCACGAAGTGTTGTTCCACGCTCCTGAGCAATCTGCTGGTTTGAATAGCCCTTAGCAATCATTCGTAGAACTTCGAACTGAGTTCGGGAAACGTTTACAAGTGAGTGTGAAGGCTTTAGATCATCTCTGAACTCTTCGCCAACCTCGTCACGCAGGGCAGCTTCAATGGCTTGGTTTAGAACACCTGGGTCTGATAGACGACTCTTTAGAAGATAGGCAGCATTCTTTGGAACAGCTTTAACATCAAAACCAAACAGTCTTGGCTCTGCTACGTGGGTTAGAAACACTAGAGCCATCTCAGGGTGCAGCTTGTTCATCGCTACTGCAAAATCCAATCCATTGGGACCAGCGCCTAGATCAATGTCTATGATCACAACATCAACATCTTCAGCGTCTGTGATCTTTCTTGCTTCCCGTGCATTGGCTGCAACCTGGACTTTAAAACCATCGTTGGCCAGCTTGTCTGAAACAAGTGCTCTGATGAACGGTTCGTCTTCAACAACCAGAACTGTCCTTTGATACTTAGTCATAACACCACCCTTACGTCGGGTTTTATTGTTTCACCTAGTCCTAATTAAACAACTTAACTGTTCTCATATTCGAATAGCGGTATAGGGCAATATAGAGTTGTAAAACCCCTAAAACAGGAGCAAAAATGGCCCTAGAAGACCGTAAGGTGTGGCGAGGATTCGCTAGCGATAACTACGCAGGAGTTCACCCAAGCCTGTTTGAGCTCATGCAGAGCGTCAATGAGGGCCATGAACTGGCCTATGGGGACGATTTTGTCACCGCTGAGCTAAAGAAGATCTTCAAAGACACCTTTGGGCCTGATGCAGAGGTTTTCCCTGTGTTTAATGGCACCGGAGCCAACGTAATTGCTCTTTCTTCTGTGGTTAGAAGGTGGGAGTCGGTCATATGTGCTGAGACCGCCCATATCAACAGCGATGAGGGAGGAGCCCCAGAGAAGATGGCAGGGCTCAAGCTCTGGACCATCCCAACCCCTGATGGCAAGCTAACCCCAGAACTTATCAAGCCGCACCTATTCGACATAGGTTCAGTGCACAGATCCCAGGTGGCAGTAATCAGCATTACCCAGACCACAGAGATGGGAACCCTTTACTCAATCCCTGAAATCAAAGCCCTAGCTGATTTTGCCCATGAGAATAACCTCAAGTTACACATGGATGGAGCAAGACTCTCTAATGCAGCAGCTGCTCTAAACGCTAGCTTCAAAGAGTTCACAACCGATGCCGGGGTTGACCTAGTTAGCTTTGGTGGAACCAAGATTGGTGCTCTAGCCGCTGAAGCGGTAGTTGTCCTTAACTCCAAAGAACTAGCGCAGAGTACACCTTTCCTCCGCAAAACATCTATGCAGCTACCAAGCAAGATGCGATACGTAAGCATCCAGCTAATTGGACTACTAAAAGACGATTTAGCCATCAACAGTGCTAAGCACGCTAACGCCATGGCTAAAGCCCTAGATGCTGGAGTAAGAGAATTAGCAGCCAAATCCAATGGCCGAGTTAGTGTTCCTAACCCAACTCAAGCTAACGCTGTATTCCCTATCCTTCCGATGGAACTAATCGCCGAAATACAAAAGGAATACTGGTTCTATATTTGGGATCACAATATAGGTCAAGTGCGCTGGATGTGTGCTTGGGATACCAGACAAGAGGATGTTGACGGTTTACTCAAGGCTTTGGCTAAAGCCCTTGGGGTTTAGACTAGGTCTATGCAACCAAACAAAATCGCGATTACCGCTGCCCCTATTGCCCCTGTTCTAGCAGAACGTTGGAGCCCAAGATCTTTCAACCGTGAGTATCTATTAACTCAGCAAGAAGCACTATCTATTCTTGAAGCAGGACGCTGGGCACCATCAGCTAACAACCTTCAGCCATGGAGATTCGCATTCATTAGCCGTAACGATGAGTTACATGCAGAACTATGTGAAAAAGGCCTAACTGGATTCAACCAAGCATGGGCTCCAGATGCTTCAGCACTAATCGTTGTTGCCGTGCAGAAGAGTCTTCCTGATGGCAAAGAGATCACTGGTCGTAAATACGACGCAGGTCTAGCAGCATCTCTAATGGTTGTTCAAGCCCAAGAGCTAGGTCTGCACACTCACCACATTGGTGGAATCGTCAAAGAAGAAATTGAATCTCTACTAAAGCTTGATGACAACCACGAAGTTCTAGTTGTTATTGCTGTTGGCAAGGTAGCACCTGCTGAGCAGCTTGAAGGCCCGGCTTACGAGCGTGAAGTTGCTCCAAGAGTTCGACTAAGCCTCGATGAAATCATGTTGTACGGAAAGCCGTAATTGCCAACCACATTTTATACATCTATCGCTGAAGAAATAGCAGGCTGGTTCCCTTCATTAGGTGCAACCCTGTTCTACCTAGTTGTTTGGGCTTTAGTCTTTGCAGGCACTGGCTTACTTATCGGAGCATTCATACCGTTTATCACCGGTGACTCTCTAGTCTTTGCAGCAGGCCTTATTGCAGCTGCTCACGCAGCAGATGTAAACATCGTAGTGATGGCAACAGGTGTTGGTATCGCTGCTTGGCTAGGAGATCAGGTTGGTTACACACTAGGCCGTCACTATGGCAGACCTTATCTAGATAAAAGAAAAGGCAAATGGATCAGAACCGGAATAGAAAAGAGCGAAGCTCTATTTCTAGCCTGG
>JAULUM010000003.1:3308-6242 GCA_032111565.1 Rhodoluna sp. | reverse complement strand
GACTTTGGCTAACGCTGTTTATCTTCACAGTCATCGCATACAGCGCTCCTAAGCTTCGCTTCAAAGAGCGCGGCTTCTTAGATTCAATTACCTCCGCGAGTCACTTCGTTGGCCCCATGATTTATGCCATGTCACTCTCTGGTCTCGACATGATGCAGCCTCAAGTCTTAGCAATCATCTTTGCGTTCACTCTCTGGGGTGTTGCCTCCCATGCCTTCGGTGCCGTTCAGGATGTGAAGGCAGATCGTGAAGCAGGCATCTCAAGCATTGCCACCACGATTGGTGCTAGAGCAACGGTTTGGTTTGCATTCCTCAGCTACGCTCTAGCTGGAGTTCTAGTTCTGAACACTACTTGGCCAGGACCCTTAGCAGCTATCGGAGCTTTGCCTTATTTGCTTATTCTTTCCCCATACTTGAGAATCACAGATGAAACATGTGAGAAGGCAAACAGAGCTTGGCGTCAGTTCATCTGGCTCAACTTCTTTGCAGGAGCCCTAGTTTCACTGATTTTGATTGAAATAGTCCAAAACTAGCGGTTCAGGTCACGCCTAAAGCCCGAATTTTCAATGAATACTTAGGCTCAAAGGCTGAATCAAGGGACTTTGGCATATTTTTGATCTACAAGTGGGATTTTTATCAATCGAATAACTAATCCAGAATCTTCGTTTTACCGACTAGGCTCGGAGTAGAACGCTCCTAGGGGCCACAAACGATTGGAATAACAATGCCAAAGGGACCACTTTTTAACTCACGACTAAGGAGAGTTGTTGGAGGAGCTGTCGCTGTCCTCGCACTGTCTCTCAACGTTCTGCCAGCATCAGCTAATCCTGAGGTTAGACCTATTGAAATTGTTGTTCAGTCACTACCTGACCCATGTGCTGGTTTCCCAGACACACCTGCTGCCTGGTCCGTAGATTCAGACTTTACTTATTCAAGCGCTCAACAACAGAGCCTCAACCCCTTCACAGTAGAGGAAGGGACTTCGGTCAACTTGTCATTAGGAATCATTTGGACAGATGGAACGACTTGTGTTGGTGGTGCCGGCACTCCTGTCGCACCATCTGGTGACGTTCAAGCTGCCTGGACGCTGGACACTTTGACCTTCAGCACCACAATGTGTGAAGTGGCCTCCTGTCTAGCAGGAACCAACTTGATCTCTGCTGACGTCGAGGTTCCTCTTGGAACGGATGCAAGAAGCTACATCGGAAGCCTTAGCCTCACTTGGGTTCCATAAAGATCTCCTTCAAAAAAACTGCAAAGAAGTTTTCTTTACTACTTGCAGCTGGATTGATAGCCGTATGGGCAATCAATCCAGCGCTGGCAGAAGATAAAGCTCCATTCACCTATGGGCTAGAAAATAACAATCCAGTCTTTATGACCAGAAAAGCTGCGCTGTTTGGTAGCTCCTTCCGTCTTGCTGTTAAGGATGGGGAACGTGCAAGAATAACTGTTGAACTTGTGGATTTGTTTGCAGATGACTCTGGCAGCAAAAGAGCAATTCCTTTGAACACAAGCCCTTTTACGCCTAAGGGATTATTCAAATTCAAAAGAAATGTAGGAACTTACACCCCAAGCGATGAGTTCAAGTACTTCAAGATATCGTTCAAACTAAAAGAGAACGTTTGGATTAAACGCCCAGTTCTTGGTGGGCTAAAAATTTCAATGTCTGCAAAAGACAAAGACACCGGCCAGATGGTTGTCAGGTCATCTGTTGTTGGCACCTTTGCCTACTACCCTAAAGGTGCGGAACTAAAATACGAATCAGGTATCGCGCTTTCAGACTTCACTCTCAAAGAATCTAAAGATGATCCTTTCCCTTTCAACCTGATTCCAGACCTACCTGGGGTTTATAGCCACGGCAATGTCGCTGGTTCATACAAGATAAAAAACACTGGAAACATTTTCCTCAACACTAACTCAAATACCTATGTCATATCTGAACTATTCTTAGGAATAGGTTCGAAGGGTACGCCCAGAAAGGTTGACTCTAAGAAAAATCTTCTAGTTCCAGGTCAGGTCGCAAGCTCGCAATTTACCGTTGCGCCAGAGCCTAAAGCCAATGAACTAGCACCTGGTATTTACACCGTCAAAGTCAAGTCCAAAGGTTCCCTAAGTAACCAACTTGATTCTTATGACTCAGTTTCGGGACTGGTAATTGTCTTCCCTTGGAAATCACTTCTAGTACTTCTAGTAGTTGTATTTCTGTTCAGAAAGAGAATTAGAAAACTGATCGGTTGGGGTGTTGACTACGTCAAATCAGTAAATGAGTTTAGAAAATCAGGCAAGAAACCTGAACAAGGGGCTAGTTCCAAAGTATCAACTTTGGATGAACGAATCTCAAAAGAGTCGCTCCCAGATCGGGGTTTTAGCGAGCCTAAAGCATCAGAAGTTCCTTCAGGGCAGAACTTTGTATGGATAAATCCTGTCTTCGATGAGCCGAAGAATGATTCAGCTAATCCTGATGAAAGAAGAAACCTGTAGCCGTAAGGTGCTTAGCTAGCCCTTGCTGACCAATCAATCATGTATCTACTGTTATAGCCACTACTGCAGTGCTGACAGCTATAGAGCCTAGACGGCTTTCTGTATCTAAAGTGTTCGTGACCATTAGGGCATAAACCTTTATACGGAGCGTAAGCAGCAGCAATCTCTTGACCTGTGTATTTGTCGTTACGATAGCCAATCTTCTTTGCTGTGGCCAACCACTTCTTACCGTGACCCTCTTTAGGCCCACACAAGGCATGAGCGATCTCATGTAACACTGTTTGCATAACATCATCAATTGAATGAACAAGAGCCAGATACTTGCTGACAGTAATCTTCTTATCGTTGTAGGAGCACATACCTGCTCTTCTTCGACCACTATCAAAACCAAAGCTCCATTCACGATCTTCTAGTTTCTCCAGCATCTCTGTTTCAGCCAGTGCTCTAATGTAA
>JAULUM010000003.1:0-3298 GCA_032111565.1 Rhodoluna sp. | reverse complement strand
AACAAGGCGAATCTTCTTACCTTCATTGCTTCTAGATTTCTCAACAAATCCGAAGTCTTCAAGACATGCCAGTAAAGAGAGTTGATCGACTGATGCCCTGGCCGTTACTTTCCCTAACTTGTATTCATCAAATGCATAGTCAAGAAGAACTCGAATGCCTTCAGCAATCCAAGCCATACTCCCCTGCTGGCTCTTGCCAATAACTAAAGAAGCCGATGGTCCTTGATCTTTGAACTCTGCAAACCCTAGTTCCGCTACCGGTTCCCCAGATCTTGTGACCGCCCACAAACTCTCGCCAATAGGCTCAAGCTCAAGACCTGCTTTGCCAAGTCTTGGAGTGGCTCTAGTAAGTGTCGCTATCATCGCAAAGACAGGCTAACCCCGAAAGGACATTTCTTGTTGGAGTTATCCACGGTTAGCCAATATCCAAAACAAAATTATTTGCAGGGTAGAAAAACGGGTGCCCCTTGTCGTCAATTAATTCTTGAAAGACGGGGGTGGAAAACTGATGTCCCCTTGTTGTCACAGGCTGCGTACTCGATTCGTGCCCAATACGTGCCCAAAGTCTTTGAAAATAGGAGCTATTTACGCTTTCAAGCTTCCATAAAGTGAAGAAACCCCAGTCCTCGTGAGAAGGAACTGGGGTTTCGTGCGCTCCCCGGGAATCGAACCCGGAACCCACTGATTAAGAGTCAGTTGCTCTGCCGATTGAGCTAGAAGCGCGTATTGCCTTGGGCAACAGTTTCCAAGAATAGCAGTTTTAGGCGTGGTAATCAAAGTTGGACACTTGCTAGATTAGAGCCATGGATCAACTAACTTCAGGCTCTAAAGCCCCTGCTTTCAAACTATCTAACCAAGATGAGACACCAGTCTCACTATCAACTTTCAAGGGTCAAAAGGTCATTGTTTACTTCTACCCTGCTGCCTCAACCCCAGGGTGTACGAAGCAGGCCTGTGACTTCCAAGAGAACATGAATGTTCTGAAGAAAGCCGGCTACGTTGTCTTGGGTATCTCCCCTGACTCAGCTGCCAAGCTCACTAAGTTCCGCAAGGCAGAAGGCCTAAAGTTTGATCTTCTGAGTGACCCAGACATGAAGACCATCAAGGCCTATGGAGCATTTGGTGAGAAGAGCATGTACGGGAAGATCTATGAGGGTCTTATTCGTTCAACTTTTGTCATAGATGAAAAGGGCAAGATTGAACATGCTCTTTACAACGTCAAAGCAACCGGTCACGTAGCCATGTTGCGTAAGGTGCTAGGTCTCTAGTCTCTAGTTGCTTCAGCAACATCTTTCGTAAAGAGAGTTATTAGTACCGCTCCTGAAGGTAGTGCTATGGCTATTGCTAACAGAACACTGAAGTCATAGGTTCCGAAGGCAAGGGTTATTTGCATTAGTTGCCAAAAGATACCTGCACTTCGAGCCCAACGCTTTCCCTGCCTAATTGCCTTAGATGCCAAGGTCAGCCAAAGAGCCGCTCCTAGAGCAACCAGTGCCAAAACCGAGACTGTAATGAGGGAATTTGATTCTTCTGTGAATAAGGCCCAGACGGCAGCTCCTGCTGCCAAATAAAGAACAATGGCCTCGAGTAAAAAGGCTATTGAAAGGCCGTTTAGGGTCCGCTGAACTGATGGTTTAGGCATAGATACAAGCCTAAATCGGGTATTTACAAAAGGGGCTCAATGTGAAAATATAGGTCTTGTCGCCATCGCGAATAAATCACTAAATCAGCAATGATTTCGGTCTGTTCGGTGACACTTCTTATTCGATCTAAGGAACATAAATATATGGAACTGCCATGGCTAACCGAAGCTCGCTGTCGAACAGAAGACCCAGAACTGTTCTTTCCAGTGGGAAATACGGGACCAGCAGTAGAGCAGATCGAACAAGCTAAAACCATTTGCAGACAATGCCAGGTTGTTAACAACTGCCTTGAGTACGCCATCAAAGAAAACCAAGACAACGGTGTTTGGGGCGGACTTTCAGAGGATGAGCGTAAGTCTCTAAAGCGTAAGTACGCTAGAGCTCGCAGATCTGCTTAGGCTATTGGGATCTCCAAAGCCACAGTAGTTCCCCCAGTTTTATCTGATTTGAAATCAATCTTTCCCCTAAGTTCACCCTCAGCAAGGGTCGTCACTATTTGGGTTCCCAAACCATTTTGAATCTTGCCTGGCTCTAGCCCTACCCCGTCATCGGCAACGGTAATGAAGAGCTTCTTGGATTTTCTTGTTGCTGTCACTGTTAGATGCCCAGTCTTGTTGGCCAAACCATGCTCGTAAGCGTTAGTTACTAACTCAGTTAATACAACAGCCAGCGGTGTTGCTAGTTCCGATGGCAACCTCCCAAACTTTCCAATTCGCAGGTTAGTCACCTTAGCGTTATAGCCAGCAGCTAACTCCCCAACCAGTGCAATAATTCGGTCAAAGATCTCATCAAAGTCAACATCCTGAGCCAGACCTTCAGACAGGGAGTCATGAACAACAGCAATAGCAGCGACTCTTCTCTCAGCATCACCAAGGGCTTCTAGGGTCTCAGGAGACTTACTTCTACGACCCTGAATCCTTAGCAGGCTAGCAACCGTCTGAAGGTTATTCTTCACACGGTGGTGAATCTCACGGATGGTGGCATCCTTGGTAACTAGCTCCCGCTCTTGCCTTCTGAGTTCTGTCACATCACGGCAGAGCAAGATTGCTCCAGTGTTCTTTTGGTTCTCATAGATCGGTATAGACCTAACTGACAGAGCTGCCGAGTTGCCTTCTATATCTGCTCGCCAAGCAACTCTTCCAGAGACCACCATAGGAAGACCCTCATCGACATTTCTTCTGTCCTTGTTTAGCTTGTTGGTTACCTCAAGAAGTGACCTTCCTTCAAGTTCGCCATCAACACCTAGTTTCTGGAAAGCAGAAATTCCATTGGGGGAAGAAAATAACACCATTCCATCAGCGTCAATGTGTAATAGTCCATCGTTGACACGAGGAGTTCCGCGTCTCGGTGCACTCTGCTCAGAAGGGACTGGATAGTTTCCATCAGCAACCATGTTCAAGAGTTTCTCACCTAGCGCTGAAAGGCTAATTCTTGTCTTTGTTGGAGCCGCAGCATCACCTAGGTTTATGTGTTTGGTAACAACTGCAATAGGACTAGGAGTGATATCAGTTCCACTCTTGGCATTTAGTCTTCTGAAAACCGGAACAGCACTCAGTCTAGCGGGCATGCCTTGGTATTTATCTAGTTCACCAAGTTCAACGGATTTACCTGTTTTGAATGCTTTAGAAACTATTTGTGACCAAGCTTTTTCAACT
>JAULUM010000002.1:1337-2593 GCA_032111565.1 Rhodoluna sp. | reverse complement strand
TTATGGTCTAAACTTATTTGAAGGCGGCACACAACGGGCATTTTTATACAAACTCGAACGCGGGCGGGCAGCAATCGGTCAATTAGAAGCAGCCAGACCCTTATGTGAACAAGCTTCCAGTGCAGCAGTAGCTCTATCAGTAGCCAGTGCCTGCCCAACAGCAGCAGTTTACACGGCCAATCGCCAACATGCCTCAAGGCCACGAGTTCACAGACGATATTGTAGACAACGACATCATTGGAGTCATCAAGATCAAAGACGGCCTCTTCATTTGTGATGAGTTAGGCGCGCAGGTAAGTTGCCATTATCACTTCTAACGCATACACTGTTTTTCAACAGGATCTTGAATTCGTCGTAGCAAACAAAGTCACTCGAGTGATCAACACGGCCGGCACCTAACTTCGTAATTTCTGGGAAGCCATCGGTGTGCTCTATCTGACACTCAACTGGCAGGATGATGAGAAACAGACGCTGTTTGACGCGGCAGAAAAGATCCCTGAGGAGATCTACAAGTTCATGGAGGAGGCCATCGACAATCACGAGAGCGTCCTCGTGCAGTCAGTCAAGGCTCAGAACCGCGCATGCTTTGTCATCGCTACCTTCTTGATGCGCCGGTACAAGTGGAGTCTTCTCAAGACACTTGAGTATGTCAACTCACGCAGACCAGACCTTGAAATGCGCCCTAGCTTCTTGGCGCAGCTACAGCAGTATGAGAATAGGCTCTATGCCAAGGGTCTTGGCCCCAAGACTCAGACTTGGAACGAGATCTCCGACAAGAATACGTACCACCTCGAGAACGAAGAGTTGATTCTCACGAACACATATTTGAACTCTCAAGCTGGACCTATGACAGACTTCAACTAGCCTCCAATGCCATCTGAAGCAACCCGCAAGGAGAAACTCGTGTGGAAAGATCATAAACACAACAACCCGTTGACTGAAGAGAACAAAGACGAAGAAGACCTTATAAACCTCGTGAAACCGGCAAAGCAACTAAATCACTACACGAAGCCATGCCACTAGCTCAAGTCGAAACTCAAGACTTCCAAACTTTTCCAGCAGCAACAAACCGCCAGACCCGAACAGCTGAAACACTAAGGCAACAGAATGACTCCGACTGCGCAGCAGATGCAGCACCCTGTCTAGAGGTCAAAGTTCCTCACAAAGACTCAGCATTAAACCAAAATTTCAGTCGACCTTTAAAATTCAAATCAGAGCAAGGAATCCAGCCAGGCTGAGCTTGAAGCCAAGGACAG
>JAULUM010000002.1:0-1327 GCA_032111565.1 Rhodoluna sp. | reverse complement strand
CCCACGACCCGGACAGAGCATGCAGGAGGCCAACAGGAAGTTTGGCAAGCCTGGCGACGACATGCATGTTCAAATCGCTAAACCTTTCTAGTAGCGGCCTCAAAGTCACTAGGTGCGGGACATTTCGCCGCTGAATTCTCACCTTGGGCAAAACAGAACGAAGCTTGGCATCGGCAACGCGGGCTTAAGCTCAATGTAACATCCTCAAGGCGATGTTGGTCCGTCACTGGAGGGCCAGAATACCGGATATGTACCATACGAACCAAAGAAGCGTGAGCTTACGCAGAAGGTTTCTCAAAAGCAACCAGGCCACCAGGACGGCGGAGCAGAATTCCAGCGGGAGCTTGTTTACGAAATTTAAGATTAGGAGCCAAATTCAAATTTAGCACAGAATAATTAGAACGGCTTGAAAGAGCGAAACAGACCCCATAGCAGCTAAGTGCCAGGCAACTAGGGTCTCATGGGTGCCAGTAACCAGCGGACGCACGGCCTGCGCATGTCTCAGCAAGTGATGCCTGGCTAGAGCCTTATGGGAGCAAACGCGCCATTGCCTAGAGGTTCGTCACCCAGTTTTAATTCGAAGGCGGGCGAACTTGCAATGAAAAACCGCGGTACGATTTCATCGTCTGTTAAGAAGCAGCAATCAGGTGTCCAGCTTAGACCTGGTTCTGCGCCGAAGATGCGAATGGCTGAAAAGGAAAACCCAGCAAGTGCAAGCGCGCTCAAAGGTCAACCCAGTTCTGTTAACCAATACACAGCAGTTTTCCCGAACAACGCGCCGCAGAGCAACATGGCTCTAAAAGTCGAATAGTAGTAGTCGCAAACTTCCTCCAAAAACATGCTCAACTCATTCCGCAGCGGGCCTGTCAAGTAAGTTAATCGATTGCTAACGTCTTAGGGTAATTGGAAGTCACAGCCTGGGACTAGCGCAGCAGATGGCCGTGGGCTCGACGGGACTCAAGATGAGAAGCAGCACCTCCAAGGGTTTCGGTCCGCAAGTTCCACAGCAGCAGACTGCGGTGCCAACTGCAGGTGCAAGACCAGCCAGTGCGCCACAAAAGCGGCCTGCGAGTCCAAGTGGGTCCAAGGAGCAGCCGACGCAGCCGACCTCTGCCAGCAACGTGCCTAATAGAGTAAAATATATGAAGAGTAAGTGCTCGAGTGGCTGACATGATGTGTTTAGACCAAACAAGCTTTTAGCCGAGCACATCCTCGGGCAAAGGACAGCAGCCAACGACGGGCGGACTCCAAAACCAGCTTCGACCGGGCTTAAATCCCACTTTACGAGGCTACTCGCCCTCCAAACCGAGATGGAAGATAGGAGCAG
>JAULUM010000001.1:18563-42933 GCA_032111565.1 Rhodoluna sp. | reverse complement strand
CGAGTACCGCGGACTCACTGTGGCACAGCTTAAAGAGCTGCGCCGTTCAATCAGTGCGGACGCAACTTACGCCGTAGCAAAGAACACATTGCTAGCTATTGCAGCTAAGAACGCAGGAGTAACCGCATTTGACGGTCACTTCCAGGGTCCTAGCGCAGTGGCATTTGTTAGCGGAGACGTAGTCTCTGTTGCCAAAGCAATGCGTGATTTCGCTAAGGCAAACCCACTGCTAGTAGTAAAGGCTGGCTTCTTCGATGGAGTCGCACTTACACCTGCAGAGGTTACCAAGCTTGCTGATCTTGAATCTCGCGAAGTATTGCTGGCCAAGGCCGCCAATGCTTTCAAGGCTTCACTATTCGGTGCAGCATACATGTTCCAGGCACCTCTTGCTCAGGCTGCTCGCGCAGTCGACGCTCTGCGTCAAAAGCAAGAAGCTGCATAACCAAACCCAAAGTTTCACAAACTAAAACAAGGAGATACACATGGCAAAGCTGACTACAGACCAGCTAATTGAAGCCTTCAAGGAACTATCACTTATCGAGCTTTCAGAGTTCGTTAAGAAGTTCGAAGAAGTATTCGAAGTTACCGCAGCAGCTCCAGTAGCTGTTGCTGCTGCACCTGCAGCAGGTGGCGGTTCAGATGCAGCAGAAGAGAAGGACTCATTTGATGTAGTTCTAGAATCTGCTGGCGACCAGAAGATCGCGGTTATCAAGGAAGTGCGTGCACTAACTAACCTAGGTCTAGGCGAAGCAAAGGCCGTTGTTGACGGCGCTCCAGCAACCGTACTAGAGGGTGCTAACAAGGAGACCGCAGAGAAGGCAAAGGCTGCCCTAGAAGGCGCTGGCGCAAAGGTTACTCTTAAGTAATCTCTTCCCTGAAAAGAATTACCCGTCTGAGTTCGCTCAGACGGGTTTTCTTTTACTCGGTATTCTTGAGGTATGAAGTATTACAACAATGTGGTCGAACTTATCGGCAATACCCCTTTAGTTAAGTTGAACAAAGTAACTCAAGGTATTGCTTGCACCGTGTTGGCTAAGGTTGAATACTTCAACCCAGGCGGATCTATCAAGGACCGCATTGCAGAGAAGCTGATTGATGCAGCAGAAGCATCAGGACAGCTAAAGCCTGGCGGCACAATTGTTGAACCTACATCTGGTAACACAGGTATTGGTTTGGCTCTTGTTGCTCAGCAAAGAGGATATAAATGTATCTTTGTGCTTCCTGACAAGGTTGCCGTTGACAAGATCAACACTCTTCAGGCTTATGGGGCAGAGGTAGTTGTTTGTCCTAGTGCTGTTGCTCACGAAGACCCTAGAAGTTATTACTCAGTTTCAGATCGAATTGCTAAAGAGACTCCAGGAGCTTTCAAGCCAGATCAATACAGCAACCTAAATGGCCCTGCATCTCACTATGCAACTACTGGTCCGGAGATTTGGGAAGCCACTGAAGGAAAAGTAACTCACGTTGTAATTGGTGTTGGTACCGGTGGAACTGTTTCTGGAACTGGAAAGTACCTCAAAGAAGTAAGCAACGGAAAAGTCCAGGTTATTGGCTGTGACCCTGCTGGTTCTGTTTACTCAAATGGAACAGGAAGACCATATCTAGTTGAAGGTGTTGGTCGTGGCGATGACTTCTTGCCTGAAGCATATGACAATTCTGTAGTGGATGACTTTGTTCCAGTTCCTGATCTTGAGTCATTCATGATGACTCGAAGACTAGGTAAAGAAGAAGGTCTTCTCGTTGGACCTTCTTGTGGAATGGCAACAGTTGCAGCTCTAAAGGTTGCTAAGACTTTACCTGCAGATGCAGTAGTGGTTGTCATTCTTCCTGATGGCGGAAGAGGATACCTAGCGAAGGTCTTCAATGACACTTGGATGAGAACCTATGGATTCATGCCTCGTCTTGATGATGCGGTTGAGGATCTGGTTACAGGCACTCAAGTAAATCCTCAGGTGGTAAGTGTCAAGGCAACTGACACCATCAAGGATGCTCTCGATAGGAACTCAGAGTTTGTGGTTGTATTCAACAATCAGCCTCCAGTTCGTTTTGGTGAAATCTTAGGAGTGCTAAGACTTGATCACATCAAGGCAGGACTTGCCTCGGGTGCATTCAAAGAGACAGATCTTGTTGAGGCACACATGGAGTCAAAGCCAGTTCCGCTTGGCTATACAGACATAGTAGCTACAGCCAAGGAAGTTCTTGCTGATGTTGATTGTGCGCTGGTTCTTCGGGAGGGTGAAGTCATCGCCCTGTTGACCCAGGCCCAATTGGTTTAGTCTTAAAGCAACTAGAAAGTAAACAATGTCAAAGTTTGAAACCAGAGCGATCCACGTTGCGCAGCACCCTGACGAGAAGACAGGTGGTGTCATTCCGCCTATTCATATGACCACCACACACAAGCAGGATGGTGTTGGCAATCTTCGCGAAGGCTATGAATACAACAGAGCCGCTAACCCAACTAGGTCTGCTCTTCAAGAAGCATTAGCTTCACTTGAAGGTGGACGTTTTGGAATGAGTTTCTCAAGCGGTCTTGCTGCTGAAGATGCAATTATTCGTGGTGTTCTTGCTCCTGGTGATCACGTTATCTTGGCTAATGATATGTATGGCGGTTCTTACCGACTGTTTGCCAGAGTGCACAAAACCTGGGGGATTGATTTCTCTATCGTTGATCTGAATGATGAAGCGGCTCTTGAAGCAGCATTTGTTGCAGGCAAGACCAAGATGGTTTGGATTGAAACTCCATCTAACCCAATGATGACAATCTTTGACATTGCTAAGGTTTCAGCAACAGCTCATAAGCACGGCGCAGTCGCTGTTGTTGACAATACTTTTGCTACCCCTTATCTACAGCGTCCACTTGAACTAGGTGCAGACATTGTTATCCACTCAACCACTAAGTATCTTGGTGGACACAGTGATGTTCTAGGTGGAGCTGTTGTTCTCAACGATGGTGAGATGGCAAAGAAGATTGAATTCATTCAGTTTGCTGTTGGTGCTGTTTCATCACCATTTGATGCGTGGCTTACACACAGATCTCTAAAGACTCTTGCACTTCGTATGGACAGACATTGCTCAAACGGGCAGGCAGCAGCTGAGTACCTTGCAACTCGCAAAGACAAGATCTCTGCTGTGTACTACCCAGGTCTGGTTGATCACCCAGGTCATGACATTGCTAGAAAGCAAATGGATGGTTTTGGTGGAATCATTTCCTTCAAGCTTGCTAGTGGAACAGAAGCGGCTAAGAAGTTCTGTGAGAACACAGAGTTGTTTACTCTTGCTGAATCTCTAGGTGGGGTTGAATCACTCGTGAACTATCCAGCTGAGATGACACACGCATCTGCCAATGGAACTCCAATTGAAGTATCTGGAGATATTGTCCGTCTGTCTGTTGGTGTTGAGCACATCAGCGACATCATCGCTGACCTAACCCAAGCTCTAGAGAGACTATAAACACATGTCAGGTTCAGAGCAAGACAGAGTTCAGGCTATATACGACGAGTTCGCAAAGAGCTATGACGATCACTACGCTTCTGCGGAATTCCAAGAAGAGGACCAATCGCTATTCAAGATTGTTTCTCCTTGGATTAGAGGCAAGGTCTTAGATCTGGGTTGTGGCACAGGTCTAACGCTTTCTTATAACGACATCAAAAAAGAGGACTACCTTGGCGTTGACCCAAGTGCTGGAATGCTTGCGAAACTTGAGGCCAAGTTCCCTGGCTTCCCAACCGTGAACTCAACTTTTGAGCAGTGGAATGAAACTGATGCTGACTCAAAGTTCGACACCATTCTTGGGCTATTTGGTGCTCCTGCTTACTTTGCCAAAGAGTCTTATGCAGAGGTATTGGCAAGACTTACCCCTAAAGGGCACTACTTCCTTATGTTCTATAAGCCTGGTTACTTCCCAGCACACATCTATACAGAGGAAGATATTGCTGCTGCCAAGGCTCGTATTGACTATGACCTGATCAATTCGACCTTTGAAACGACCTTTATCTTCACTAACTACCTAGTAGCCACCAACATTCCTAAAGAGTTCCTGCCAGCACGGTAACACTTGGTAACACTGGTTTTAAGGCCCTGAGTTTTAGGGCAAAATGTACTTGAAACATACTTAAAAACCTAAAGGAGTTCACAAATGGCTTTACCAAAGAAAACGCTATGGCGCGGGTTTGCAGCAGCAGCTGCAGTGCTATTGGCTACAACACTTACCGCTTGTTCAACCGGAAGCATTGCTGGTGACACAGTCACTGAAGGCAAGCTAACCATCGGAACAGGCAACCCTGCTTATTCACCATGGGTTCTAAATGACAACCCTGAATCAGGTGAAGGCTTCGAAGCTGCAGTTGCCTATGCAGTTGCTGAAAAACTTGGCTTCGCTAAGGAAGACGTTATCTGGATCCGCACAACTTTCGATGAAGCGATTGCACCTGGAGTTAAGAACTTTGACTTCAACTTGCAGCAGTACTCAATCACTGAAGAGCGCAAGGCAAACATCGATTTCTCAACCCCTTACTACGAGACATCACAGGTTGTTGTGACCACATCTTCTTCACCTGCAGCAGGTGCGACAAGCATTGCTGATCTAAAGGACTACCTAATCGGTGCTGCTACTGGTACTACATCATTCAACGCAATTCGCGATGTAATCCAGCCAACACAGGATGCACTTGCATTCAACTCAAACGATGACGCTAAGGCTGCTCTAACTAACGGTCAGGTTGATGCAATCGTGCTAGACCTACCAACAGCACTTTACGCATCTTGCTGTGAACTAGACGGTGGAGTAATCATCGGCCAACTGCCAACAGCTGACAAGGGTGACCAGTTCGGACTAGTACTAGACAAGGGCTCAAAGCTAACTGCTGCAGTTAGCAAGGCTTTGGATGAACTACGTGCAGATGGCACACTTGCTGCAATTGAGGCTAAGTGGCTAACTGCGGATGCTGGTGTTCCAGTACTGGAGTAGATTTAACCAATGAGTAATAGCGAAGCCCGTAGGTTCAGCCCAAGTGAAATTGAGTTGGACCGACGGGCTTTCCGCTTAGCTCGGAAAAGAAAGTCAACTTTTGTTGCCTTTATCAGCACACTAGCTTTCGCAGTCTTTGCTTGGTTCGCACTAGTTAACTCACCCGGCTGGCCTAGGGTCGAGCAGAGCTTCTTCAACTGGGAGACAGCAGTTGAGGCATTCCCAGCCGTCATCGACGGGTTACTGCTAAATCTTCGCGTACTGTTCTTCTCAGCCATCGGTGTTCTAGTCTTTGGGCTAACCCTGGCGCTACTAAGAACTCTTCGTTCACCTGTCTTTACTCCAATCAGACTTCTGGCCAGAGGCTATGTTGATCTATTCAGAGGGCTACCTTTAATTATTGTTTTGTATTTAGTGGGCTTTGGTATTCCTGGTCTACGTCTTGAGTTCTTAGGAAGAATTCCAGTTGAGGTTTTAGGTACCGTTGCCCTGACACTTACGTATAGCGCTTATGTTGCTGAAGTATTTAGAGCAGGTATTGAAGCCGTTCACCCTTCACAACGACTGGCTGCTAGATCACTTGGTCTGACCTATGGCCAAACCATGAAACTAGTTGTGTTACCACAGGCATTTAGAAAAGTTGCTCCGCCACTTATGAATGACTTTGTTTCACTGCAGAAAGACGTTGGTCTTATCTCTGTCTTGGGTGCAGTTGATGCGGTTAGAGCAGCTCAGATTGAAGTCGCTCAATTCGCTAACTTCACACCATACATTGTTGCTGGTTTACTCTTTGTTCTTCTAGCTATACCAACAGTTAGAGCGGCTGACTATGTCACCAACCGATTAGCTAAACGCGAGCAGGCCGGAGGTGTTCTATGAGTAAGTCAGTAAAAGAACTTGGCCCAATGATTCTGAATGTCAAAGGTGTTTGGAAAAGCTTTGAAGACAAAGATGTTCTAAGGGGAATCGACCTTGAGGTTTATCGAGGTCAGATTGTTGCACTAATTGGTTCCTCTGGTTCTGGTAAATCAACTTTGCTTAGATCAGTAAACCTGTTGGAAGAAATAAGCGACGGTCAGATTCTTCTCAACGATGTTGACATCTCAGATCCTAGAATCAACCAAGACGAAATCAGAAGACAGATTGGTTTGGTCTTCCAGGCTTATAACCTCTTCGCTCATCTATCTATCCTTGAAAACATCACCTTGGCATTGCGCCATGTTCAAGGTCTTGATGCTGAAGAAGCTAAGACTAAAGCCCTAGCTCTTCTTGATCGAATCGGACTGCTAGAGAAGGCTAACGAGTATCCAGACAAGTTATCTGGTGGGCAGCAGCAGAGAACTGCGATTATGCGAGCAGTTGCCCTGAACCCAACCCTGTTACTTCTTGACGAGGTAACCAGCGCACTAGACCCAGAATTGGTAAGCGAGGTTCTAGAACTAATTAGAGACCTAAAGGCTTCAGGAACATCTATCTTGATGGCTACCCATGAGCTTTCCTTTGCTAGAGATGTGGCGGACTGGGTAGTTTTCCTTGATGGGGGAGTAATCATTGAGGAAGGTCCAGCCAAGGACTTCTTTGAGAACCCTAAAATGCCTAGAACCATAGAGTTTCTCCAGAGACTCAGAAGAAGAGCAGGCGAGCAATAAAAGGCTTAGGTAGGCTTTATTTAGGAGGCAACGATGCCTTCTAAAAAAAGAATATTTAGGTTGTGAAATTAAATGCGTATTTTGCTCGTAGGCGCTGGAGGCGTCGGAGATGCAGTGGCCAAGATTGCTGCCACAAGAGATTTTTACGAACACATGGTAGTCAGTGACTACGACCAATCAAGAGCCGACAAGACTATTGAATGGATCAGAAACAAGTACGGCGAGGATGTCGCCTCAAGATTCAGCTCATCAAAGATTGATGCTTCTAACGCAGCATCAATGGCTGCTCTAATCACTGAACTTGGTATCACTCACGTTCTGAACGCAGTTGAGCCTAAGTTCGTTCAAACTATTTTCTCTGCTTGCTACACAGCAGGTGCAAACTATCTAGACATGGCTCTAAGCCTTAGTGAAAAGAACGAAGAAGATCCTTTCCACAAGACGGGAATCAAACTAGGTGACTCACAGTATGCATTGCACGAACAGTGGGCCAGAGCAGGCAAGCTTGCTCTAGTTGGTATTGGTGTTGAGCCTGGACTGAGTAACATCTTTGCAAGATACGCGGCAGATCACCTATTCAGTGAGATTGATGAAGTCTCTGTCAAAGACGGTGGAAACCTAAGTGTTGTTGATGAGAATGGCAAAGAGATTTTTGCTCCTTCATTCTCCATTTGGACAACCATTGAAGAATGTCTAAACCCACCAACGCTTTATGAAAAGAAAAAGGGCTGGTTCACAACCGAGCCTTTCAGTGAGCCAGAGATCTTTGAATTCCCTGAAGGTATTGGTGCTGTTGAGTGTGTGAACGTTGAGCACGAAGAAGTAACCATGATTCCTAGAACCATGGATGTTGGCAGAGTCACATTCAAGTTCGGACTAGGTTCTGATTTCATTGGAGTTCTAAAGACGCTACACATGCTGGGACTAGACGCTACCAAGCCAGTACGTGTTCGTTCAGCTCAAGGTCCAGTTGAGGTTGCACCTAGAGATGTGGTTGTTGCAGTTCTTCCAGATCCAGCAACCATTGGTCCACGCATGACTGGTAAGACCTGTGCAGGTGTATTGGTTACTGGTAAGGGTAAAGATGGCATGCCTAGAGCTACCTATCTATATCACGTGGCGGATAACGCAGTAACAATGGCAGCCATTGAGGCTCAGGCTGTTGTTGCCCAGACCGCATTCAACCCAGTGATTGCTCTTGAACTTCTAGCAACCGGCATCTGGGATGGTGTTGGTGTTATGGGTCCAGAAGAGTTTGATGCTAAACCTTTCTTAGATCTAATGAACTCCTCAACTGGTTACCAGGAGAAGTGGGTTTCTCAAGAGCGCTTACCAGCAAGTCCACTCAGACACCCATAACAAAAGTGTTTGTTCGTCAAGCAAGCTCAAGTGATGCAGAACTTGTTTTGGAGATACTCAACTCCGAAATAGCAGCTGTAGATCCAGCGCATGGTCTGTTTGGCCTAGACATGGCCAAGCAGATTATCGATACACCAGGTGATCCTTCTCCGACCTATTTGTTTAGTGATGATGAAACTTCAGCACCATTTGGTGTTGGTAATCTGCATCCTGATTTATCCGCTAAAGAGCTAGAACCGACTCTTGCAGTCAGAGCAGGAGAGCGTAGGTATGGGGAATTACTTGACTGGTTTATTGCTGAAGCAAATAGAGAGTACCCAGAGTTCAAGTTTCAGATTGAGATCAATCAAAGGCACAAAGAGAACCTAGAGCATTTAGCTTCTAGGGGCTTCAAGATTGTTCGTGAATACAACTCCTTGCGTGCAAAAGTAGAACCAAACATTACTGACCCAGTTCTCCCGGATGGAGTAACGGTTCGAGCAGCCGATAAAACCAATATGCAACATCTTCAGGACTGGCACATGGTCTATCAGAGCTCTTTCGCCGAGAACTTTGGATTTGTTCCAAGAGACTTCGAGTCTTGGCATAAAAGAATAAAGGCCGATGAGTACATCCCAAGTGATGGTGTGTTCCTTCTCTATGAAGATACAGAACCTGCTGGGTTTATCTGGACTGATGACATGGACGCTTTTGATCTCAGAGGTTATGTGACTTACATCGGTGTTCTGAAAGAACACAGAGGTAAGGGCTATGGGCAGATACTGCTAGCTACTGCCTTGGCTAGATTCTCTAGGTTGGGCTACACAGCAGCAGAGCTCGGGGTTGACACACGAAACTCCTCTAATGCCCTTAGAGTGTATGAAAAGATGGGCTTTGAAAAGCTTTCCACGTGGATACTCCATGAAAGAGCAATAATTACCAACTAGGTAAAGAGGAACCGATGACAGCTAGAGATGGCAGACACTTCGATGTCATCATCGTAGGTTCCGGTTTTGGTGGCTCAATCTCTGCTCTTCGCCTAACTGAAAAGGGCTATAAAGTCCTTGTCATTGAAGCTGGAGCTAGGTTCAAGGATTCTGATTTTGCTAAGACCTCCTTCAATCTAAAGAAGTTTCTCTTCTTTCCAAGACTTGGGCTAAAAGGTATCCAAAGAATTGATCTACTAAGAAACGTCATGGTCATGTCAGGGGCTGGTGTTGGGGGAGGCTCATTGGTTTATGCCAACACTTTGTATCGACCACCAACTACATTCTTCAAGACTGGTTCTTGGGCAGACATGTGTGATTGGGAGAAAGAATTAGCTCCTTATTACTCTCAAGCAGAACGCATGCTTGGTGTTGAAACCAACACATACATGAGCCCAGCAGATGTAGAACTCAAGAAGGCTGCAGACAAACTTGGCTACGGCGACAGCTTCCAGATGGCCCCTCTTGGTATTCACTTTGGGGAACCAGGCAAAGAAGTAGCAGACCCATACTTTGGTGGAGTAGGACCTAGCCGAACAGGATGCATCAACTGTGGCGAATGCATGACTGGTTGCAGACATGGCGCTAAAAACACACTGGTGAAGAACTACTTGTATCTAGCAGAGCAAGCAGGAGCAGAAGTTATCGCCAATACGACTGTTATTGACATTATTGATTCTGATTCAGGTTATGAAATTAAGACTAGAAACTCTTCATCAACTGGCTGGATTAAGACAAAGTCCTTTACCTCAGATCAGCTAATTATCGCTGCAGGTGCTTTGGGCAGTGCAAAGCTTTTACACAAAGTAAGAAGCAACGGTAATCTTCAAGGAATTAGTTCAACGCTTGGTTCTTTGAGTAGAACCAATAGCGAATCACTATTAGGTGTAGTGGCCAAAGATAAAAGCATTGACTTCTCACTAGGTTCATCCATTACATCCAGTGTGTTCCCTAATGAACACACTCACGTCGAGCCAGTTCGTTACGGTAAAGGTTCTGGCTTCATGGGAATCATGGAGAGCATTATGGCCTCAGGGCCTAATGGCCAGAAGCCAACTGTTTGGAGATTGATTGTTGAGAGCATAAAGAAGTTTGGCTCTTTACCGAGTATGTATAACCTCAGAAGCTGGCCTGAGCGAACACTAATTCTTCTAGTGATGCAATCAAGAGATAACTCGCTCACCACTTTTAGTAAGCGAGGATTGTTCGGAAGAAAACTTACCTCTCGTCAGGGATACGGTGAAGTGAATCCTGCTTGGGTTCCTGAAGGCCATAAGCTAGCTCGAGAACTAGCGGAGCAGTTCAACGGAACAGCGGGTGCTGTTATTACTGAACCTTTTGGTATTCCTATGACCGCTCACTTCCTAGGTGGAGCAGTTATTGCGCCCAATGCTAATGAAGGTGTTCTGGATGGTTATCTTCGTGCATTTGGTCAACCAGGGTTACACATCCTTGATGGATCAGCGCTATCTGCTAACCCAGGAGTGAATCCTTCGCTGAGCATTGCAGCTCAAGCGGAATGGGCCTGTGCATTTTGGCCTAATAAAGGTGAGGCTGACACAAGACCTGAGCTAGGTGAAGAGTTCAAACTAATTGCACCTGTGAAACCAAATTCTCCGGTAGTTCCTAAAGGAGCAGTTGGAGAACTAAGGCTTGATGTAAAGATCAAGTAATTACATGGCTAGAGATTTACGTCTTCTAAACAGACCTTGAGCAATAGCTGCCCCAATCAAGATAATCAATCCACCAATCGGTTCAAACCAGTGAAGTTGTTCGCCTAAAACCAATACACCTAGAGTCAGAGCGACAATTGGAGCCAACAGTGTGACCGTTGAGGAAACAGCAGAACCGACTTGTCTAAGTAGTGGGTAATACATTGTGTATGCAATACCGGTTCCAAATATCCCTAGGGTAAGAATCGACAATGTGGACTCCAGAGTGAACGGACCTGTAGTCAGAGGCTGAGTGAGATAGATCGGCAATAGCCATACTGCAGCTGCTGCAATCTGACCGAAGGCAGCAACTTCAAGAGGGTGACCTCTTGGTTCAACATACTTTCTAATAAAGGGGCCACCGAAACCATATAGCGAAGAGGCAATAATGATTCCCACCACTGCTATCCAGGAATCTGCCTGCACTCCTTCCCAAATACCAATTAGAACCAGAAGACCAACAGAACCTACTACAAGCCCGATGATCTGATTTCTGGTTACCTTCTCACCCCTAAAGACAGTTAGCAAAGCGATGATGGTGGCAATAGGGGTAATGGCATTAGCCATACCTGAGAAAGCAGACGACACGTGGTGTCCACCAAACGAGAAAAGAACAAAAGGTATAGCTGAGTTGAAGAGTCCAACAACGAAACAAAGCATGAAGAACTTCGGATCTTTACGGATACGAATCTTACGTATTAGGAGAACGATGTATAAAGTTGTTGCTCCTAGAACACATCTCCAGAAAGCTAAACCGATAGGAGATAGAGACTCGTTGGCAAATTCAATAAAGAAGAAAGATGAACCCCATATTGTGCCTGCGCCAAAGTAGTTGAATAGCCAACTAGGTGATTTGCTAGCCGTGGCAGCATTGGTTTTAGGCACGATGTATAGCCTAGCCAACCATATCAAGAGGCTCGTTCATTTGGCTAAAGCCATGCCCTAAACTGAACTCTGCTATCCAAGCAATTACAGAAGTTTCTTGGATTTGCCTTAAACCGAATGGATGACAGATGCTAACTATTGCCGCAGTTACGGTCTTTCTAGTTGCATACCTCTTTATTGCCACCGAAAAAATCAATCGTGTAGCGGTTGTTTGTGCAGGCGCAGCCGTAATGATTATCATCGGAGCTACCGATGCAGACGCAGCTTTTTATAGCCACGAAACTGGAATTGACTGGAACGTAATCTTCCTACTTCTTGGAATGATGATTATCGTTGGCGTTATTCACAAGACAGGGCTATTTGAATACCTGGCTATCAAAGCTATTCAGCTTGCCAAGGGTAGACCTCGCCAAGCTTTCGTATACCTTCTTATCTTGGTTGCTGTTTGCTCAGCTCTGCTAGATAACGTAACCACCATCATGCTGGCTGTTCCAATGACCATAATGGTCGCCAAATATCTCAAGGTTCACCCAGTTCCATTCATCTTGGCTGAGGTGTTCATCTCAAACATCGGCGGGGCAGCAACACTGATTGGAGATCCTCCCAACATCATCATTGCCTCTAAGGCAAAGCTAGATTTCAATGAATTCGTGATTCACATGACCCCTCTGGTTCTAATTGTCCTAGCCGTCATCATTCCAATGCTTGTCCTGATGTTTAACAAGGACCTAAAAAACAATCCAGAAGATCAAAAGACCGTAATGGATTTGCACCCGGGCAGCTTCATTAAGGACAAGCCACTACTGATTAAGAGCATTGTCGTTCTAACTCTGGTTATTGCCGCATTCGTCTTGCACACGGTGCTTCACCTCGAGCCTTCAGTGATTGCAATGATTGGCGCGGGATTCCTAGTGATGATAAGTAATCTCAAGCCTGAGCAGTTCGCCAGAGATGTGGAGTGGGGAACTCTTGTGTTCTTTGCAGCACTATTCATTATGGTGGGTGCATTGGTTAATGTTGGTGCTCTAAAGATGGTTGCTGATTCGATTGGCTCATTTGTCGGCAACGATGGAGCGCTAGCCGCCGGAGCAATCGTTGTTATTTCAGCACTTGCTTCAGGAATAGTTGACAACATTCCTTATGTAACTTCTATGGCTCCCGTTATTCAACAACTAAATGGTTCGATAGCTGGCATCACTAACGATGGTCTTTGGTGGGCTCTAGCTTTTGGGGCAGACTTCGGTGGAAACATGACCATCGTTGGAGCAAGCGCAAACGTAGTTGCCGTTGGTCTTGCCTATGCAAGTGGTTACAAGATTACTTTCTGGCAATTCGCTAAGTACGGTATTCCAGTGACAGTTCTCTCTACTGCTATCGCTCTTCCTTATGTTTTAATCCGCTACTTCAGTTAGGCAACAAGTTGAATTACAAGAAAGCAGAAATCCTAGATAGAGCACGAGGAGCTTTACTAGGAACTGCAGTAGGAGATGCTCTTGGAGCAGGCTACGAATTTCAACCTCCACTTAGCTTGGAGTTCCCAGTTGTTTTTAAAGCAACCGGTGAGTTCAAAGCTGGAGAGTTCACTGATGACACAGCCCAAACAATCGGTGTTGCATTGGCGGCAAGTAGATCTGATCTTCGAGTAACACTCGATGAAGTATCTAAAGAATTTCACCGTTGGTATAAACAAGACAGTCGTGGAATTGGGCTTCAAACTCAAGAAATCTTCCGTAAAGTCAAAGACTTCTCCACAGCAGAAGAATTGTTCGAGCAGTCTCAGTTATTTGTTGATAACAACGAGAAAGCAGCTGGCAATGGCTCGCTAATGAGAACAGCACCTATTGCATTGCCTTACCTATCTAACCCAGAAGCAGTTGGTGAAGTTGCTAGCAGTGTTAGCGCTCTAACCCATGCTGATTTGGATTGCCGAGAAGCTTGCATCATCTGGTCAAAAGCAATCAGACACGCAATTCTTTTTGAGAACTTTGACGGTATCCAGTTGGCTGTCAACGAGCTTCCAACCTTTAGACAGAACTATTGGAATGAACTCTTTGACGCAGCCGATGCTGCCAGCGAGGCATCGGAGTTCTCCAACAACGGCTGGGTTATCCATGCCATCCAAGCGGCTTACAAAGCCATATTGTCGACAGCAACTGAGACACCAGAACATTTGGTTCTCGGTATCAATGAGGCCGTTCGAGTTGGCAATGACACTGATACCGTGGCTGCGATTGCAGGGGCACTACTTGGGGCTCGTTGGGGATACTCAGCAATCCCAGAGAAATGGCTTGAGCCACTCAGTGGCTGGCCTGGTTATAAAGCAGCAGATCTTGTTGCCTTGGCCGATAAGATTACCGAACCAATCTGGCTCTGAAGATTAGACAGTCCTGAGTCATTCGGCAAGGCTTTCAATAACCTTAGAAATCTCAAGTATTCTGCAATCAGCAGAACAGTTAATTGATTAATCAGGACCCTAAATGCCTAAGCAAGAAGCGACTAGAAGAGATCCTTTCTTTGAGTTCGTTATTGTCTTGGCACTGGTTCTCGGAACTGTTTTTGCATCAACCTCCGAGACTTCAAAAGCGGAGACCATCAAAGAGGAAGCCCCAACCGTTCAGGTTGAGAAGATCAAATACGTTGTTCCAACAGGAAAGACGCAAACGCTGGTCACGGGACTCAAAGCCCCATGGGAAATTCTGTTTCTTCCAGATGGTCAAGCTTTAGTAGATGAGAGAGATACTGGTTCGATTCTTCTGATCGATAAAGACCTAAAAGTTTCTAGGGTTGGCTTCACTAGAACAGCTCCTCCTTGTGAAAGATTCTGCGAAGGCGGAACTTTAGGTATGGCATATGCTGCGGACCGGTTTGCAGGGAAACTAAGTTTGTTCGTCTTTCTTACCACCATGAAAGACAACCGAATCCTGAAATATGACTTGAATACCAATAATTCAGGTCAGTGGTCTCTTGCCAATAAGCGAGTGCTAATAAAAGGTATTGAAAGAAGTGGTAAGTCAACAACCCATAATGGGGGAAGACTAGCTATTGGTCCTGATGGAAAACTCTGGGTGAGCCTAGGTGATTCGGGAATGAAGGGTGCAACGTCACAAAACTGGGATCGACTTGCTGGTTCTATTCTTCGAGTCAATCTAGATGGAACAATCCCTGAAGATAATCCTCGTGAGTCACTCGTTTGGGCGAAAGGCCTCAGGGACACCCAAGGAATGGCTTGGGATGACTATGGAAACATGTGGACCACAGAGTTTGGTCAAGATACCTGGGATGAACTCAACCTTATGGAAAAGGGTAAGAACTATGGCTGGCCTATTGCTGAAGGTTTCTATAAGTTTGTTGAAACTCCATTGGAACCAGGAAACCTTGGATCCAATCAGCAAGGCACAGCAGAAAAACCTGCACCAGCACCAAACATTCCAACCATGCCTTCAACTAAAGAACTTGTAACTGATTCCAGATACACACCTCCTGTTTTCACCTGGCATCCATCAGAAGCTGCTTGCAGTGGAATTACATATGTTAAAGGTTCACTAATTGCTGCCTGCTTACGTGGTGGCAAGCTTTGGGTTATCCCAGTTATCGGAGATAAGAAACTAGGAGAGCCTCAAGAATTCTTCAAAGGTAAGTTTGGAAGATTGAGAAAAGCTACTCTCGCTCCAGATGGAACACTATGGCTAATCACAAGTAATAAGGACGGGCGAGGTGGCTGGTCTGCTGGTGGAGAGAATCCTCAAGACGATCGCATCATCCGAGTTCCACTTAAAACTCTGTTCTATGAGAAGTAAATTTCTACTTCTTACTCCTATTAGTTAGCCACATAACTAAGCCCACTACTGAAACCACAAGACCAACCGGCAGGCTCACAATCAACAAGAAAAGCGCTGCACCGCCGCCATCACCTCCGGTACTAAACATGTTGCCCCCGATAGGTGTTGCCAGCAAGGCAAAAGCGATTGGGGATAGAGCCAGGAGACAGCCCCCTCCAGAGAGCCATCGACCAACTAGGCCAGCTCTGCTCACTGAGATGTCAGCCCCACAGTTGGCACAGAAACGTTCTTCCCCAACGCGATCTGCCCCACATTTTGTACATTTCTTCATCTGAACCTCCCAACGCCATTCCTAGCCAAATCCTAGTTATTAGGCAGATTTTGCTGGCCCTCGATGTCCAAATCGTTACTATTTAGCAGGTTAATATTCACTAATCGCGAGAAGCAATAGTTTAGGCTTTAGGAACATAAACGTTTTGTGCGAAACGTCCGTTCTGAAAGGTACCAATGTTTCGCAAAACGCTAGCGACTTTGCTCGCTCTTCCACTAATCACTATGGGTATGTCGGCCGCTAATGCAGCTGCAGAACCTTACACACAAAACTTCGATGCCATGGCCACCTATACAGGTGTTGACTTTGATGGTGGTGTTGGAACACTAGTTTCTGACCAACCTGCAGGTGAAGGCTTTACTTCCGGTAAAGCTTTAAAGGTAGAGACAAAAATCAAAGCTTGGGCTGGAACCAAGATTGAGATGCCATCTACGTATAGCTTTATCTCAAACGCTAACAAGACTGGTTCTATTTCTGTTTACTCACCAGATGCAGAGGACCGTTGCTTCGTTATGAAGCTCGAAGGCCCTGGTGTTGGAATTGAAAAGAACCTAAGGGTTCAGCAAGGTTGGCAGACACTAACTTTCAACTACGCAGCTGAATACAACGCAACCAAGAACTACAACGTAGTTGCGCTTATGCCTGACTTCTTCGGTGTTGGTTGCAACATGGTTTGGAACGCAGACAACAAGCCACTAACAACTTGGTACGTTGACAACATCTCATTTCCAGGCGCACGCGCAGGTGACGAAGTTATCGTTCCAGAAGAGCGTTCCACTCCGTCAACTCTTTTGAACTTTGAGCCAAACGACACCTCGGGCTACGAACTGATTGACTTCAATGGTGCTTCGTCAAGCGTTGTTTCAGATGCACCTGCAGAAGGATCAATTGGTTCAACCAAGGCTCTAAAGGTAATCACAACAGGAAACACTGCAGGAACAGTCCTGGTTTCTAAGACTCGTGCAGCATCTTTGATTTCTGCGTCGTCATTTGTGGTCAAGGCGAACATTCATTCCCCAGTATCCGGAAAAATTATCATGCTGAAGCTTGAAAGCATTGATCACCCATCGCAGGTTGTTGAGATTAGGCAGACTAGCGTTGCTGGTTGGAAAACTTACAGCTTCAACTTTGAAGTTGGTGGAAACCTAACCCAGGACTATCCAAGGGCAATTGTGTTCTTTGACTTCCTGGGAACCGGTGGAGACAACCCTTGGTACCTAGATGACCTAGCCTTCAATGGCGCAATCGGAGCTTCGCTACCTGGTGGTGGCGGCGGGGGCGGCGGAGGCGGTGGTGGCGGAGGCAACTCTGGCGCTGGCGAACCAACATCAACACTTCTAACTTACGAAGGTTCTGACAGCCTAGGCGCTCTAAACGCAACTGAAGCAAACGGCGAAAAGCCACAGGGTGTATTCGGCGGAGCAACAGCAGCTATTGTTGAGGCTCCTGCGGGTGGTCTTGGTGGAAGCGTGCTAGCAATTACTAAGAATGGTGCACCATGGGCAGGTTTGAATGCTCTTGTCAGCCCAGACGGTTCTTTCCGTTACAGCAACGAAGAGCACAAGTTCTTGACCTTCAACTACCACTCGCCAAAGGGCGGCAGCCCAGTTGCTATTCAATTGTTCAATGGTGAGACCATGGCTGTTGAAATGATTCAGAATGCAAACGCAGGCTGGAACAACATGTCATTCGATCTGTCAACTTCACCTAACTGGTCAGCACTAGTTAAGTACAACAAGGTGGTTATCTTCCCTGACTTCCAGGTAGAAGCTGACGGTCAGGTTTACTACGTTGACAACGTTGCGGTGAACGGCGCTGTGACTCCACAGATCACAATCGTTCCTGTTGTGCCAGTAGATCCACAGCCAGTACTAGTCAAGCCATCAGTTAGAAGCGCTGCTGCTGTGTCAACTAAGACTCCAAAGGTAGGTGTCACATTGACAGCTACTAAGGGTCTATGGAGCGGAAGCTCAAAGATTACTTACAAGTACACCTGGTACCGCTGTTCAGTTGTTGGTAAGACTGCTACGAAGGCAAAGCCGACTTCTTCCGCGAAGTGTTCAACCATTTCAGGAAAGACAGCTAGTTCATACAAGTTGACTAAGACTGATAAAGGCAAGTTCATCAGAGTTCTGGTTACTGCAACCAACTCAAAGGGATCTGCATACAACCTGTCTAAGACAACCTCCAAGAAGGTTAGCTAGTCAGCTAAGGTTCCAATAACTAAACCCCCGAAGATAGCTCTTCGGGGGTTTAGTTTTATCAAGTGCTTAGTTAGTTGCTTTGATGATCAGCTCTTTAATCTGAGACTCTACTTTGGGAGTCAGTTTGATTAGGGCAAATGACATAGGCCAGAAGTTGCCATCATCAAGGTTTGAGTGCTCTGAGAAACCAAGAGTGGAAAGTCTTGTTTTGAACATGGCTGCATTCTGAAAAAAGATAATTACTTTTCCGGTCTTGCCGGGGGTGTAGAAAGATGGCATGCCGTACCAAGTCTTAGCAACTAGATGAGGGGCGTGCTTTTCTACTAGGGCTTTGATACGAAGAGCCATTTCCTTCTCTTCCTTAGGCATCTTGTTGACCTTCTCCATGAAGGCCTTTAGGTCTGCTTCAGCACCGGCTGCGCGCTTTGCCTCAGCCGCTCTGTCCTTCATTGCTTGGCGTTCTGCTGCTGTGAAAGTTTCAGTCTTTTTCTTCTCAGCCATTTCTAATCCCTTTCAGCTGTTACCCCTAATTTTATTGAGGCTTTTGGCGTAACCTTGTCCAATGAGCGATTTAGATGATGTAGGAGCAAGGGACAACTGGACCTGTTGGCTCTGCGATGAGCCTGTCGACTCTGAAGGTTCAGTCAATGGAGATCTGGGTCCTAGTTCTGACAGCTACTTTGTGGTTAAGGCTAAGAAGGGTGAGAAAGCTGTTGAGCGTTTGGCTCACCGAGCATGTAACACCATGAAGGGAAAGATTGACCCTGTTATTCCATGGGGTAAGGATCTAATGGTTTTTGAGCCTGCTCCTATCATTCAGACTGTTGAACGACTAATAAAAAAAGGTGGCAAGGAAGCCATCGGACGTTGCGCCGATAAACGAGACGCCGACGCTGCAGCAGAGTGGCTGTTAGATAGACTCTCCAGATTTGCCCCTGGCCAAAGATTCACTGTGGACATCACTCAAGGTGGCGGGCAGTTTGTTCTAATGCTTAGAAGTGCATAAGCATGACTAAGCCAATCAGAGTCATCTTCCTTACCTTTTACTTCGAGGCTTGGGATGCTCTAGATGCTGTTTATAAACAAATGAAAGCAGATGAAAGATTTGATCCTCTGGTTATAACTATGCCTAGAAAACTAACTGGCTATCAGAAATTCAAGGATGAGAAACTGGTAAGTGCTTATCTTGATTCAAAAGGAATTGAACACGAGAGATTCAAATTCAAGAAGAGTAAGCATGGATTAGCCAGATTGAAAGAGCTTGCTCCTGATTACATTTTTCTGAACTACCCGTGGCATAGAAATTACAAAAGAAACTACCGAATACACAAACTGGTTGAGTTCACTAAAGTCTGTTACATTCCTTACTTCTCCACGTCACTTGTTGTTGAACCTGGGGTAGAGGGTGTTGCTCTACATCAGTTCACCCAGCCAACACATCGCCTTGCACACATGGTCTTCCTTCAAGATGAAGATACTAAGTCGGCTTTTGCAACTATCGGCAGAAGCAATCACGCTTTCCTAACCGGAACACCAAAGATAGATGCACTCCTAGAAGCTAAAGACAAAGTCAAGCCAGTTTGGCCTATCAATAGAACTCTTACTGATGGCTCAAAGCCTTTCCGGCTAATCTGGGCACCACATCACAGTTACACTCCGGTTTGGTTGAACTTTGGGCACTTTACTGATCAAAAAGATGCAATGCTCGATTACGCCAAGAAGCATCCAGAGATTGACATTGTGTTTAGGCCTCATCCTTTTCTTCTAGGGACACTCACCGGAGAAGGTCTCATGACACCAGAGGATCTCAAGAGCTGGCAGGACAGTTGGGATTCACTTGAGAACACTTTAACTGACGTTGAACAGGCTTTCACTTCATTAGCGTTGGCATCTGATGCCATGATCACAGATGGTGTTTCTTTCATTGCCGAGTATCCGTTGGTTACTGGAAAGCCTGTTATTTTCTGGGAGAAGCAGGGTCACTGGGAGATGTCTCATTTAGGCAATTTAGCTAGGGAAACCTCACATACAGTCCAAACAGCAGTGCAGGTATTTGAAGCTATTGACCTAGTCAGAGCAGGAAAAATGCCAGCCAAAACTTTTGAAATACAGGCGCTCATCAAGGCCGTTAGACCAGAGGATCAGAGCGCAACAAGTGCGATAGTGAGCCTCGTTCTAGAGGATTACAACTCCAACAGGGCTTAATTAGACCAAAGAGTATAGATTAGAGCCTGCGATGAAAAATTTTTCACAGCTCTCGGCGACCAAGCTGATAGCAATAGCCTTCACGGTTCTTATTCTCATCGGCACAGCACTTCTGATGATGCCGATGTCTTCTAACACAGGTACAGTTACAAACTTTTTTGACGCACTATTCGTTGCGACTTCGGCAATCACGGTAACGGGTTTAACTACTGTTGACACTGCTGTTCATTGGTCAACAACAGGACACTTTATCCTTGCTCTGCTGATTCAAGTCGGTGGATTTGGAATCATCGGTTTCGCAACTCTGGTTGGCTACCTCCTTGAAGGCAAGATTTCACTGAAGAGCAGAATGTCTGTCTTCTCAGAATCATCAGCAACAAGACAGTCAGATGTTAAGGCTCTGCTAAAGAACATCGCGAAGCTTATGATTTTCTTCCAACTTGTTTTGTTTATCTTTCTAGCGTTCAGATTTCTAACCGAATACGAATACCCAGTTGATGAAGCGCTGGCACATGGAGCCTTCCATGCTATTACTGCTTTCAATCAAGCTGGGTTTGCTTTATATACAGATAGCTTGGTTCGCTTTGCTAATGATGGTTGGATTGTTTTCCCCGTCTTTATCATTGCCACTTTAGCCTCCCTTGGTTTCCCTGTTCTTGCTGAAATAAGAGACAGACTAAAGCTAAGAATTTACGTGATGATGTCTAAGGAAGCTGACTACAGCATGCCTAGACAGTGGTCACTAAACTCACGTATTGTCTTATGGGCTAGTTTGCTGCTGCTAATCATTGGAGCAGTTGGTATTGCTGTAGCCGAGTGGAGTAATCCAGCGACTCTCGGAGCGATGGATCCATTCCAGAAAATGGTTTCCAGCATGTTCACGTCTTCTATGACTAGATCAACAGGTTTGAACACTATTGATACAGGTGCTATGGACTCTGGTACTTGGATTGGAATGAACATCCTGATGTTCATTGGTGGAGCAAGTGCTTCAACCGCCGGTGGTATCAAGATCGGGACTGCAGTAGTCCTTTTCTACATCGTTCTAACTGAAATCAGGGGAGATGCTGCGGTCAACGTTGGTAACCGTAGGTTGCCTAGATCGATGCAGCGCCAGGCTCTAACTATCTTGACCATTTACTCTTTGGTAATTATTGGGTCTCTTCTCCTTCTCAGGTTCACCACACAATTCAGCACCGATCAACTCTTATTTGAAATCATCTCCGCAGCCGGAACCGTGGGTCTTTCAACAGGAATTACCGCAGATTTGCCTCAGCACGCAAAGTTCCTGCTTTCCCTACTGATGCTATTTGGGCGCTTAGGCCCTATTGTGGTTGCCACCTCTCTAGCACTTCGAAAGACCAAGAGACACTTTGAATACCCAAGAGAAAGCCCACTAATTGGCTAATTCAACGTCCTACGTAATTACTTGGAGCGTGAATCTAGTATTGACTAGTGACCTAAAGATTTGCAGAATCAAATGTCAACACCTGAATGGAGAACAAATTGCCTAACCGTAAAAAAGGGAAAGCAGCTAGGAAATCTGATGCAAGAAGCATCGTTGTCATAGGTCTTGGTCGCTTCGGGACCTCTCTCGCTAGAGAACTAATCAGGGAAGGTCGAGAGGTGTTGGGTGTTGATGCCGATGAACGCATTGTGCAAAACCTGGCTGGCGAACTAACCGATGTTGTGCAGGCTGATACCACAGACGAAGCCGTTCTTCGTGAACTAGGTATTCAGGACTTTGATTCTGCAGTTGTTGCTATCGGTAGCGATCTAGAGTCGAGCATTCTGACCGCATCACTATTGCTACAGTTGGGAATTCCTCAAGTGTGGGCGAAGGCAACAAGCACTGCTCACGGTCGAATTCTTGAACAGCTAGGTGTTCACCACGTAATCTTCCCTGAGATGGACATGGGTAAGCGAGTTGCTCACATGGTTTCTGGAGACTCACTCGACTATGTCGAACTTGATAAAGATTACGTGATGGTTAAGACTGAAGCACCAGAACTATTTAACGGTAAGACTCTTGCTGAACTAAAGTTCAGATCAAAGCACGGAGTCACTGTTGTTGCGACAAAGAAGGCTAACGGAACGTACTTACCATCATTTCCTGAGACAGTAATCGAGACAGGAGATCTAATGGTTGTTGCTGGAAGAACAGAGAAGGTAGACGAGTTCTGCCAAATGGGAGTCTAAGAAGGAAAGCTAGGCGCTAACTTCTGCAATTTCCTTAGGACCAATGCCACAGCATCCACCAATAATGGTTGCTCCGCAACTAGCCCATTGTTCGATATGTTTATCTGACAGCTTCACCGAAGAGCCCTCTAAGCGCTTGAGTTTTTCATTCCATACTCGCCCTGCATTTGGATAAACGACAAACGGTCCATACCCCTCTGCTGATTCCAGCAGGCCTTGAACAAACTCAGGGCTAGTGCAGTTAATGCCAACATAGTCGGCACCTAGTTCTTTTGAAACTCTTGCTGCATCATTGAATGATTCGCCAGAGCACAAAATCAGATCATCCCTACAGGAGAAAGCAATCCAAACAGGAATGGTGTTCTTTAGGTCCATTAGAAGTTCTAGCAGCACTCTTGCTTCTCTGATCTCCGGAATTGTTTCTATCGCTAAGAAATCAGGTTTACAGGCGATAAGTATCTCTAGTCGTTCCTTATGAAATTCTCTTAGCTCATCATCACTGACGTCATAGTTGCCTCGATACTCTGAACCATCAGCTAAGTAGGCACCATAGGGCCCAATTGAAGCAGCCACCTTAGGTGCCTTGGCTTCTCTTGCCAGTTCAATAGAAAGTTTCAGAGCATCGACCACTTCTTGGTGAGTCCAACCTTTAGCTATACAACCTGGAAATGAAACTTGGTAGGTGGAGGTAATGATTACCTCTGCCCCCGCTTTGACAAAGGCAGCGTGGGCGGCGCGAATCTGATCCGGTGCGATCTTTAGTAATTCACCCGTCCAAAGCTCAGATGTGAAGGTGTTTCCAAGATCCTCGAGAGCAGTGGCAAGGCCACCGTCCATGAGGATGTATTTCTTTTCCATCAGAAAAGTCTAGCTTGAGCTGCTATTTGACCTTTATGTTATTTGAAGCCTTGGCCATGAAGATAGCAAAAACTAGACCAATCACAATAGCTGTGCTGATACCTAATTCAATGACTGCTCTATCGAACTGCTCTTGAGATTTACCTGAGGCCAATGTCATTGATGCACCAACGGTAAGAATGTGTCTAACCGCAGCTATCACTCCAATAATCAGGAAGTTCTGTAGTTGGAAAACGCCATCGGTGTATCTAGCGACTACAGTTCTGAGGATCTCAAGAATGATGATGATGAAGAGAATGTCGTTGATTGCTTGAATCATTCCGGTTGGGAAGAATGGTGAAGTATCAAACACTCTGACAACAGAGAAATACAAAGCAGCAATAGCGATGCCGAGCAGGAAGACCCCTAAAACAATGTGGAAGAGCTCTTCAATGCGTTCAACCCAGCGAACTGGAATTAGTTCTTTATCCTTATGTTGTTTAGCCATGCTCGAAATCTAGTCGCTATCAAAGGATTTGCAAGGGATAAGGGGCGTTGAATAATCACAGTCTTATTGCGGTTTAGATTTTGCCCTGATGACAAAACTAGCCAGCTCAATGAACAATGAGGCAAGTAGACCCAAGCCAACCACCATAACCAGTTGTTCTAGGCTTAGGTAACTGAATCCAAAGAACTCTGTAGTTAGAGGGATTGTGAACATACCAATCGCTGCCAGGACCATTGATGCAAGTATTAGGAGCTTGATTCCGGTAACAGGCCTATCGATAGAGGCTAAGACCCATAGGCCGGTTATGGATAGCAGGATGGCTGTTGCGGTCTGAGCCTCAGCTTGAGCCCATGATGGATCACTACGCACTATCGCAGAGAGGCTAATCACAGCAATAGCGGTGATTAACCCAGCCGGAACACAAAGTAACAGAGCCCGCTTCAGAAAGCCTGGCTGGTAACGCTGGCTGTTTGGTAAGAATGCCAAAAGGAATGCAGGTATTCCAATAGTGAAACCGTCAATGGCGGAGAGCTGTCTAGGTAGGAAAGGGAACTCCCAGAAGGTCAAACCATAGAAAACAGCCAAGATCATGGCCCAGGTTGTTTTGGTTAGGAACAGTCGAGACAATCTTTCGACATTTGCAATAACTCTTCTACCTTCACTAACAATCTCAGGAAGTGAAGCAAAGCGGTTATCTAAAAGAACTAGGTTCGCAACTGCCCTCGTTGCAGCAGAACCAGAGCCCATCGCAATACCAAGATCAGACTCCTT
>JAULUM010000001.1:0-18553 GCA_032111565.1 Rhodoluna sp. | reverse complement strand
TTGCTGTAGTGCTTTGACCATCAGCTTCTTTTGATCAGGAGTAACCCTGCCAAATACAGAATGTTCTTCCAGAGCCTTAGCCAGAGATTCTATTTCAGTGGAGAGCTCTCGTGCATCTATTCCTTCACCATCGAAATCTAAACCTACAGCTCTAGCCACACCTGCAACCGTTTCAGGGTGATCACCAGATAACACCTTGACTTGCACACCTTCACTTCTTAGATACGCAAGTGTGTCCTTAGCCTCGGGTCTTAGTTCTTCTTTGAAAGTAAGAATTACAAGAGGCATAACTTTTGAATCATCAACTGCAAGAAGTAATGTTCTGAGCCCAAGCTTTGCTAGTTCACTTACCTGTGAAAGAACAAGTTCATCTTTTGTAATCACCTCAGGAGCACCTAGTAGCCATTTTTTTCCAGAAAGCTCAATGGAACTGAACTTAGTTGCAGAACTAAATTCCACTTCACCTTTCACATCTAAGCCGAAGCTTGGGAATTGATTCTGTAATGCCTTAGCAGTTGCGTTGGCTGTAGGTAGGTGAGCAAACTCTCCTAAGGCAGATTTCCAATCAGGGTACTTGCTGTCTATTTCAATAACCTGATCTAAGACCATAGCTGAACCAGTCAGTGTTCCTGTCTTATCAATACAAACAACATCAACTCGAGATAATCCTTCAACAGCTGCAAGTTCTTGAAGTAGAACTTTTCTCTTAGCCAATCTGGTTGCAGCAATTGCAAAGGCAATGCTCACAATCAAAACAAGTCCTTGAGGAACCATGCTGATTACGCTGGCCACTGAACTAACAACGGCTTCTTCCCAAATACTTGTTGCTTGCAGCTGTCCATAAATAACAATTAGGATTACGGGCCCTAGAGCCCAACTAATCCAAACAATCACTTTTTCAAGTGCTCTTCTAATCTCCGAAGACACCTTAGAGAATGCTCGAGCTTCAGAAACTAACTTACTTGAGTAAGTTTGAGCGCCAACCCTAATCACTTTCACTAAAGCAGATCCGGATGTGACTATAGATCCAGAGAGCAATTCATCATCAACGTTCTTTCCTACAGGTTCTGACTCACCAGTAAGCGGAGACTCATCCAGTTCTAATCCATTAGTTACAATAACTACAACATCAGCTGCAAGCTGGTCACCAGCTTTTAGTTCAATGAGGTCATCCATGACCAGATCTTCTATTGGGATTAGAGAGGACTCACCACTTCTTCTTACTTGAACAGGTGATTTACTCAGAATGGTAAGTTGGTCCAGGATGCGCTTTGATCGATACTCCTGAATGACACCAATAAGAATGTTTGTGATTACCGCTAGTCCAAACAGCGCATCTTTCCAATAACCAAGGATGAGTAGTACTAGGAAAGAGCCACCAACAACAGCATTGAAAAGGGTTAGTAAGTTTGCTCTAAGAATTGTCAGGATGCTTCGACTCTTACCGAAATCTTGGCTGTTGGTCTGACCAAGAGCAACCCTTGATTCAACCTCACTAGCGCTAAGGCCTCGAAGTCCAGGAGAGATCTGCATATTCCTATCTTCGCAGAGCAATTACTTGCCTGAGTTCGGAACGTGATTCATGAGAGAACTACTCCTAACAGGGTCTTGTCACCAATCCTTAAAAGATTTGTCAGGTGGCCAAACTAAAGCAGGAGTATCTTTGGATTATGAACCTTTCAGCTTTCCAAACCTCCCTTTTTGACACCATAGGGGGGCTTCCAGTTCACCCGCTAGCAGTTCACGTTGCTGTGGTGTTTCTTCCGCTTTCAGCGCTAGCACTAGGGATTCTTATCTTTGTTCCTAAGTGGAGAAAAGCCTACTTGCCTCTAACGCTGGCAGGCCTCTCGATAGCAACAGTCTTTACATTCATCGCTAAAGAGTCCGGAGCCGCTTTGGGAGAACGAGTTGGTAAACCTCGTACCCATGAAGATCTAGGCGAAATTCTGTTTCCTGCATCTGTGGGTCTTTTGGCAGTTGGAGTAGCTTTCTACTTCCTGCAGAAGTCAGATCGTCCTAAGTGGATGATTCAAACCGCAGCAGGTGTGGCTATTGTCGCAATTGTGTCAGTGTCTACTCTTACCTACTTTGTTGGTCACACAGGTGCAGAAGCAACCTGGTCTAAGAGAATAAGTCCAATAGATGCCAGCCCTACTCCAACACCTACTGATTCAGAGACACCAGGAACAGGGCTAACTGCAGCGCAAGTAGCAACTCATAACAAAGCTTCTGACTGCTGGATCATCATCGAAGGCTACGTTTATGACCTAACTTCATATATTCAGCAACACCCAGGTGGATCAGGTGTTCTAACTAATCTTTGTGGCACAGATGCTACTCAGGCTTTCCAATCACAGCATGCAGCAGAGATGGCTCCAGCCAGCGCTCTTGCAGCACTCAAGATTGGCAAGATCGGGGCAGCTCCAACAGAAACCCCAAAGCCAACATCCAAGCCAACTCCAACTAAAACAACAACACCGAAACCTACTGCTGGTGGTTACACCAAAGCAGAAGTGGCTAAACACAGCACAGCTTCGGACTGTTGGAGCATCGTCAACAAGAATGTTTACAACCTAACTACCTATGTTTCTTCACATCCTGGTGGCTCAGCCGTGATCAAGGCTATTTGCGGTAAAGATGGTACGAGTGCTTTCACTGGTCAACACTCAGGTGAATCGACCCCTATAAGTGTTTTGTCTGGCTTCAAGATTGGAACCTTGGCCGCATCAACTGATCCTGCCCCGGTTGCCAAGACATACACCTCTGCTCAGATTGCTACACATAACTCAGAAACAAGTTGTTGGGGATTAGTCAACAAAAACGTCTATGACCTAACTAGCTATGTTTCATCACACCCAGGTGGATCAGGAGCAATCAGCGCTTTGTGTGGCAAGGATGCAACAGCTGCCTTCACAGGTCAGCATGGTGGCGAATCTAGCCCTACTAATGTTCTGGCTAGCTTCAAACTGGGCACTCTAAATGGAGCGAATACACTGCAACCTGCCTCAAGAGTTGACGAGGAAGAGGAAGAGGAAGGGGAAGAAGACTAAGTCTTACTTCGTTCCTTGATGAATGGCTTTTACTGCAAGCAATCCAATTGCGCCACCAACTAGTTGAGCTCCAATAAAAGCTAGAACTGAGCCTGGGTCTATTCCTGCAAAGGTGTCGCTAAAGATACGACCAACTGTTACAGCTGGGTTGGCAAATGATGTTGACGATGTGAAGAAGTAGGCCGATCCGATCCAAGTTGCCACCACCACTGGGATTAGGCTTCCTTGGTTGCGCTTAGAAAGAACGCCGATAAGAGTTATTAGTCCTGCCGTTGCGATTACCTCTCCAATAAGCATTCCAAAGCTGGTTCTAGCCTTAGTTGAAATCTGTAGGGCGGCTAGGTCAAACATGATGTTCGCAAGTACCGCTCCTGAGATAGCTCCAGTTACCTGAGCCGCGATGTATACAAAAGTTTCGCTTAGCTTCTGGCTCTTTGATGCAAGTTGAACTAAAGAGACAGCAGGGTTGAAGTGAGCCCCACTCACCGGAGCCAAGATAAAGATAAGTAGGACTAGAGCAAAGATTGTTGAGATGGTGTTGATTAGAAGGGCAATACCCACATCTTCAGAAAGATTAGTTCCCATGATGCCTGAGCCAACTACAACACAGACAAGTAATGCTGTTCCAATGAACTCTGCTATTGCTTTGCCAAACAAAGTAGGCATCTGTTGTCCTTTCAAGCTTGCTGTAAATCTCTATGCATAGAGTACTAGAGCAGGGTTAACGTATCAGTGAACTACTTCACTTCTCGGCTATAGGTCACAAACTCAGATAGCTCAGCTAATCCTTCGTATAGAGATCTAGCCACCTTGTTATCTTTGTGAGTTTCCCAGTAGATTTTCTCTGAACCTCTCGCCTTAGCTGGTTCTTCAAGTGCAAGGATGAGTGCCTTACCAATACCGTTTCCTCTATTTTCAGGATTCACGAACAGGTCTTCTAGATGCAGGTGAGGTGCTTGAGCCCAACTGGAATATGTAAAAGAGTAGTGGGCTATTCCAACTACCTTTCCATCTAGTTCAACAACTAACCCGTGCATATCAAAAGAGGAGTCGGTTAGCCTTTGCCAGGTCAGTTGAGTCTGCTCTTCAGATATCTCAGCTTTATAGAACTCGAGGTAGCCTGCCCATAATGGGTTCCACGCATGAGAGTCAGTGACTTCGAGTTTTCTTACGTTGACTTGCATATCTCCAGCATAGGTATTCAAGACAGTCCGAAGGTGAGACACGGTCTAGTAGTTATTGACTAATCGTTCACTTATGACTATTATGGTTCCATGGCAAGACCAAGAGCGTTTGACGAAGCTACAGTGCTAGCACAGGCCCGCGCCTTGTTCGCTCAGCAAGGGTACATCGGAACTTCTATTGATGATCTTGTGAAGGCAACCGGATTACTTAGGGGCAGCCTATACAAGGCTTTTGGGTCTAAGCGCAATCTATTTGAGGCGCTCTTTCAAGAGGTTGTCATGGATTTCAAGCCAAATCAGGGAAACCTAGATCTTTTGACTGTTGCGCTAAAAGACCTCGCACCTGAGGACACACGCATTCGCAAACAGTGCATGAGCATCGTTGCTGGTGCAGAAAAACAATTTGCTGTATTACTCGGAAAAAACTTACTTGACAAGATGAAGGAAAACTAAATTGGCACAGATTACGGTATCGGCTACAGAACTTAAAGTCGCAATATCATTTCTCGAAAGCGTCCAAGCGCTGCAAAGGTCTTTCAACATTCCGCTTTCCAAAGTCAGAGGAGCTACCGTAGACCATAACTACATCAAGGCAGGTCTTGGACTTCGTAGCCCAGGAACAGGTTTTCCCGGTGTAGTGGCTAAAGGCCACTTCTATAAGAATGGCGACCGTCAACTGTCCCTTTGGCACAAAGGCCAAGACATCATCGTAATTGAACTCCAAGATTCAAAATGGAATCGACTAATACTTGGCTGTGAGGATGCCAAATTATTAGTTGATTCAATAAATAATTTGCTAAAGAAATAGTCGATCTAAGAGTTAACTTTGCGGGATAAAGTTTGTATCTAGTTCCCAAGGTCTAAACGGAGAGTATTCAAGGAACCAAGTTTGGAAGCCCTTATCAAGACCAAGAATGATTGCAATTCCAACTAGGATGAAAATAATTCCCAGCACCTTCTTGAAGCCACCTTCAGGGTTAGCTAAGAACCTTGCCTTGCCCATAACCTTCTGACCAAGAAGAGCTACTAGGAGCAGAGTTCCACACAGACCAAACACGTAGGCGATAAGTAAAAGCATTCCCTCCCAGAATGATGCTGGCAACACAGTGACAATGACATAGCCATACAGTGGTGAGCAAGATGTGAACACTGGCCCCAGAGCACTTCCAGTGAGCACAGCCCCTAGGAGGCCATCTTTCTTTCTGGCCTTTACTAACTGCTTGTTGCTCTTACTTTGTAGGGAAAGACGTGATGAGGCGAAATCCCAAAGGTTAGGAAAAACAGAAATAGTTCCAAGGCTAATCAGAATTATTCCACTAACCCATTGCCAAGTCGCTGTTGGGATATCAATAAGTGCGGCTGTTGCTTTAAGTAAAAGCGTAAAGATAACTACCGACACTCCAAGCGAAGCTGCAATGACGTATGCACGCTTGCGAGCTTCGGCAGATGGTTTCCCTAAAGATCCACCAATTACTACTGGTAAAAGAGGCAGCACACAAGGAGCCAAGGTGGTTAGGACTCCAGCAACTACTGCGCCTAAAGTCAGAAGAATCATGCTATCTGTTCAACGATCTCAGTAAAAGAAACACTTCCCGACCACTTGTGTAAAGAATCACCAGAGTCGCTGATGTGGACGAAAGTGTGTTGGAAAGTCACGCCGTACTTCTTCTTGACATCAACTGCTGTATCAAAGTCAACAACCACCAGTGTCAAGTCATTAGGTATCTGGTCCAAGCTTGCTTGAAAGTTATCTCTAGCTAACTTGCAAGTTGAACACCAGTCAGCGTTAAAGAAAAGAACAACATCTGATCCCTTGAATTCAGCAGAGGAACCTCGATACTCGTCGTATGAAAGGTATCGACCAGCAGCGCCTGCAGTGCCTTCGTCTGGATTGTTATCAATCTCTGGAGGCTTGGTCGCAGCATGCTTTGAAGGAGTAGGTGTTGCAGTCGGTTCACTAGTGTCAGGGTCAGGGCTAGAACTACTCTGAGATGGGGTTGGAGTTGCTGGTGACTGATCATTGTTTGCTGTGGAGGAGCAGGAAGCCAACAAGAGACCAACAAGGCTAAGGCTAAGAACAATAAGAACTGGGCGGCTACCAATCATTTTCATAATCTCATTAGACCATGAACCATCGGGATTTTGCCCGGTCAGGAACCCTTATTCACAGTTCTAGACCCCTAAAGCCCTCTAGCAGGTAACTCTGAGGTTTGTGTGAGAGATTAGGGGTAGAAACCTAGACACAGGGAGAACTAGTTAGATGAGTAAAAAGCGTTGGATCTGGTTATCCGCCTTAGCGTTGGTGCTGATTGTTGTGATTGGTCTAGTAACCAATCGAGTGCTCACTAGAGAATCTAACTTTGAGACCTATGAGGTCACCCCAACATCTGTTGTGAAGACTGTTGCTGCCAATGGGCAGTTAGCTGAAACCCAGTTACTTGCATATGGTCCAAGTGAACAGCCTGTGCAGTTAGCAGCCAATGGTTCAGTAGCAATCCCGGCTCAGTTTGGGGTGAGCCTTGAGATAAGCAGTATTGAAGTTTCAGTAGGTGACAAAGTAGCTGATGGTGATCTCTTGTTCACCTATAGAAATCAGTTCGGTCTAAACACCAGAGTCACAGCCCAGTCAGCTGGAGTTGTTAGAACAGTTGACACAGCGGAGGGTCTTAGAACTTCTGGTCAGGTAGTTTCTATCGGAAGCAACAAGCCAATCGTTTCTGTCTTCGCTAGCGAATACGATGCTGATCTATTAGACCTGAGTCAGAAGGCATCTATTGAACTTGATGCCATCAATGCTGTCTTTGAAGGCGCTGTTATCTCCATCGGCCAAGTGGCTAACTCAGTCAGCGGTATCAAGCAGTATGAGGTTCTCGTTGAAGTGAAGAAGATTCCTGCTGGAGCCAGATTTGGTATGAGCGCAACTGCAGAGATTGAAGTTGAAAGAGCAGATGATGTTCTAGCTGTTCCTATGAGTGCTCTAATTGGCGAACTACCAGAGGTTCAGATTCTTAGAAAAGATTCAGGTGGGGCATCTGAAGTTGAAACTGTAAAAGTTGTCCTTGGCATCAAGGGAGACAGCCTGGTAGAGATTACCTCGGGTATTGTTGCAGGAGATCTTGTGATTACCGGTATTGATGGAAAGATTCCTGCCGAGATTCAATTCGGTTCTACGCGTGGAGCCGGAAACAATGGCTGATGAAGTTGTTCGCTTAGATAAGGTTCGAAGAGATTATCTTGTTGGCGATCAGGTAACTACCGCTCTTGATGGAGTTGACCTAGTTATTGAGCGTGGTGAGTTTGTAGCTATCGTTGGTCCGTCTGGAAGTGGTAAGTCCACCATGATGAACCTAATTGGTTGCCTAGACAGACCAAGCAAAGGCTCTGTACAGATTGCCGGCGATTCAACTAATGAACTTACCGATAACCAACTAACCAGTCTTAGATCTAAAGCTATTGGCTTTGTCTTCCAACAGTTCCAATTACTTCCAAACACCACAGCCATTGAGAATGTTATGGCCCCACTTTTGTATCAAGGGGTTAGCCCTAAAGAAGCTAGACGAAAAGCAGCATCGATGCTAACCCAACTAGGACTTGGTGACAGATTGAACTTTGATAGGAACCGTCTATCTGGTGGACAGCAGCAAAGAGTGGCTATCGCTAGAGCTCTTGTGACAAGTCCTGACATTGTCTTAGCTGATGAACCTACTGGAGCTCTTGATTCTAAGACCGGAGCAGCAGTTATCGAACTGCTAAAAGATTTACATAAAGATGGTCGCACCATCGTCCTGATTACCCATGACTTAGATATTGCAGCCAGTGCTCCTCGAAGAGTGTTCCTTAGAGATGGTCAGATTGAACGAGATGAACGAGGTTCAAGATGAGACTTCTAGGAACAGCAGCCCTAGCCCTAAATAGAATCTGGGCTACCAAGATCAGATCACTTCTAACAATGCTTGGTGTTGTCATCGGTGTTGCAGCCATTGTTGCTTTGACCTCCATTGTTGATGGAGCATCTCAAGGAATCAATAAGTCCTTGGCAACTCTTGGTACCAACCAGCTAAACATCACAGCGCTAGCTGCTGATTCTTTGACCGAGCAGGATGCCGAAGCCCTTGGTGCTTTGGAGAATGTCTCAGTGATGTTTGTTCAAGCTCAGAACCAGGGCACTATCGCAACAGTTGATAACAGGGTGAATGCGCGTCTAGTTGGAGTATCTGCCAAATACTTTGAAGCAGTAAAGCCAGAGATTGCTCTTGGCTCATATCTATCTAGTAGTCCATTTGCAGCAACGGCTAAGGACGTAGTTTTTGGAGCAGATGCTGCTAATGATCTTGGTCTAACCAGTGACATGCTTGGCAAAACAGTGAAGCTCAATGGACAGGACTTCAGACTTGTCGGTGTCTTAGATGATCAGGCTGGGTTTGGAACTTCGGGAAGGGTTTATGTTCCTATCGACTCAGCTAGAAAACTGTTTAGCCAGTATCCATACGTCTCAAGTATTGTCATTCAAGCAAATACTCCTGAGCAGGTAGACACACTTCAGTTACAGGCAGATATCCTGCTTAGAGAAAGATATGGCTTAGGAGAAGACACCACTGCTCGTTACACCATCACCAACCAGGCATCTCTGATTGCAGCAGTGGGATCCATCACAGCAACACTTGGATTACTTCTAACCGGTATCGCAGCAATCAGCTTGATTGTTGGAGGTATTGGAATCATGAACATCATGCTGGTTTCCGTTAGAGAGCGCACAAGAGAAATTGGTGTTAGAAGAGCCATTGGCGCTAAGCAATCAAACATTCTTACCCAGTTCTTGATTGAAGCAATCGTGCTGTCTCTCGCGGGCGGAGTAGTAGGTCTAATCCTTGGACAGATAGCAGCTTTCTTCTTAGCCATAATCGGTGACTGGGTGTTCTCCATACGCTTAGACACCATTGGTCTTGCCTTGGGTTTCAGCCTGTTAGTTGGAGTTGTCTTCGGAGTATGGCCGGCCAGACAAGCGGCCAAACTTGAGCCTATAGATGCGCTTAGGTTTGAATAGGCCTCTAACTTTTTCCATACTGCAGTGCCATAATTGAAGTAAGCGATAGAGGCATTGAATGGAAAAGCTAAAGAAGATTCTGGATAAGCTACCACACCCAGTTCGCTGGGTTGTGACCATGGTGGTTGGCTTCGTCTTGCTGATTCTAGGACTCATCATGATGATTACCCCGGGACCTGGTCTTCTATTCATCTTCTTCGGACTTTCAATTCTGGCCCTAGAGATCAAGTGGGCTCAAGAAGTAAACAAACAAGGCATGCAGGGTCTTGAAAAAATTGTTGCCAAGCTGAAGACACTCTTCAAAATTGGCAAAAAGCCAAAGCAATAATTAGGATTCCTGAGGCTTTGCGAAAAGCAACGACTAGCTGGTACTAATTTGTTAACCCTATTGTTACCCAGCATCCAATACGCTCTTTGTTATGAACGCTAAGTTGCTTGGGCAAGACACACTTACGCATGCCGCGCGTACGGGTAACTTAGTAACTTTTGCTACAAGTGGATTCTTGTTTTCTTCATGGCTCTCTCGGCTACCTGATGTAAAGCAAATGTTAGACATAGGAACTGGAACACTTAGTTTCCTATTACTTGCTTTAGCTTGCGGATCATTGATAGGGCTGCCAATCACGGGAAAGATTGCCGACAAGATTGGCACCATAAAAACGGTGCGCTTGGGCGGAATTGTTGGAGTAATTGGATTTCTTATTGCTTGCTTCTCAATAACATTTAGTCAGAATCTATTTCTTCCAATTGTTGGTCTTGTTCTTGTTGGGTTCGGCATCGGAGTCTGGGATGTTGCTCAGAACCTTGAGGGCACAATTATTGAACGAAATCTAAATCGAGCAATAATGCCATGGTTTCATGCCGCCTTTAGCGGAGGAACAGTAGTTGGTGCTCTTCTTGGAGCGCAGGCAACTGCCATGAAGATCCCACTAGCCATACATCTAACTACCGTTGTCGTCTTTGCACTTTCAGTGTTGCTGTGGGGGACAAGTAAATTTTTATCGTATGAGGTAGTGAAGAACAAAGACTTGGTTGGTCAGTCAATCAAGCAGCACTCTGCTTGGACTGAACCAAGAACTTTGCTTATAGGTGTGATGGTCTTAGCTGCAGCTTTCACCGAAGGATCGGCTAACGACTGGCTAGCCGTTGCATTTGTCGAAGGCCACCAGACAACCGCACCAGAAGGGGTTTTAGGTTTATCTGCTTTTCTTTTGTTTATGACCGCTGGTCGAATATTTGGCAGCATGGCTCTGGATAAATTCGGCCGAGTATTAGTGCTTCGTGTTCTCTTCGCCGCAACTCTTATCGGCTGCTTATTGTTTGTCTTTGGGGGGCCAGTTGGTGCTTACTTCGGTGCGGCCATCTGGGGGTTAGGAGCAAGTCTTGGTTTCCCAGTTGGAATGTCAGCTGCTTCAGACGATCCAAAGCGAGCAGCTGCTCGAATTAGTGTTGTCTCAACTATTGGATACTGCGCTTTCCTAGCCGGTCCACCATTAGTTGGGTTCCTAGGCGAAGCTGTTGGAATACTCTCCGCTTTACTAGCCGTAGGAGCTGTAAGCGCCCTGGCTTTTCTATTGGTACCAGCAGCCAGAGAGCAAAGAGAAGAACCTTCTAGCAAATAGACTTGGGGAGAAAGTTATCTTCTATAAGGAGCAACGTGTCCCTAATCGGTGTAGTCGCAGAACCACATGCGGAATCTAGAGTAGCTGCCACCCCAGAAACAGTGAAAGTAATTAAATCTCTTGGGTATGACCTTGTTGTTGAAGCAGGCGCTGGAGCTAAGGCATCCTTCCCTGATTCTGCTTACGAAGCCGCAGGAGCAAGGATCGTTGATACCAAGGCTGCCTGGAATGCAGACATTGTTCTTAGAGTCAATGCTCCATCCGATGATGAAATCAAACTGCTCAAAAAAGGTTCAGTGCTGGTTGGGGTCCTAAGCCCAGCTCTAAAGCCTGAACTACTAACTGCACTTGCAGCTCAAGGTATTACTGCTTTGGCTATGGATGCGGTTCCAAGAATTTCTAGAGCACAGTCAATGGACGTGCTTAGCTCAATGGCCAACATTGCAGGTTACCGAGCAGTTATTGAAGCGGCCCATGAGTTTGGTCGCTTCTTCACCGGTCAGGTAACAGCAGCAGGAAAAGTAGCGCCAGCGAAGGTATTGGTAGCGGGAGCAGGTGTTGCAGGTCTTGCAGCAATCGGTTCGGCCTCCAGTCTTGGTGCAATTGTTAGAGCGACAGATCCACGTCCAGAAGTTGCCGACCAGGTTAAGTCAATTGGTGGAGAGTATCTAGCTGTTGAAGTTGAAGAGCAGATGCAATCAAGCGATGGCTATGCCAAAGAAACTAGCAAAGCATATGAGCAAAGAGCAGCAGAGCTTTACTCAGAGCAGGCAGCTGATGTTGACATTATTATTACTACCGCTTTGATTCCAGGGCGACCTGCTCCACTTCTAATCACAGAAAAAGATGTTGCTTTGATGAAACCAGGAAGCGTCATTGTTGATATGGCAGCAGCTCAGGGTGGTAACGTCGCGGGCTCTGTTGCTGGACAGAAGATTGTTACTAAGAATGGTGTCACCATCCTTGGTTACACAGATCTACCTTCTCGTCTTCCAGCTCAGTCATCGCAGCTTTATGGAACCAACCTTGTGAACCTACTGAAGCTTCTAACTCCAGCTAAAGACGGTAACGCAGTTATTGACTTTGAAGATGTTGTGCAGAGATCAGTAACTGTTGTTAAATCTGGTGAGATAACTTGGCCACCGCCGCCGGTTCAGGTATCTGCAGCTCCGGTGGCTAAGGCAGAAGAAGTTGTAATTCCTGAGAAGAAGAAAATGTCTTCAAGAGTCAGAGCTTCACTGATTGCAGTTGGGCTTGCTGTTTTGGTTGGGCTAGTTTCTCTAGCACCAGCACCACTACCGGAGCACTTCCTAGTGCTAATGCTCTCGGTAGTTATTGGCTTCTATGTAATCGGGAAGGTGCACCATGCACTACACACTCCACTGATGAGCGTTACTAACGCCATCTCTGGAATTGTTGTGGTGGCTGCAATCTTGCAGATTACAGACGCTAGCGTTTTGATTCAAATACTTGCTGCAGTGGGTGTCTTACTTGCCAGCATTAACGTCTTTGGTGGCTTCGCGGTAACTTCTCGAATGCTCAAGATGTTCACCAGAGGAGATAAATAATGACTGTTCAAGCTATCGCTAACGCAGCGTATGTAGCAGCTGCACTGTTATTCATCATGAGCCTTGCGGGCTTGAGTAAGCACGAAACCGGTAGAACGGGTATTCGCTACGGTATCGCTGGTATGACTATTGCCATGGCAGCAACCATCTGGTTATCTTTCTCCGGTGAGTGGAGTGAAACCTCACTGATCGGTTTAGGCCTTTTAGTTGTTGCACTGGTAGTCGGTGGTGTTATCGGACTCTGGCGAGCAAGAGTAGTCGCCATGACCGGTATGCCAGAGCTAATTGCACTCTTTCACAGTTTCGTAGGACTAACAGCAGTTCTAGTTGGTTGGAATGGTGCACTTCACGTAAAGGAAATGTCTGAGGTTCTTGCCGCTGTTCACAGTGCTGAAGTATTCATCGGAGTCTTCATCGGTGCAATTACCTTCACAGGTTCCATAGTTGCTTACCTAAAGCTCTCAGCAAAGATGTCTTCTAAGCCTTTGATCTTGCCTGGTAGAAACTACATCAACCTTGCAGCTCTTTTAGGCTTTGTTGGGCTAACGGTTGCTTACGTAATTACTCCTGAACTAGGGCTTTTGATTGCAGTAACAGTATTGGCTCTAGCCCTTGGTTGGCACCTAGTTGCATCCATCGGTGGAGGAGACATGCCTGTGGTGGTCTCCATGCTAAACAGCTACTCAGGTTGGGCAGCAGCAGCAACAGGCTTCCTACTAAGCAACAACCTGTTGATTGTGACTGGTGCTCTAGTTGGATCATCAGGTGCTTACCTTTCATACATTATGTGTAAGGCCATGAACCGAAGCTTCGTATCCGTTATCTTTGGTGGCTACGGAATTGAAGCAGCACCTCAAGGTGAAGAAGAAACAGGTGAGCACACCGAAACAGATGCAGCCTCAGTTGCTGAACTACTTAGTTCAGCCAAGACTGTTGTTATCACCCCAGGTTATGGAATGGCTGTTGCTCAGGCTCAGTATCCGGTAGCTGAACTAGCTAAGCGTCTCCGCGAAAAGGGTGTTGAAGTCCTCTTTGGTATTCACCCAGTGGCGGGTCGACTGCCTGGACACATGAACGTTCTGCTTGCGGAAGCAAAGGTTCCTTATGACATCGTGCTTGAGATGGATGAGATTAACGATGATCTAGCTAAGACTCAGGTAGTCCTAGTTATCGGAGCTAATGACACCGTGAACCCAGCTGCAACTGAAAACCCATCAAGTCCGATTGCAGGTATGCCAGTACTTAGAGTATGGGAAGCAGAGAACGTAATCGTCTTCAAGAGATCTATGGCCTCAGGCTACGCAGGTGTTGCTAATCCTCTGTTCTATAAGCCAAACACCAAGATGCTCTTCGGTGATGCTAAGGAAAGAGTCAACGACATTCTGAAGGCTCTATAGCCTTATATAACTAAACGAGAGGTTACACCATGGATTTTGGAACTGCTATAAAGAGCTTTTGGTCAAACTACACAAACTTCAAAGGTCGTGCTCGTAGGTCTGAGTATTGGTATGTTCAACTGTTTCTAGTCATCACAAACCTGATAGCTGCTCCTGTTGATCTAGCTCTCATGAACTGGGACACCGATCGCTTTATCGCCAATGGTGGTGGAGGAATAATTGGATTGATCTGGATACTTGCAACCATAGTTCCAGCAATTGCTCTTCTGATTAGACGTCTTCATGACACCAACCGCAGTGGTTGGTGGGCACTTATTGGCTTGGTACCTCTGATAGGTGCAGTTGTTTTGATTGTCTTCACAGTTGAGGATTCAGCTGATGGGCAGAACATCTACGGATCATCCCCTAAAGAATAAGCAAGTTTCACAACTTGTAATTAGTAGGCTGAACCTGTTCGGGAAAAGATAAGGGGTAAAAAATGGGTTACTGGGAAAACGACAAAGAGCAAACATGGGGCGACGGTCCTGCCGACATCATGGGTGACGCAGTAGATCAAATCATCGCCGAATTCACTGAAGACATGGGCAGAGCACCGACCAAAGCAGAACTAAGAGAGGGCCTTGAGTTCACCATTGCAGCAATGGATGAGCTTAAGGAAGAGTAGTCAATCTGGTTCCGAATGATAAAAGCCCACAGATTTCTCTGGGGGCTTTTTCACTTCCGAGACTATGTTTTTGAAGCTCGAAAGCCACTTCAAAAACTTTCTAGAAGACTATATCTCAAGCACTGAGATTCCTAAAGTCACAACAACCCAGGCAATCAACGATGCCCAAATCACCATAGCTATTGAAACTAACAGAGTTACCTTGAGGGGCTTCACGCCTGCAGCCACAGAAGCTGCAGCAGCAAATTGAGTGCCAATAAGTATTGGACCTAGAACTGCCATTCCATAAATCCCATACTTATCAAAAGCCCTTTGAGCTTTGACGAATTTGGGAGACTCAGGCTCCTTGCCTTTGGCAACTCTTCTTTTTACAATCCAGTTTCGAAGTGCTCCGCCGCCGAAAGCAAACAGGGCAATAGTGATGATGTTTCCCACTGAGGCGAAAAGAACTGTGAGAACTGGATCGAGTCCTAGAACTATGCCAGCAGGAACTACCGCTATAGCTTCTAGCCAAGGGATTGCTCCACCTAGAAAAACACCTAATAAGCCAAGTTGTTCTAGATTCATGATTTACGCACAAACAATCGTGAGAAGTTAGATAGCAGTGCTTCCATTGGACCTCTATTGTGGTATCTGAGGTTTAGCTGAGCAAGCAGAGCTAGAACTAGCCAAGTAAGCGCAGCTATCGCTACCACTGCCAAGTAGTTCAGTTCTTGGAATAAACCAAATCCCCAAGCAGAGAACAGGGTAGAGAATACTACGGACTGTCCTAGGTAAATGCTCAGTGAATGACGTCCTGCTGCAACTAGAAGAGATAACTTCATTCTTTGGCTCAGTAGCCATAGTCCACCGAGAATACCAACTGACATTAGCGGAGCAGTTAGGAAATTCAATGAAACCGAAAACAGATACATGCTCAGGCTATAAGTTGCTGATTGTTCGTTAGAAACGAATAGATACGCAGAGAGCAACTGAAGAACTAGTCCAAGGGTAAGACCCCAGAGAGCGAACTTCTTCATTAGTTCAGGCTTCAAAGAAGCCGCGAGGCCACCCTTTCTAGCAACCAGAGCACCAACTATAAATGCCACAAAGACCAAAGATCCCTGAAGTAAGAAGGCAGGACCTGCAGCCATCAGCCAAAACTCAAACCTGATCGGAGCAGTCTCAAAGAATCCTTCGGATAGAAGAGCTGCGTCTAGTGTGTCAATTGAATCAAGGCCAGGCAAGACTTTACCCTTTGAAGCGAATAGTAGTTCCCCTAGATATACCAAGAATGAAACCGCCACAAACAACACTGTTGTGATTATGTAAATCACCCATGCCCAAACTTTAAGAGTCTTCTCTTTACGGAAATAGAGCAAGGTCAGTAGTAATCCGAAGATACCGTAAACAAAAAGAATGTCTCCGTGGAAGAAGAAGGTTAGGTGTATTAGACCAAGAATCACTAAACCTATTGATCGACCAACCCATCTTCTGCGATTACTCTTTTCATTTCCCAATACGTAGTGGGCAGAATAACCAAATAGGAAGGAGAGTAGAAGATAAAACTTAGCCTGGAACAGTGCTGTCACAAAGAAGGCAACACTAGCTGAGAGCGGTTCAGTTAGATCTAATGCTTCAGCTCCGTTAAAAGTGCTGATTGAAAAGAACTGAATGTTTACCATGGCAATGCCAAATACGGCAAAGCCTCTGAGAATGTCCGGGAATCTATCTCTTGTAGTAGCAGTCATTTTAGATATCCTTTTCCCGCCAAGCTAATACCATTGCTGGTGCAGAGCTGACGACAAACATTGCTGCAATCATGAGGAAGCTACCATCGTTACCTTCAGATTGAAACAGGTTCAGATCAGGGCCAACAATTGTTAATAGCAGCACCACCAGGATCACCCAGCTGAGGCCAAGGTATGCGTATCTATATGAACTGTTGCGTACGTGAATTTGACGCTCGTCCAAAAGCTCGTCCGGTGCCTCAGAAATCCCTCTAACCGCTATACGAAGCAGCGAGTAGCAGGTGACGGTGAGAAGCAATAGAACAATGATAGAAATGCCGAATCCTAGAATTTCAGTTTCGTTCGAGAGGTTCAGACTAGTTTTTACCGTGGTGAAGTAGCTACTCAGCGAAACCAAGATCAGAGCAAGCGTATAAACGACCACCAATACGCGACTATTGCGCTGAGAACGAAGCCATCTGAACTTTGAGTTCTCATCTGTCAGAAGAGCTTTAGTTCCTTTTTCGGTCACTCCTAGGGACCAATAGATTTTGTTTTTCTTAGGCATTTCTACTTTCCTTTTTCGTTTCAATTAGGGAGAACAGCACAGAAACGTCGGTGTTTAGTGCTTTTGCGAGGCGAAGAGCTAGAACTAGCGAGGGACTGTATTCCCCACGCTCCAAGTAGCCAATTGTTTGGTAGTGAACGCCAACCAGATCTGCTAGTTCCTGCCTGCTAAGACCCTTAGCGCTTCGGAAATCCTCAATATGGTTGACTACCGGTTCTTCAGCATTTCTACTCATGGATGTAGCATACATACTACATAGCATTAATGCAACAATTTGGCCCTGATCTGCATGCTCCTAGATGGAGATTAGAAGGCTCAGGCCAACAGCTATTGTCGACAAGCTAAGGACAATCGCACCGATAGGCACAAGCTTGATTAGGGAACCAGGCTTGCCATCGGCCCTAGTTGGCGCTCCGCCGAAGAATCCACCCGAAATCAATAGTGGTGCAGCAAACAAGCCGATTCGAATTGCCCAAGTCAATGTTTCGTTGAAGAGCGAAAAGTCGAGAACCAGTTGCCCTATGATACATAGAATCACAAGCACCCCAGCGTGAGCATGACCTGCCTTGAAGTAGTCGCGCTGAATAGCTGAGATATTCTCAGTACCTTTTTGTTTCTTGAGGATCGATAACAGGAAGTATCCCCCGAAGGCAATTGTAGGTAGCGATATAAAAGAAAGTGCAATCATCCATCTCGAAGCATCACTCATTTTTTTCTTTCCTTTCCGGTTATGTTTACTGTGGTGAATTAGGGCTATTGCGCCATCCCGTTTCTTTTCTGGTAATCAGCGACCAAATCTCCGATGACTTTGTCCCAAGGTTTGGCTTTCAACCCAAAGGTCTCAGTGGCGGCTTGGGAGCTGACAATAAACGGTTTGTTGAATTGGTAGCGACCTCGGTTGAGTTCGCGAATCATCGGACTAAAAACGCCGAGTATTGTTTCCAGAAAAACACCAGCCGAAGTCAATCGATATTTTGAAACACCAAGCTCAGATGCGATATCTGCAACTACTTGACGTTGGGTTCTGGGTTCATTGCTTGGAACATGCCATGGCTTGCCCCAGCTTCTATCATCCTCGGCAAGAGTCATCATTAGCCTTGCCACATCATCTGGATCTGTCCAAGTGTGAGGTTGATCCAGTTCTCCAAGTAGTTGGATTGGTTTGCCCTGTATGAGGTTTGGCACCACTCGATCTCCCATGCGGCTCTGTTCATTTGCACAAATGTAATCGGAACCTCTAACCTCTGTCACACTCAGCCTGCCGGCATCCTGTAGAGCCTTTGCTTCTTCCCAGACTCTTACTCTTGCGCTACCGTTGGTCCAGGTGGCATTGAGCGGGACATCCTCCTTCAGAACTCCGTCGTAAGGGCCATAGCCATAGAGATTTGAGCAGATAACTAAATCAGCTCCTACTCGCATAGCATACTCATTTACAGCATTTGAAAGCTTTGGCCATTCCAAAGTCCATTTTGTGTAATCGGGGTTGGCACAGTTATAAACCGTCTTGGCCATTGGTGCCGCTGCAAGGAGTGACTCAACCGAAGTCGCGTCTGCAACTTTTTGCTCGACACCAGCAATAGCCTCCTTGGCAGCAGATCGGGCAATAAGAACCACCCGCTTACCATCGGCTGCAAGCATTCTGGCAAGCCTTCTGCCGATAGTTCCACTTCCAATTACTAGGTGCAATTCACTCAATTGATGATCTCCTCTAATGTTTATCTGATAAACATACTAGGCTAATGTGTAT